>JBFWIM010000032.1:0-16086 GCA_050255995.1 Intestinibacillus sp.
CGATACGGTGCTGCAAATAACGATGCCTTCCAGTGAAGCCGGGTATGAGCCCATAGCCAGGGCAATGCGCAGATTCGTGGTCGCCACCGGAAGATGTACGGATATTCCCCCGGAGCTCTATCAGGACGAAAACGGGCAGTTCTACTTCGGCAGCTACAGGGAGACGGACGTTGAGGACGAACTGGAACGAGCGCTGGAGCATTATCAGACAGAGTATTTTGGCGACTGTTATCTGACAAATGAGCTCCTTTATTCCATCTGCGAGTCCTTCCAAAACGGGAACGATGTGGAGCTACGGAAGCAGAAGAATGGTATCGACATCATTAAGCTTATAAAGAAGAAGGTCTCCACTGAAAAGAAGCGCCTTTCTCAAAACCAAAAGGCGGTCCGGAGGAAGCCGGCCATGGATTACGCCCTCCAGTTGATGATGCCCGAAAGCGGCATTTTAGGCGTTGGGACGCCGCTGGAACGCTACTACCACAATGTGCAGGCGATCCAGCTCCTGAAAAAGCTGGAGAGCGAACACAGGATTGCCACTCCCACCGAGCAGAGCATCCTGGCAGAGTATGTGGGCTGGGGCGGCCTCGCTGACTGCTTCGATGAAAAGAGCAGCCACTATCTTGAAGTCAAGTCCCTGCTGACCGAGGACGAATACTGGCATCGTAGAATATGTTGAGAACGGTATCGTTCACACCGTTGAAGGCAACTATGGTGACAGAGTCGCGCAGCGTGAGTTCCCGGTTGGGTACTATGAAGTGCTCGGATACGGGTACATGGCCGGCGATTCCTGATATGCCTAATTGCGAATTGTATATTTTTACTCTTGCCTATGTTCTGAGCGTGTGATACCATGAGCGCATAAATGAGTCTCTGCGGAGGATGGTCTTATGGCAAGAGCCAAATATTTCATCAGGCTGAGTGACGCGGAACGGAACCTGTTGACGCAGATCGTATGTGAAGGGACAGAGCCTGCGAAGAAAATCATGCGGGCGAAGATCCTTCTCATGTCTGATACAGCACAGCAGAAGAAATACACTTTAACTGCGCTTGCGGAACAGCTTGGTACGACGGATACTACCATCCAGACGGTCCGAACAGAGTACGCCACGCTTGGATTGGAGGCAACGCTCCGAGGAAAACGAAGCAAACCAAGGGGACACTACAGCCGGTTCAATCAGGAAGCAGTAAAAGCACTTAAAGATCTGGCAAAGGAAGAACCACCGAAAGACCACAAAAAATGGAGCAGCCGACTTTTGTGTGAGGAAGCTGTAAGAAGAGGAATCGTTGATAGCATAACGCCAACAACTATGCTTCGCATCATAGGCGAGGACGAAACAGAATAGTGCAGGCCGTTGCTACTGCGGTTGACATGAACGAAAACGGCGACTTTGGAATCCCGGTGCCGGATTATGTTGAAGAAAATGTATCAACCAAGGTTATGAAAATCATCCAATCCTATACCGGTGTGGTTGACAGGATGGTATGGAGAAAGTATTAATTTCATCGTAACAAGGCCACCCGGACTAGGGAGGAGTACGCAGTGAAGCGAAATCATAACAAACGCTGGATAATCCCTATCGTTCTGGGGTTGCTAATTTTCTTAACGCTAGCCTTCCTTTGGGGGAACTCATTGCAAAGCGTTGCACAGTCTTCACGAGAGAGCCGGAAACTTCTCGCAATGCTCTCTTCCCTGCTTGAGCCAATGCTAGGAAAAGGTGCTATCACCCACCATTTTTTGCGCAAATCGGCCCATATGATTGAGTTTACTCTTTTGGGCATACTGCTTTCGTTGTTTGTGGTATACAGTCGTCTGGCGCGTGTGCAAGCTGTTGTGAACTGCCTGTTTTTAGGGCTATGTGTTGCTGTCGCAGATGAGTCCTTGCAACTCTTGTCTGACAGAGGGTCTCAGGTATCCGACATCTTATTAGATTTTTGCGGTGTGGTTTTGGGTATTGCAGTGGTTCTTATTGTACGATGGATACGATTGCTTATAAAAAAATAATCACGGGTAATATCTCCTCTCTACCTTGGCACATAGTGTGTCCTACAGAAAATTCTGCGCTCCCTGCTTTGCATCCGGTTAGCGCCATATATTTTCTAGCTCCGCATTATTTGCACGGAATTGCACTCGTCCGAAAATTTACAGGTGCAATTGTGCAAATCCACACCCTTCAAACCCTTATGCCGCAAGGCCTCCCACTCACCTGAGCACCTGCGCTAACAACCACCGCACCTGCCTTTTAAGCAGGGTGTCCGGGGTTCGAATCCCCGATGAGCCACCAGCAAAAACCTCACGAAGTCATATGATTTCGTGAGGTTTTTGCCTTTTACGGCCGTTTTCCGCGCTGAACCCCCCTGATGTTTCAGCCTCTCCCCTCCTTCCGCAATTTGCTGTTCGGAGCTGCAAAATGTTCCGGGATTCGGTTCATAGCGAACTTCCGGCCGCCGCATCCCCGTCCGCACTATGAAGACGTTTCACGCGATATACATTTTTCGTTGTCTGTTTCATCTAAAAAACGAGTGCCTTTCACAGACAGAATAGTCAAAACGCATAGAAAAAACTGAAATCGTCCTTGACGCAGCCAATAAAATAGAGTATGATAACAACATAATCAAGCTGGGACGCGACGCAGTGTTTCGGCGTAACATTTACGTAATGAAAGGTGCGGCGCAGCGTCTTGAATTCTGAGGAAAACAGGGGTTCAAGGTGCTTTTTTTATCCAAAAACCGTTGTAAAATTGATGAAAAGGGATAAATTTACGCTGGTTGACCCGTTGTGAAAACAAAAGGGAGAGACTGTGATGGATAAATTTGACCTTCACACCAAGGTGCTCATCGGCGGCGACTTTCTGCGTGCCATGATGAAAGACATGCACCGTGCTTTCATTGTTACCGATGCGTTTATGGCCGAAAGCGGCCGTACCTCCTACCTGACGGAACCTCTCGCGGCTGCCGGGGCGGAGTACCGCATCTTTTCTGAAGTTGCGCCCGATCCGGACATTGATATGGTCACGGCGGGTGTATCTGCGATTCTTGATTTTCAGCCGGATGCGGTCATCGCCTTCGGCGGCGGCTCACCAATTGACGCAGCTAAGGCCATCATGTACTTTGCCGCAAGGCAGTTTGACCTGCGTGACTGCCCATTTATCGCCGTCCCCACCACGAGCGGCACAGGCTCCGAGGTGAGCAAATTCGCCGTGATTACGGATAAGGCGCGCGGGGCGAAATACCCGCTGATTGACGAAAGCCTGCTGCCCGATTACGCGGTGCTCGACGCCGAGCTGACACGCAGCGTACCGCCGCGCGTGACGGCGGACACGGGTCTTGATGTGCTCACCCACGCGATTGAGGCGTACGTGTGCACGGAAGCGAATGCGTTTACCGATGCGCTGGCCGAAAAAGCGGTCAAACTTGTGCATGCGTGTCTGTTAACCGCCTACCGGGAACCGGATAATCTGACGGCGAGACAGGCCATGCACAACGCATCCTGCCTTGCGGGCGCGGCGTTTTCCAATGCGGGGCTTGGCATCTGCCACTCCATGGCACATGCGCTGGGCGGGCAAACCCACATTCCCCACGGACGCGCCAACGCGATCCTGCTGCCCTATGTCATGAGCTATAACGCGGGCTGCGAAACCAAACTCACCGAAACCGCCGGGCGCTACGCCGACCTTGCTGCGCTGCTTGATTTGAAGGCTGAGAGCGTCCGCCAGAGCGCAATCAATTTGATTCGCACCGTGCGGCGTCTGGAAAAACAGATGGGCGTGCCGTATACCATTGAGGAAGCAGGCGTGGACGCGTCGAGGTTTGAAGCAATTGTCCAAACCATGGCGGAAACCGCTCTGGCCGATCGCTGCACGGCGACCAGCCCCAGACAGCCCACCAGGGAAGAAATTGTCGGGCTGTACCGGCAGGCCTTTGGCGGCGGCAGCCGCATTGTGCTGCGGTAAGATTGAGCCGAACAGAGGAGGAGAGCGCTGATGATAGAACTTGATGAAAAGAAGCGAATCATACAGGAATTTGTTCCCGGCAAACAGGTGACGCTGGCGCACGTCATCGCAAGCCCGGTCGAGCAGCTTTACGGCAAGCTCGGTCTGATCGACGCAAAAGGCGCAATCGGCATCTTTACCATCACGCCGAGCGAGGCGGCGATGATTGCGGCCGATGTGGCCAGCAAGGCGGCGGATGTCTCCATCGGCTTTGTCGACCGCTTTAACGGTTCGTTGGTCATCACGGGCGACGTTGCTGCGGTTGAGGCTGCGCTTTATGACGTCATGGGCGTGCTGTGCCAGAAGATGGGCTTTGCCGCGGCGCCGATCACCAAGACCTGACCGGATTTTATGTGCGTATGGAACGAAAAACGAAACGCATCATCCTGATCGGCCGCTCGGCCGCCGGAAAAACCACACTCAGCCAGTACCTCAACCATGAGGCGCTGCGCTATTACAAAACCCAAACCGTGCAGGTAATCAACCAGCGCGTGATTGATACACCCGGCGAATACCTCGAGCGCGTACACATGCGCGGCGCGCTTATGGTCAGCTCAACCGATGCGGATCTCATCGTTTTGGTGCAGGATGCAACGGAAAACGGCACCATGTTCCCGCCCGCATACACCAGCATGTTTGCCAAACCGTCAATTGGCGTGGTGACCAAAAGCGACCTGGCCAGCCCGGAGCAAATTGAAAAAGCCAAAGAATACCTGCGCATGGCCGGCACACGCGACATTTTTGTGACAAGCAGCGTGGAGGGCAGCGGTTTTCCGCCGCTGATGGAGCTGCTTGGCTTCGAATAAACGTGCGCTATTTGCGCGAAAGATCGACAAGCAGGGAGCTAATCACCATGGATAATCCGGCGCTTAAAGTCGTCATTGTGGACGACGAGCCAATTACACGGATGGATATTAAGGAAATACTCGAGGAAAAAGGCTATGCCGTGGTCGGAGAGGCCGGGGATGGCTTCGATGCGATCGAACTGTGCAAGAAATGCAGGCCCGAGCTTGTGCTCATGGACGTTAAGATGCCGCTTCTCGACGGTCTTTCGGCCGCGCACATCATGGTGGAGGAAAACGTCGATGCGGCCATCGTGCTCCTGACCGCGTACAGCGAGCGGGAGTTTATCGAAAGCGCAAAGGATTTGGGCGTCAGCGGCTATCTGGTAAAGCCGATTGATGAAAAATCGCTGATTCCGAGCATTGAGCTCGCCGTTGCCCACAACAAGGAAATGCGCCAGCTGCGTCAGGATATCGCCAAGGTGAGCGAGCGGCTGGAAAACCGCAGCATCATCGAAAAGGCAAAGGGGCGCATTATGGAGCGTGACGGGCTTTCCGAGCAGGAGGCCTATGATTTCATTCGAAAGCTCAGCCTGAACAAGAACATGTCCATGCGCAGGGTTGCGGAGATCGTCCTGCTGCAAACCGGGGGCTGATGTCTATGGAGATCATCAAAATACTGTGCAAACAATATACGGAACTGAACGATGAGGATATCGGTATTATTCAGGCGATGAGCACCTCCCTTCAGGTTGTTGCGAATCTGGAAGAGGCCGATATGTTCATAGATTGCCCCTCGTTCGACGGCGACGCGATCGTCGTGGCCGAGGCAAAGCCGCAAAGTGTGCCCTCCTCTTACAAAAAGACGGTGGTCGGCCTTTTGGCAAAGCCGGAAAATGAGCCCGCTGTTGCGCGCACCCTCAAGCTGGGCGTGGCGACCAAGCAGATGAAGGCGGTCACGCAGGAAAAGACCCACGTGATCCAGTCGGTGGAGCCGATCCGCAACGGAGAGCGCGTGATCGGTGTGCTGATCCGCGAAAAACGTGCGGATGAACAGCGCGCGGTCAGCGAACGCCTCCATTTTTCCGAACAGAGCTATGAACGCATGGCAAACGCCATTACCCTCATGGTGGATGAAAACAACTGGCTGCCCGAGTGCATCGACGAAGCGCTGATGCTCGTCAGCTACGACGGCGTGGTCATGTTCCGCAATTCGCTTGCGCGGGAACTCTACATAAAACTGGGGTATGTCGACGACATCCTCGGGCAGAAATACGAAAATGTGCGCCTGTTTGACAGAGAGCCGTCGGAGGATACGGTGGACGGCTACTCCGCGGTGGAAACGCTGATCGGGCAGTATTCCCTGGCGATCAAACGCATCCAGATCGACTCGGCGGATATTGATTTTGCGCTGGTTGTGCGCGACATCACCTTTCTGCGCGAGCAGGAAAAACAGCTGATTCTCAAATCGGTGGCCATCAAAGAGATGCACCACCGGGTAAAGAATAATCTGCAGACCATCGCAAGCCTGCTTCGCCTGCAGGTGCGCCGCACCGAGCGCAACGATACCAAGCGGGTGCTCATCGAGAGCATGAACCGTATTTTGTCCATCGCCTCCACGCACGAGCTGCTCGCGCAGAGCGGCGTGGATGAGGTCAAAATCGGCGAGGTGATCTCCAACATCAAGGGCAACGCCGTCCGGTACTTTGCCCGGCCGCATTTTGATGTTTCCATCACACTGGAGGGCGACGATTTCAAGGTGGATTCGGATATCGCGACCTCCGTGGCGCTCATCATCAACGAACTGCTGCAAAATTCGCTTAAATATGCGTTCCCAAACCAGGACTCCGGAGAAATCCGCATTATCATCTCCGCCGGGGAGCTGTATTCCCGCATCGAGGTGCTTGACAACGGCTGCGGTTTTGATGTGAGCAAGGTAAAGGGCGACCGGCTGGGGCTTTCCATTGTCCAGACGCTGGTTAAGGATAAGCTCCGCGGCAAGCTGACGCTGACGTCCAGCCCCGGTGGAACGCAAACGAGCTTTGACTTTAAAAACCAAATACTTGACGTGATCGGTGTGACGTAGCGCCGGTCAGAGATCGGTAGCCGTACGACGCAGTCCGGGTGCAGGGGATTCCTGTGCTTCGGGCTGCTTTTTTTGTTGCATGAGGAAAGAGAGGCGCAGGCATGCAGGAAATTGTGCACAGTGTGGGCATTGACATTGGCACATCTACCACACAGCTTGTATTCAGCCGCCTGGTCGTGGAAAATCTGGCGGGCAGTTATGCCGTGCCGCGGGTGGGCATTGTGGAAAAAGAGGTGGTCTACCGCAGCAATATTTACTTTACGCCGCTCAGCTCCCCCACGGAAATCGATGCGGAGGCTGTGAAAAAGATCGTGCGCGGGGAATATGCGGCGGCGGGCATGAAGCCGTCCGATCTGCAGACAGGCGCGGTCATCATCACGGGCGACACCGCGCGCAAGCACAACGCAAATCAGGTGCTTGCCGCGTTAAGCGACCTTGCGGGCGACTTTGTCGTGGCAACCGCCGGGCCGGATCTGGAAAGTGTGCTGTCCGCGCGGGGCGCGGGTACAGATAAAATCTCCGAAGAGGCGCGTACCGCTGTGGTCAACCTCGACGTCGGCGGCGGTACGACCAATATGGCGCTTTACGAAAAGGGAACGCTGCACGGCGTCGCCTGCCTGGACATCGGCGGCCGTTTAATTAAGACAGACGGCGGGAAGATCACCTATATCTTTCACAAAATTCAGGCGCTGGCCGACGCGCGCGGCGTCAAAATCCGTGTCGGCGACGCGGCGGATGTGTCCACGCTCACCAAAGTGTGCGAGCTGATGGCCGAGCATTTGGCGCAGGCGCTTTATCTCAAGCCCCAAAGCGCGGAGCACGCGGCGCTGTATACCAATGATGGCAAGCCCATTCCGTCCCAGCCCGCCGCTCAGGGCGTGACATTCTCGGGCGGTGTGGCTGACTATATCTATAAACCCACGGCGGATAACGTATTCCGCTACGGAGATATCGGCGTACTGCTCGGGCGGGCCATACGAAATTACCCGGCGTTCGGACAGGTAAAGCTGTTCCAGGCCGCGGAAACCATCCGCGCAACCGTGGTCGGTGCGGGAACACACACGACCGAGGTCAGCGGCAGCACCATCAGCTATGCAAAAGAACGGCTGCCGATCAAGAACATCCCGATCCTTAAGGTGTCCGAGGAGGATGAAAAAGAGTTTGAGACGCTCGCATCCTCCATCCAAAATCAGATGCCGCTGTACCGGCCCGAGGGCAGGCCGGAGCAAATCGCCATTGCGTTCACCGGACGCGGGCGCACAAGCTTTGCAGACGTACAGCGTCTGGCGGCGGCAATCACAGAGGGGGCAAAGGAGGCGATCGAATCACAATTCCCCTTGATTATCGTGGTGGAAGCCGACATTGGCAAGGTGCTGGGCAATGCGCTCAAGGTGAGGCTCGAGCACAGGAAAGATGTCATCTGCATCGACGGCATCCGCACCCTGAGCGGCGATTACATCGACATCGGCGTGCCGCTTGTCGGCGGGCATGTTGTCCCCGTGGTGATCAAGACCCTGATTTTCAATTCCTGAAAAAAGTAAATGTGAGGTGAGTGAATGTGATACTGAAAACCAAGCTGTTCGGCCATACTTACGAATTTAAGTCGCTCAGAGAAGTCATGGCCAAGGCCAACGAGGAAAAATCCGGCGACAAGCTGGCGGGCATCGCGGCGGAGGACGCGCAGGAGCGCGTTGCCGCGAAGGTGGTGCTGTCCCATATCACACTGAACGATATCCGCAACTGCCCTGCGGTGCCGTATGAAGAGGACGAAGTAACCCGGATTATTCAGGACGCGGTCAACGAGCCGGTTTTTAACCAGTTTAAGAATATGACCGTTGCGGAGTTCCGCGAGTGGCTGCTTGACGAAAAGACCGACGGCGCGATGATCCGACGCGCCTCCCGCGGTCTCACCTCGGAGATCGTCGCAGCGGTCTGCAAGCTGATGAGCAATCTGGATCTCATTTATGCGGCCAAGAAAATGCGCGTTTCCGCGCACTGCAACACCACCATCGGCCTGCCGGGCACGTTTTCGTCCCGCCTGCAGCCCAACCACACCACCGACGACCCCAAGGGCATCATGGCGTCCGTGATGGAAGGCCTGTCCCTCGGCTGCGGCGACGCGGTTATCGGCCTTAACCCGGTGGACGATTCCGTGGAAAGCGTGGCGCGCATCCTCAAGAGCTTCGACGAGTTCAAGAACAAGTGGGAGGTTCCGACCCAGATCTGCGTGCTGGCGCATGTGACCACCCAGACCGAGGCCGCCGCCAAGTTTAACGCCCCGATCGACCTGATGTTTCAGTCCATCGCGGGCTCGCAGAAGGGCAACGAAGCCTTCGGCCTGACCGCGCAGATGCTGGACGAGGGCCGCGACATGATGCTGCACAGAGGCACCTCCACCGGCCCGAACGTCATGTATTTTGAGACCGGCCAGGGTTCGGAGCTGTCCTCCGAAGCGCACCACGGCTGGGATCAGGTGACGATGGAAGCGCGCTGCTACGGCTTTGCCAAGCGGTATCAGCCGTTCCTGGTCAACACGGTCGTCGGCTTCATCGGTCCGGAGTATCTCTATGACTCCAAACAGGTCATCCGCGCCGGTCTGGAAGACCACTTCATGGGCAAGCTGACCGGCATCCCGATGGGCTGCGACGCGTGCTATACCAACCATATGAAGGCCGACCAGAACGATATTGAAAATCTGGCAACCCTGCTGGTTGCGGCGGGCTGCAACTACATCATGGGCGTGCCGCAGGGCGACGACTGCATGCTGATGTACCAGTGCACCGGCTACCATGAGGCGGCCGCGCTGCGCGAGGTCTTCGGCCTGCGCCCGATCAGGGAGTTCGACCAGTGGCTCGAGAAGATGGGCTTCTCGGAGAACGGCAAGCTGACGCCCAAAGCGGGCGACGCTTCCGTATTCCTGTCTAAGTAGAAGGAGGTGCAGACCGAATGGATCAGAAGGATTTAAAAGCGATTATCGAGCAGGTACTCTCTGAAATGAACATCCCGGGCGTCACCGCAACATCCGCTGCGCCCGCGGCGGCAGCCGCGGAGACCGCCGGCAGTGCGTGCCCCACGGTGGAGGACGGCTGCATCCCCGACGTTACCGAAGTGGATATCCGCACGCAGTATCTGGTGAAGGATCCAGAGCACGGCGAGGAATACGCCGAGCTGAAAGCGCATGCGCCCTGCCGTCTGGGCATCGGCAAGGCCGGCGCACGCTACAAGACCGACCCGCTGCTTCAGTTCCGCGCGGCGCATTCCGCGGCGCAGGACGCGGTGTTCAACGACGTCGACCACGATCTGGTCGAAAAGGATCTCGGCCTGTTCATCGTACAAACCCAGTGCGACAGCAAGGACATCTACCTGACCCGCCCCGACCTCGGCCGCAAGCTAAACGAGGAAGCGGGAAAGACGCTGCGCGAAAAGTGCAAAAAGAACCCTGCCGTGCAGATTTACGTGGCCGACGGCCTTTCAAGCGCAGCGGTTGCGGCGAATATCCCCGATCTGCTGCCTGCGCTGCTGCAGGGACTCCAGAGCTACAAAATTGATACCGGCACGCCGTTTTTTGTGAAATACGGCCGCGTGGGCGTAATGGACGAAATCTCCGAGCTGCTGGACGCGGAGGTTACCTGCACCCTGATCGGCGAGCGTCCCGGCCTGATCACCGCTGAGTCCATGTCCGCGTACATCGCGTACAAGGCGACCGTGGGCATGCCGGAGGCGCGCAGAACCGTCGTCTCCAATATTCACCGCAACGGTACGATTCCGTCCGAGGCGGGCGCGCATATCGCCGAGGTTATCAAGATCATTCTGGAGAAAAAGGTCAGCGGCACCGATTTGAAACTGTAAGGGAGGAATTGAACATGAAAAGAGATCCCGTCAAGGCGAGTGTGCTCGCAACCAAGATCATTCCGAACGTATCGCCCGAGCTTGCAAAACAATATAACCTCGCGCCCGACCAGAAATCCCTTGCACTGCTGACCACCGACTGCGACGACGTGGGCTATACCGCAATCGACGAGGCGACCAAGAAGGCCGACGTCAAGGTCGTATACGCAAAGAGCTTCTACGGCGGCGCGGCCAACGCAAACACCAAGCTGGCCGGCGAATTTATCGGCATTCTGGCGGGCCCGAACCCGGCGGAGGTCAAGGCCGGGCTGCAGGCCGCGGTGGACATGGTCGAAAACGGCGCGTATTTCATTTCCGCCAACGAGGACGACACCATCGTGTATTATGCGCAGTGCATTTCGCGCACAGGCTCTTACCTGTCCGACGGCGCGGGCATTGCCGAGGGCGAAGCGCTGGCGTATCTGATCGCTCCCCCGCTTGAGGCGATGTACGCGGTGGACGCCGCGCTCAAGGCCGCCGATGTGAGGCTTTGCGTCCTGTACGCTCCCCCGTCCGAGACCAACTTCGGCGGCGCGCTGCTGACCGGCAGCCAGTCCGCCTGCAAATCGGCCTGCGAGGCGTTTGCCGCGGCGGTTGAATTTGTGGCGGAAAACCCGCGCATATAGGAAGTCTTTCCGTGTGAGTACGCAATGAAACGGAGGGATGAGCTTGAATGCCTTAGGTATGATTGAAACAAAGGGTCTTGTGGGCGCGATCGAGGCGGCGGACGCCATGGTCAAGGCGGCGAACGTCACCCTCGTCGGTAGGACGCGCGTCGGCGGCGGGCTGGTGACCGTCATGGTGCGCGGCGATGTGGGCGCGGTCAAGGCCGCGGCCGATGCGGGCGCCGCGGCGGCGGAGCGCGTGGGCGAGTTGGTGTCCGTCCATGTCATCCCGCGTCCGGCAGCCGGAATCGAGTCCATCCTGGACGGCCCGAGACCGATACGGCCCGAACCGCCCTCCCCCGCGCCGCCCGAGCCGGAACCCGAGCCGGAACCACCGGATGGGGAAACCCTGCCGGAGAGCGATGAGGAATCCGCGGACGAAGCCGAGGCCGATGCCGACGCATCCGAACTGGGGGCGCTCGACGAGGAGACCCTGCAAAAAATGACGGTTGCCAGGCTGCGCGCCGTGGCGCGTGCGCTGGGAATCACGGGCATGACCCGCCGGGACCTCCGCGTTGCGAAAAAGGAAGAGCTGATCGCACGGATTCTCGAAGCGCAGGAGGAGTAAATATATGCAGCTTTATGATAAAGACCTGCTCTCTATGCAGGAGGTACGCGAGCTGGTCGGCGCCGCAAAGGCGGCGCAGCAGGAGCTGGCGCAAAAGTCGCAGGTGGAAGTGGACCGCATCGTGCGTTCCATCGCGCACGCGGGCGTGCGCAACGCCCGCCGTCTGGCGCAGATGGCGCATGAAGACACCGGCTTCGGCATTGTGGAAGACAAAATCGTCAAGAACGTGTTTGCCAGCCACGGCGTATACGAGTACATCAAGGACATGAAGACCATTGGCGAGCTGGAGCGGGACGAGGAGAAAAAGCTCCGCGTCATCGCGGTGCCGGTCGGCGTGATCGCGGGACTGATCCCGTCCACCAACCCAACCTCGACCGCCCTGTTCAAGGCGGAAATCGCCGTCAAGGCGGGCAACGCCATTGTATTTTCGCCGCACCCGAGCGCGCTGCGGTGCATTCTGGAGACGGTGAAGGTTATCCGCCAGGCGATCGCCGAGGCGGGCGGCAACGAAAACCTGGTTTCCTGCATCACCATACCGACCATGCAGGCGACCGATATCCTGATGCGGCATCCGGATACGTCGCTGATCCTGGCGACCGGCGGCTCCGCCATGGTGCGCGCGGCGTATTCGTCCGGCACGCCGGCCATCGGCGTGGGCCCGGGCAACGGCCCGGCGTATATCCACGGATCGGCAGACCTGCCGCGCGCGGTGAAGCGGATTCTGGATTCCAAAACGTTTGACAACGGCACCGTCTGCGCGTCCGAGCAGTCCGTCATCTGCGATGCGGATATGGCGGACGCGGTGCGCGCGGAGATGGAAAAGCAGGGCGCGTACTTCCTCAGCGAGGAGGAGAGCGAAACGCTCGGGCGGTATATTCTGCGCGCAAGCGGCACCATGAACCCCGAAATCGTCGGCCGTCCGGTAAAGATCATCGCAAAGCTTGCCGGGCTGGATCGGGTGCCGGACGGCGCGCGCGTGCTCGTCGCCCGGGAGGACGGCGTCGGTCGCGGCCACCCGTACTCCAACGAGAAACTCGGCCCGATTCTCGGCTTCTTCACCGGCGCCGATTACCGGGACGTGTGCGACAAGGTTTGCACCATCCTGCGTTACGAAGGCGCGGGGCATACCTTCTCCATGCACGCGCAGGACGACGCGGTCGTCGAGTATTTCGCGGCGCGCGTCCCTGCCTCGCGCATTCTGGTCAACACCGCGAGCACGCTCGGCGGCATCGGCAGCTCGACCGCTCTCATGCCCTCGCTGACGCTGGGCTGCGGCGCAGTCGGCGGCAGCGCGACGAGCGAAAACGTCGGCCCGATGCATCTGCTCAACAAGCGGTATGTGGCCTACGGCCTGCGCGAGATGGCGGACATTCGCAGGGAGGTTCCGGACTGCTCGGAGGGCATCTGCAAAACGCAGGATCTGGATATGAGCCCGGAGACGGTCGATGTGATCGTGAAGAGAATCATCGAGCGGCTGCAGGCAGTCCACTGACTTTAATACACTGAACGGCCGTACGGCAGCTTTAAGGAGGAAATGATTATGGCAGCAATGCAAGCGTTAGGCATGATTGAAACCAAGGGTCTGGTTGCGGCAATTGAAGCGTCGGACGCCATGGTAAAGGCGGCGAACGTCACCCTGATCGGCAAGGAGCACGTCGGCGGCGGTCTGGTCACCGTCATGGTGCGCGGCGACGTCGGCGCCGTCAAGGCGGCGACCGACGCGGGCGCGGCGGCGGCCGAGCGTGTCGGCGAACTGATCTCGGTGCACGTAATTCCGAGACCGCACGACGAGGTGGAGGCGATTCTGCCCAGCCTGAATCAATAAGGGCGCGTTACGAAAGGAGAATGATTATGGCAGCACAGCAAGCGTTAGGCATGATTGAAACCAGGGGGCTGGTTGCGGCAATCGAAGCGTCGGACGCCATGGTGAAGGCGGCGAACGTCACCCTGATCGGCAAAGAGCACGTCGGCGGCGGTCTGGTCACCGTTATGGTGCGCGGTGACGTCGGCGCCGTCAAGGCGGCGACCGACGCGGGCGCGGCGGCGGCCGAGCGCGTCGGCGAACTGATCTCCGTGCACGTCATCCCGAGGCCGCATAACGAGGTGGAGGCAATCCTGCCCAAACTGGGCGAGTAACCGCCGGACGTTATGTGAGCAAAGGGGGTGAATGGTTTGAAGGTCATCACAGAAGCGATCCTGCGGATGGAGCTGAAGGCGACTGAGCCCGAAATCTACTACATCCCGGAGGGTAAAATCCTGTCCCCCGCCGCGCGGGAATATCTGCAGCAGCGCAAAATCAAGATTTCCAAAGGCAGGCCGCCCGCGGTCTCTGAAACCGAAGCCCCCCCGGCCGGTCCGGCTCCGGCGCCGCAGGCGCCCCGGCCGAAATTTGTGGATTATGAATCCGGCGCGTTCTTTTCGGAAAAACCCGAGCACATGACCCATTTGCATGGCAATGTGCTCGTGCCGAAGAACCATCCGCGCATTTTGTTCCGCGGCAAGCTGGACAGCTTGCAGGCGCAGGTTATTCTGACGCAGGCCGTCCTGCATGAAGAGGCCGCCAGCATCAAGCTGATCGACGATCTGGGCGATATTCTGCGCGTGCTGCGGGAGATGATGCGCTGCGATGCGCTGGAGGAGGACTTCAAAAACGAACGCATCATCGGGCTGACCCATGCCGAGCTGCGAGAGCGCTCGCACGATCCGATGAAGTTTTTTAACATCAAGCAAATGCTGATGCCGGAATACGGCATGGGCAAGCATTATGTGATGCTCAACCAGCTTCGCACGCAGGTGCGTGAAACCGAGGTTGCCGCGAACATGGCGTTCCGCGAGGGCAGGCGGTGTACCAATCCGCCGGTGATCGAGGAGCTCAACCGGCTGTCGAGCGCGGTGCACATCATGATGTGCATGTATCTGGGCGGATTGTATAAGTGAGGGGGGCGCACATGGAACAGCTGATTGGGGCCGTGCTGGATGCAATCCCCCGCGCCGGACTGGTCGAGGTTGAGGTTTCCGCCCGCCATGTTCACCTGACACAGCGGGATTTGGAGATTTTGTTCGGCCCGGGCGCGGCGCTGACGCCAAAGCGGCCGCTTTCCCAGCCCGGACAGTTCCTCAGCGAGGAGCGCGTGACCATCATCGGCAGCAAAGGGCGCAAGGAGCGCACCGCCATTCTGGGGCCGGTCCGTTCGGCGACGCAGGTGGAGCTGTCGAGGAGCGACTGCGTGGAGCTCGGCGTAACGGCGCCGGTGCGCGAATCGGGCGACGTCAAAGGCTCGGGGTCGATCACGATCGAAGGGCCGCGCGGCGCGGTTACGATTCCGGAGGGCGTCATCATCGCGCACAACCATGTGCACCTCACGCCCGAGATCGCGGAGGCCATGGGCGTGCGGGACAAACAGCGCGTGAGCGTGGAGGTCTTTTCCGACCGGCCGATTACCTTCCGCGACGTGATCATTCGTGTCAGCGGGAAATTCAGCTGCCGCATGCACATCGACTTTGACGAGGCGAACGCGGCGCTGGTCAGCGGATTTACGCTGGGCAGGATTGTCAAATAACCGACGTCCACAGAACAAAGGGTGACAGAACTATGATGGATCTAAGTCGTGTCAATGCATATATGGAGCGCGTGGCGCGGTCCGAGCGGGAAACCTTCCGGCCGGTGGGCACAAAGCTCAAGGTCGGGTTGGATCTGGGCACGGCCTATATCGTGCTCGTGGCGCTGGATGAGGAGGATAATCCCGTGGCCTGTGAGAAGCAGGCGGCGGGCGTACTGCGGGACGGCGTGGTGGTCGATTATGCGGGCGCGCTGCGCATTGTGCGTGCGCTCAGGGAAAAGCTGGAGGCGCGCCTTGGCGCGGAGCTTGAAAACTGCGCCATTGCCATGCCCGCGGGCACGGAATCCAGCCTGCGCACCCATCAGTACATCGCCGAGGGCGCGGGGTTTGAGGTGACAAACGTGCTTGACGAACCGTCCGCTGCCAACGCGATCTATCAGATCGAGGACGGCGTCGTGGTGGACATCGGCGGCGGCACCACCGGCCTTGCCATCCTGAAGGGCGGCAAGGTGGTGCGGATCGAGGATGAGCCGACCGGCGGCACCCAT
>JBFWIM010000033.1:0-16056 GCA_050255995.1 Intestinibacillus sp.
GGGTTCCGATCAGAACATCAGAGAGGGCGACACCGTAAAGCGTACAAGCCGCATTGTGGAGGTCCCGGTTGGCGAGGCAATGCTCGGCCGCGTTGTAGACGCGCTCGGCAAGCCGATCGATGGCAAGGGCCCCATTGAAACGAAGGAGAGCCGCCCGATCGAAATGCCGGCCCCCGGCATTATCGAGCGTACCCCGGTTAATGTCCCGCTGCAGACCGGTATCAAGGCGATCGACTCCATGATCCCGATCGGCCGCGGACAGCGCGAGCTGATCATCGGCGACCGTCAGACCGGTAAGACCGCGATCTGCCTGGATACCATCATCAACCAGCGCGGCAAGGGCGTTATCTGTATCTATGTCGCGATCGGCCAGAAGCGTTCGACCGTGGCGCAGGTTGCGGAAACACTGTCGAAGAACGGCGCGATGGACTATACGGTCATTGTATCCGCAACGGCGTCGGAGTCCGCACCGCTGCAGTATATCGCGCCGTATGCGGGCTGCTCGATCGGTGAGTATTTTATGTACAAGGGCAAGGACGTTCTCGTCATTTATGACGACCTGTCCAAGCACGCGGTCGCCTACCGTGCGATCTCACTGCTGCTCCACCGTCCGCCCGGACGTGAAGCGTATCCCGGCGACGTTTTCTATCTGCACTCCCGTCTGCTGGAGCGTGCTGCGAATATCAAGGACGGCGGTTCGCTGACCGCACTGCCGATCATCGAGACGCAGGCAGGCGACGTTGCGGCTTATATCCCCACGAACGTCATTTCCATCACAGACGGCCAGATATTCCTGGAAACCGAGCTGTTCAACTCCGGCATCCGACCCGCGGTAAACCCGGGCATTTCGGTATCCCGTGTCGGCGGCAACGCGCAGATCAAGGCAATGAAGAAGGTATCCGGTACGCTGAAACTGGCGTATTCGCAATACCGCGAGCTGCAGTCCTTCTCCCAATTCGGTTCTGACCTCGACGAGGACACCAAGAACCGTCTGGCGCAGGGCGAGCGCATTGTCGAAGTCCTGAAGCAGCCGCAGAACAGCCCGATCTCGGTTGAGAATCAGGTCATCATCATCTATGCGGTTATTTCCAACCTGCTGAAGGAAGTCCCGGTTCATCAGATCGGCGAATTCCAGAACGAACTGTTCTCCTATATTGAGAATACGTACGGCGATATTCCGCAGACCATCCGCGCGACCGGTAAGCTGGATGACGACATCAAGAACAAGCTGCACGAAGCGATCATCGAGTTCAAGGACAAGTTCCTGGCCGAGAGATAAGCCTCCCACAGGATCACAAAATATGAAAGGGAGGTACGCGAAATGGCAGCCGGCAATATGAAACAAATCAGGCGCCGCATCAAGAGCGTCCAGTCTACCATGCAGATTACCAAGGCGATGGAACTGGTTGCGTCCAGCAAGGTGCGCCGCGCCAAAGAGCGTGTCGAGCGTTCCGCACCCTATTTTGACACGCTGTACGATACGATCACACGCATCGCGGCGGCAAACCGTGACGGCAGTTCCGTGTATACCAAACCGCGTGAGGTCAAAAAAAGCCTTTTTATCGTGGTTGCGGGTGACCGTGGCCTGGCAGGCGGGTATAATGCCAACATCTTTAAGCTGGCGGCGACCCAAATGAAGGACAAGAATACCGCGGTCATCACCATCGGCAAAAAGTCGCAGGAGCACTACGCAAAGCGCGCTGGCAAGGCGCTTGCCGATTATCCGGGCATTGCGGAGACCATGCGCATTTCGGATACCCATCCCATCGTGCGTCAGTTCCTCGAGCTGTATAAGCGGGGAGAGGTGGACGAGGTATTCCTCTGCTATACAAAGTATATTTCTCCGCTGACACAGGAGCCGCGTTGTATTCAACTGCTCCCGCTGAATTTCGGAAAGAAAGATACGGAGGGAACCAGCAGCCACGTGCTGACCGAATACGACCCCTCGCCCGAGGCGGTCTTTAACGAGATTATCCCGGAATACCTCAATGGCGTGCTGTATGGCGCGGTTGTTGAGTCGTATGCATCCGAGCAGAGCGCTCGCCGTATGGCAATGGAAGCAGCTTCGGACAATGCAGGCGAGATGATCGAGACACTGAACCTGTCTTACAACCGTGCCCGTCAGGCGTCGATTACCCAGGAAATCACGGAGATCGTCGCGGGCTCGGGCCAGGTCGGCAGCTAAAGACCAGAAAGCGGCGGGAAACACAAGAAATTAGGGAGTTTTGCCAATGAATGAGCAGAATATTGGTACGGTAGTCCAGATTATCGGACCCGTGCTTGACATCAAATTTGCTGCAGATGCGCTGCCTAAGCTCCTGAACGCGATCACCATCGACCTGAACGGTAAAACCATCACCGCTGAGGTCGCACAGCACATTGGCGAGGACACGGTTCGCTGCATCGCCATGCAGTCGACCGACGGTCTGGTGCGCGGCATAAACGCCGTGGACACCGGCTCGCCGATCATGGTGCCGGTTGGTCACGAGAACTTAGGACGCATCTTCAACCTGCTCGGTGAGCCGGTGGACCAGAAGCCGCCCGTCAAGGGAGAAGAGCGCTGGCCGATTCACCGTGAGGCGCCGTCTTATGAAGAACAGGAATCCACGACGGAGATCCTGGAAACCGGTATCAAGGTTGTCGATCTGATCGCGCCGTACGCCAAGGGCGGTAAGGTCGGTCTGTTCGGCGGCGCGGGTGTCGGCAAGACGGTCATCATCATGGAGCTGATCAACAACATTGCCAAGCAGCACGGCGGTATTTCGGTTTTTACCGGCGTCGGCGAGCGTACCCGTGAGGGCAACGACCTGTATAATGAAATGCAGGAGTCCGGCGTTATCGACAAGACCGTTCTGGTTTATGGTCAGATGAACGAACCCCCCGGAGCGCGTATGCGCGTCGGCCTGTCCGGTCTGACTATGGCGGAGTATTTCCGCGATCAGGAAGGTCAGGACGTGTTGCTGTTTATCGACAACATTTTCCGTTTCACCCAGGCGGGTTCTGAGGTATCCGCGCTGCTCGGCCGTATGCCGTCTGCGGTAGGTTACCAGCCCACCCTGGCAACCGAAATGGGCGCGCTGCAGGAGCGCATCACCTCGACCAAGAAGGGTTCCATCACGTCCGTACAGGCCGTTTACGTTCCTGCGGACGACCTGACCGACCCGGCACCGGCAACGACGTTCGCCCACTTGGATGCGAAGACTGTTCTTTCCCGTGACATCGCTTCCATGGGTATCTATCCCGCGGTTGATCCGCTGGATTCGACGTCCCGTATTCTGACGGCTGACGTGGTTGGCGTGGAGCACTACGAAACTGCGCGTGCCGTGCAGTCCATCCTGCAAAAGTATAAGGATCTTCAGGATATCATCGCCATTCTGGGTATGGACGAGCTGTCCGATGAGGACAAGCTGACGGTCGCCAGAGCCCGTAAGATCCAGAATTTCCTGTCGCAGCCGTTCCACGTTGCGGAGCAGTTTACCGGCATGGCCGGTAAATATGTGCCGATCAAGGAAACGATCCGCGGCTTTAAGGAGATTCTGGAGGGCAAGCATGACGACCTGCCGGAATCCGCGTTCCTGTTTGCCGGTACGATTGACGAGGTAGTGGAAAAAGCCAAGAAGGGAGAGTAGTCCATGTCTACTTTTCATTTGAAGGTTGTCACTGCCGAGCGGAGCTTTTTTGACGGCGAGGCCGACCGCATCGTTGTGCGCACCACAGAGGGCGATGTTGGCATTTTGCCCAAGCATGTCCCCTATGTGGCGGCGCTCGGAATCGGTGGTCTGACCATTTTTTCGGGTGGCAGCAGCCGTGTGGCGGCGGTCTCGGGCGGCTTTGTTGAAGTTTCCGCTGCAGGGACGACCGTTTTGGCTCGCACCTGCGAGTGGGCGGACGAAATCGATATCAACCGTGCCCGTGAAGCAGCGGAGCGCGCCAAGGCGCTGCTCCATCAGCAGCTTAGTGAGCATGAGCACGATATCGCGGACGTCAAACTGAAAAAGGCAATCAACCGTATCCGCATCGCCGGAGATAAGTAAACAAAAAGAATCGCTTTTATGAACTGCACCCCAAGGGTTTGACATGTGATAGTAAACACGTCGAACGAAAGGGGTGCAGTTTTTCATGGTGAAATAGGAGCTGGAATATAAACCCAAATCGTGAAAATGTGCGTGCAAGCGGTGAATTAGCCGACAGCTCTTACAACAAACGCCGGGTCAAAGCGAAAGGGCGTGCTGTCTGTCATTCATAGACAACACACCCTTACGGTGGCTTAGCTTAAATTCTATCTGACTTTTAAAGAGCATTTTTTATCAGGCAGCTCTTTTCATGCCGCGGCTTTTCAGGTCAGAAAATATTATTGATACTTGGCCGTTCCATTTCCGGGAGGTGCAGCAGCATACCGTGCAGCTCGCGTGTTTGCAGATAAAACTCGTTATTGTCCTGATTGTCCATAGCCTGTATAGCGCGCAGAAAAAGGTTTTGGATCGCGTCCAGCTCGTTGTGTCGCACAAGTGCGCCGAGCATGTTGCGATGATCGGACCAGAGGTGGTAGGTCTCCTGTAGAACAGCGCCTGCCTCGTCGCGGTCTCCGGTTTGCAGCAAAGCGTCGGATTCCAGAACATGGTCTGCCAACTCCTGCGTCAGAAGGTCAAGCCGATTATAGCCGACAAAACAACCGGTGATGATAAGAACAAGCAGCAACACCGCAATCAGTAAGCGTTTCATGTACGCCCCTCCTTCGCCTGGATAAACTGATTGCCGCAATCGTCAAGCGTCATCAGGAACACGTCCCGCACAGAACCGATATTCGACTTTTTAACCTGTTTTTGAATGTCCTCCACGGTTTTGTTAAGTTTTTGCAGATTCTGGTGGACGATATGTCCGTCCGAAATTACGATATACGGCAGGCCGCTGTCCTGCGGCGTCAGATTCAGCATCTCCACAGTCACCGGGCGCTGCGGCGTTTGCAGGACATAGCTGAGCTTGCCGCTCGGCTCAATCACGCCGTACTTAACGTCTCCGACAGATTCAACATTATTTTCCCGCAGGGCTTCAAGTACTTCGTCCAAAGTGATTCGCATCTGCTGCATTTTTTTTCGGTCGAGTTTGCCGTTCTGGATGATGATAGCGGGACGCCCATTGAGGAGCCGCCGAAGTCGGATGCTTTTCAGGCTGATAAAGGAAATTACAATTTCCAGGGAGATAAGCGTGACAATCGGAATGATCCCGGACAACAGCGGTACGCCGAGATCCTGCATTGGAATCGAAGCAAGTTCACTGACCAGGATCGTGACAACCAGTTCGGAGGGCTCCAGTTCGCCGATTTGGCGTTTGCCCATAAGACGCAGCGCACAAATGACGCACACATACAAAAGTAAGGTGCGGATAAAGGAAATGGCCATTGAAAAACGCTCCTTTTTCAGAGGTATGGATTTATCATGCCTGAAATCAATCAAAGTATACTAAGGTTATTTCAACCGAAAAGGCAAAACTATATAAAATTATGGTTGACTTTTCAAAAGAGGATACTTATAATATAAAACATACATCAGGAAATGCAGTGACCGGGAAAAGTAGCGTCCGGATTCTTTTAGAGAGCCGCTGTCAGGTGAAATGCGGCAGAAGAAGGAAAGTGCGAAAGTCTCCCCGAGAGCAGTTGGCTGAAGGGCATCATGCCTGTGTAGGCTGGAACGGTTGGCCGCCGTTAGAGGGCCGCGCGTTCGATCCCGGGTCGGATGCGGTTGAGTGGTCGCATAAGCGGCAATGAGAGTGGTACCGCAGAGAGCCTTGCAGGCCTTTGTCTCTTGTATATGCAGGAGACAAAGGCTTTTTTATTGTTTCCATAGATTAAGGAGGGGTGTATATGCAGCTTAACGGTTCTGAAATTCTGATCGAGGTGCTGGTTGAGCAGGGCGTGGATACGATTTTTGGATATCCAGGCGGCGCAGTCCTGAATATTTATGATGCACTGTACAAAAACAGCGATCGCATTCATCATATTATTACAGCACACGAACAGGGCGCTTCCCATGCGGCTGACGGTTATGCCCGCGCGACCGGCAAAACAGGCGTGTGCCTTGCGACAAGCGGTCCCGGCGCGACCAATCTGGTTACCGGCATCGCGACGGCCTATATGGACTCTGTGCCCATGGTCGCGATCACAGGCAACGTCGGCAATCCGTTGATCGGGAAGGACAGCTTCCAGGAGGTCTATATCACCGGCATCACCATGCCGATCACCAAGCACAACTTTATGGTGCGCGATGTTTCCGAACTTGCAGATATCCTGCGCGACGCGTTCCGCATTGCCAACACCGGACGTCCCGGCCCGGTACTCGTGGATATCCCAAAGGATGTCACAGGTGCGGTTTGTGAATTCTCCCGGAAACCCGTTGCGAGCACCGCGACAAGCTACACGTTTGAACCGCAGTTATTGCAGGATATCGCAGACTTGATCAACCATGCGGAGCGGCCGGTTATCTACTACGGCGGCGGCGTCACGATTGCGGACGCGGGCGACGACATGTTGGCGCTTATGCGCCGCGCGAAGATCCCTGCTACCGGCACCATGATGGCGATCGGTGCGCTGCCGAGCGACGAGCCGCTCAATCTCGGTTTGGTTGGCATGCACGGCTGGGTTTCCTCCGGCCGCGCAGTGGATGAGGCCGACGTGCTGATTACCATCGGCGCGCGCTTTTCCGATCGCGTTGCAACCAACCCAAGCCGCTTTGCCACACGTGCGCGCATTATCCATGTGGATATCGACGCGGCTGAAATCAACAAAAACATCAATATTGATTTTGCAGTGGTGTCGGATGCAAAGAGCTTTTTAACAGCCATTCTGCCGTATATCAAGGAAAGTCATCACCAGGAATGGATACAGAAAATCGATGACTGGCGTGCGCGGCTCGACTACCGCCCCAAAGACAGCGAGACCACATTGAAGCCGCATCGCATCATGGACATCATCGTGGAGGCAACCGATGACGAGACTATTATGGTCACCGACGTGGGTCAGCACCAGATGTGGGCAATGCAGTATTGCAGGCGCAATCATCCGCATCAGTTTATTTCTTCGGGCGGGCTCGGAACCATGGGCTTTGGCTACGGTGCGGCCATCGGTGCGCAGATTGCCTGTCCTGACAAACGCGTAATCCATATCACCGGCGACGGCAGCTTCCACATGAACCTGAATGAGTTGTGCACCAGCGTAAAGCACAACCTGCCGATCATCACCGTTATTATGGATAATCAGGTGCTCGGCATGGTGCGCCAGTGGCAGACCATGTTCTATGAAAAGCGTTATTCTTCCACAACGATGGAGCGCAGGACGGATTACGTCAAGCTGGCTGAGGCCTTTGGCGGGCATGGTTTCCGCTGCGTGACGCCGGAGGAATTTCAGCAGGCGATGCAGCAGGCGCTGACGATGCAGGGCCCGGTGGTCATTGATTGCCTGATCGATCGTGACGAACGCGTTCTGCCTATGATTGCGGCCGGCGCGACGATCAACGACGTCGTGACCATGTAAAAGGAGGGACGTCCTTTGGAAAAATATATCCTGTCTGTTGTTGTGCAAAACAATGCGGGCGTTTTGGCCCGCGTGTCCAGCCTTTTCGGACGGCGCGGCTACAATATTGATTCGCTCACAGTTTCCGCGACGACAAACCCCAAAATTTCACGTATTACCATTGTAGTTACCGGCGATGATACGATTCTGGAACAGATCATCAAGCAGGTCTCAAAGCTGGAAGAGACGATTTCGGTCAAACACCTCGTTGAGGAGGAAGCTTATTGCCGGGAGTTGGTATTTGTCAAACTGCTGGCGGAGGATGCGTCGGTGCGTGACAGCGCGCGCCAGATCGCTGGCGTATATGGCGCCAACGTCGTTCTGGTGGCCCCGAACCATATTATTCTGGAGCTCACCGAAACCCCGAGCCGGATTGATGCGTTCCTGTCGGTTATTGCAAATTTCAAGGTTCTGGAGACCTGCCGCTCTGGCGTGACCGCCATTGTCCGGTGAAATTACTGATTGTTCAATAAACAATATATATAGTTAGACAAATGGAGGAAATGAAAAATGGTTAAAATGTACTATGATTCTGACTGTAATCTCAGTCTGCTGGACGGTAAGACAGTTGCCGTTATCGGTTTCGGCTCCCAGGGTCACGCCCATGCAGAAAACCTGCACGATTCCGGTGTGAATGTTGTTGTTGGTCTGCGTCCGGGTTCCAAGCACGCGGAGAAGGCAAAGGCGGCCGGCCTTACGGTTATGACTCCGGCTGAGGCTGCCGCTGCGGGCGATATCATCATGATGCTGACTCCGGATGAGCTGCAGGCGGACATCTACAAGGAGGTTGTTGCTCCGAACCTCAAGGAAGGAAAGGCACTGGCTTTCGCGCACGGCTTCAATATTCATTTTAACCAGATCAAGCCCCCGAAGGATATCGACGTTATCATGATCGCGCCGAAGGGCCCTGGCCATACGGTACGCCGCCAGTATCAGGAAGGCCATGGCGTTCCTGATCTGATCGCGGTTTATCAGGATGCGACCGGCAAGGCGCGCGACATTGCGCTGGCGTATGCTTCCGGCATCGGCGGCGGCCGTGCGGGCATCATTGAGACCACCTTCCGCGAGGAGACAGAGACCGATCTGTTCGGTGAGCAGGCAGTTCTGTGCGGCGGCGTTTGCGAGCTGATGAAGGCCGGCTTTGAGACACTGGTCGAGGCTGGCTACCACCCTGAAATGGCTTATTTTGAATGCATCCATGAGATGAAGCTGATCATCGACCTTGTCAATGAGGGCGGCTTTGCCAAGATGCGGTATTCCATTTCCGACACCGCAGAGTACGGCGATTACCGTGCCGGCAAGCGTATCATCACGGAGGAAACCCGTAAGGAGATGAAGAAGGTTCTGCGTGAGATTCAGGACGGCACCTTCGCCTCCGAGTGGATCCAGGAGAACCGCGCGGGTGGCCGCGCCAAGTTCCTAGCGACCCGTCAGCTCGAGGCGGAGAGCCAGCTGGAGGAGACCGGCGCCCGTCTGCGTGGCATGATGAGCTGGCTCAAGAAGTAAATTTCCGCGTGGTATCCGGCCGGAGGAACGGCTTTCGGCCGGACACGTGTCTGAGCCCGGCGTTTCACTGCTTGTATTTGTAAAACAACTTCGCTTTAACTGATCCAATGATCCAACAATAAGAGAGTGCAACAGGAGGATACATCTATGGCGGCTTGCGTTGATACCTGCCCCTGCACGGCCGACTGTGCAAAGCACGGCAAATGCTGTGAGTGCGTCGCGCACCATCGTGACCGTGAGGGCGGCATCCCCGGCTGTTTCTTCTCCGAGGAAGGCGAAGCGGCCTGGGACCGCAGCCTGGAAAGGCTTTGCAGGGACAGAGGGCTGGAACTGAAATAAGATCCGAAAGAGGGCGGGCATCAGCCCGCTCTCATTCTCTAAAAAGGAGGCAATCCCATGGAACTCAGAAGCCATAATATCACGGCTGGCCCGGAGCGCATGCCGAACCGTTCGCTGCTGCGCGCCTGCGGCCTGACCGCGGAAGAAATGAACCGCCCGATCATCGGGGTGGTATCCGCATACAGCGAAATTATCCCAGGCCATATCAATCTGGATAAGATTGCAAACGCAGTGAAAGCCGGCGTCAGCATGGCGGGCGGTACGCCGATTGTCGTTCCGGCAATTGGTGTTTGCGACGGCATCGCGATGGGTCACATCGGCATGAAATATTCCCTGCCATCCCGCGAACTGATCGCGGACAGCGTAGAGACGCTGGCACAGGCACACCAGCTGGATGGGTTGGTGCTCATTCCAAACTGCGACAAAATTGTTCCCGGTATGATGATGGCTGCGGCACGCCTGAATATTCCGGCAATTGTGATTTCCGGCGGTCCGATGCTCGCGGGTCACTATAACGGGGAAGAAGTTTCTCTGTCCAAGACCTTCGAGCAGGTTGGTGCATATAAGGCCGGCCTGATTGATGATGACAAGCTTATGGAATGCGAGACCGGCTCCTGCCCGGGCTGCGGATCCTGCTCCGGCATGTACACCGCGAACTCCATGAACTGCCTCGCGGAGGCGGTCGGCATGGCGTTGCCGGGCAACGGCACGATTCCCGCTGTGCACGCCGCGCGCATCCATCTCGCAAAACATGCGGGCATGCAGATCATGGAGCTGATCGAGAAGAATATCCGTCCGCTCGATATTCTGACGGCCGCAGCTTTCCGCAACGCACTGACCTGCGAAATGGCGATTGGGTGTTCCACCAATTCCGTGCTGCACCTGCTGGCAATCGCCAATGAGGCGCATGTACCGATCGATCTGAATACGCTGAACGAGTTGTCCGCCAAGGTGCCGAACATCTGTCATCTGGCGCCCGCCGGCTCACACCATATTGAGGAGCTCTATATGGCAGGTGGCGTCCCGGCGATTATGAAGGGGCTGACCAAGCGTGAGCTGCTTGACCTGTCATTGATTACTGTAACCGGCAAAACAGTCGGCGAAAATCTGGAGGGTGTTGTCAACAAGAATCCCGCAGTTGTCCGTCCTGTTGAGGAGCCGTACTCCGAGACCGGAGGCATTGCCGTTCTGTGGGGCAACATCGCGAAGAACGGCTGTGTCGTCAAGCGCTCCGCAGTTGCGCCCGAGATGATGGTGCACGAAGGTCCTGCACGTGTCTTTGACAGCGAAGATGATGCGATTCAGGCGATCTATGGCGGTAAAATCCATAAGGGCGACGTTGTGGTTATCCGCTATGAAGGTCCTAAGGGCGGCCCCGGTATGCGCGAGATGCTCAATCCCACATCAGCGCTCGCCGGTATGCAGCTCGACAAGGACTGTGCGCTGATTACGGACGGCCGTTTTTCGGGTGCGTCCCGCGGCGCGTCGATCGGACATGTTTCTCCTGAGGCGGCGGCCGGCGGTGAGATTGCGCTGATTGCGGAAGGGGATACCATTGCTATTGATATCCCGAAGTCCAGGATCAACGTTAAAATCTCCGATGAAGAGATGGAAGCGCGCCGTGCAAAGTTTGTGCCGCGTGAGCCCAAGATCAAGACCGGCTGGCTCGGACGATATGCACGTCTGGTCACCTCGGCTGATAAGGGTGCGATTCTGGAATAACAGACTGCAGAAGCCTGGAGCCAACAGCTCCGGGCTTCTCCGCGCAATCGGGCGGCATATACGCTTTTCAGGAAAAATGGCGGTTCGTAAAACTTCTTGTGTGTTGAGGCAAAAACTGCTATACTGTTAACAATATACGGATAAAGGATGGATCGGAATGCTGTCTCAGGCAAAAAAAGAGTTTATTGAATTTATGATGTCTGCCGATGTGCTTCGTTTTGGCAGTTTTGTGACGAAAAGCGGTCGCAATACGCCCTATTTTGTAAATACGGGTAATTACAAAACCGGTTTGCAAAATTCCAGGCTCGGAGAGTTTTATGCGGCGCTGGTCAGGGAAACAGTCGGCGACGGGTTCGATGCAATGTTCGGACCTGCGTATAAGGGGATTCCGCTCGCCACATCGGTGGCGGGGGCGCTGGCGCGTAACTACGGCATTGATAAGCCCTTTTTCTTTAACCGTAAGGAAGCCAAGGATCATGGAGAGGGCGGGAGCATTGTCGGATACAGGCCTAAGGACGGCGACCGTATCATTATTATCGAGGACGTTATCACCGCAGGTACCGCGATTCGTGAAACCATGCCGGTGCTGACAAGCTGTGGGGATGTTAACGTGACGGACATGTTTATCTCGGTGAACCGTTGCGAAGTTGGAACTACACCGGGGAAACCCGCGGTAATGGAGGTCGGAGAGGCGTTTGGCATCCGGGTGCACGCACTGGTCACCGTACAGGATATTTATGAATACCTGATGGAACAGGGCACCTATGGGGAAGTGCTCGAACCGATGGAACGGTATATGAAGGAATATTGCGTGTTTTAAGCGCTGTCAAACCAGGCTCTGCTGTTCGGCAGAGCCTTTTACATCTTCCGAAATGAAATATGCAGGTTTTGATATTTCATTTTACAATGAATAAAAGAAAGAAATGGTGTATTATGCACACCAAATGCAGGATTCATTCACAAAACATTCGTGCAGATTTGCTCTGGTATCTGTCCCGCAAAAAGCGTAAGATAAATGCATCCAAAGGGGAAGGAAAGGAGGAGAAGAACAATGCCAAGAGGTTGCTGAATGAAGGCGCATTGCATGGCTACAGTGCAGTTTTATGAATATCGGCTGTTGCATTATGCCAGCGATGCAGGGGCAAAGAGAAAAACGACAGTCGGGGAGGTGAGTCCGGTGGAGCAGACGGATCAACCGTCCGGTGATTCCGGACAAAAGACCCTTCCGTTCGATTGGACGGAGGGGCTTTTGTCGTCAGGTTCTCCTAAAGAATACAGTGCGAGCGGAGTATTTGGCATGAAGTAAAATATTCCGTTTTTTTTAAAAAACTGCTTGACATTTTAGCGCGGTTTAGATATAATAATTCTTGTCAGCAGCGAGGACGAGCGGTTGAAACACTGAAAAAGTTCGGAAAATGCTGCGAAAATCTAAATATTGCCGGATTGTGTAAAGGTAGCACGACAGACTCTGACTCTGTTTGTCTGGGTTCGAATCCTAGTCCGGCAGCCATATTGAAACCCTGTTAAGTCTTGTGTTGATGAGATTTACAGGGTTTTTATTAATTTTGTATGGGTTCAAACGCCATATGTAAATTAATTAAAAAAACCGTCTCAGCCTTTTGAAAATTCCTTTTGCCCCCACCGCGTCATTGCCATTCGCATGAAGTGCCTTAAGAAGCTCTCATGCCGGCATCTGAACTGGTAAGACATAAGGAAAGAAAAGAAATTCCCAGAACGAGGTGATCCGCATGATAAAATTAGTGGCCGCGGATATGGACGGCACCCTGCTTAACAGTCAACAGCGCTTGCCCCCGCGCTTGTTTCCGATTATCCGGGCACTGCGGGAAAAGGACGTGCGCTTTGCGGTAGCGAGCGGACGTCAATACTATAATCTTCTTGAACGGTTTGAAGGGTTGGAGGAGGATATACTGTTTATCGGCGAAAACGGCGGGATGGTATTTGACGGCCGCGAGTTGCTTTACGCCAGCAGTATTCCAATAGAGAAGCTGCAAGCACCGGTAAGACTTGCACGCTCGCTTCCGGGTGCGTATGTGGTACTGTGCGGCACGAAATCGGCATATCTGGAGGACGACGATTCTGTTTTTAATGAAAATGCCCGCCGCTATTACGCTAAACTCCGGCGCGTGCCGGATGTTCTGGATGCGGCCGGACAGGATTCGATCTGTAAAATGGCGGTTTTCCAGCACCGTCAGGCTGAACTGGGAATTTATCCGGAATTCTTACTTTGTGGCAGGCAATTTCAGGTGGTGCTTTCAGGTGACAGTTGGGTAGATCTGATGGAGCCCGGCGTAAACAAAGGCAGCGCGATACGGCAGATACAGCAGAGGTTTGGCATTACGCCGGATGAAAGCATGGCGTTTGGTGATTATCTAAACGACTGTGAGATGATGCGTGCAGTCAGGCACTCGTATGCAATGGCAAACGCGCACCCGGGGCTGCGGGAAGTAAGCCGCATGGAAGCTCCCTCAAATGATGAGGAGGGAGTTATTCAGGTACTTGTGCGGGAATTCGCATTGACCTGTTGACAAATAACCGCGCAGACGATAGAATAAAAACGAAAACTGGCAGAGTAGATATCCGTGCGTAAAGTGCCGGCGGAACGGGGAGTTGTCCGTCGGACGAAAGGGAGAGAGATCTCCTTGCGGTACGGGTGTCGCATCCCGCTGCTGCATATTTTGAGGCGAAGCACCTCTTAATTTGTAGCAACAAATTTATGGAGGTGTTTTTTCTATGCAAAAAAAGCAAAATCCCTTTCTGGCATCCCTGAATGAGCTCAAGAGCGTTCGGTGCATTGCATTGACCGCGCTGCTCATCGCGCTCAGTGTTGTACTTGATCTGCTAAACGTTCGTATCTGGCTGACGCCGGAATTGCGCATCAGTATCAATTTTGTGCTCAATGCCAGCATAGCAATGCTGTTTGGTCCGACAGTGGGAATTATGGCCGGATTTTGTACCGACGTGCTCGGATATTTTGTGAATCCGTCAGGCGGTGCGTTTTTCCCCGGCTTTACGGTTACCGCAATGGTGAGCGGCCTTATCTATGGGATATGGCTCTATGGACACAAACTCAGCCGTGCGCGTGTATTCGGCGCGAAAGCGTGCATTAATCTATTCTGCAATGTAGGACTCAACACTCTTTGGCTTTCGATGATGAGCGGGAAAGCGATTGCTGTGCTGCTTCCGGTGCGTCTGGCAACGAATTTTTTCATATTGCCGGTCGAAGTCATTTTACTCTATGTTGTAACGAATCTGGTATACAATACTTACGCCCGGCTGTCGCTGTCGCACGCTGGCAGCTAAGCGTCGGCTCCTCAGACGTTTTGTTGGTATAAAAATATAAGTGAAGCCTGGGCTTTAACGCGGATTGGAAACGCCGGACAATACGTCCGGCGTTTTTTCATGCTTTTTTATAATTTCATAATATTTTTCTATTTTTACTGCAGCACAACATTCAAAAATGTTAAGTTAGAATCTATTGTTATTTCATTTGGGATGTCGTACTATATGGAGGAACCAAGGAGTTCAGGTTAAAACAACGTAAAAATATGGGCGTATGTCCAGGGAGGTTCGTTATGAAACGGAATCAGTTTATGGTGGTCAGCATTGTATCCGCAATTGCCAGCGCCGTCCTTATGCTCCTATTCTGTTTTGCACTCATGAACATTGCGGACGTCAAAAGAATGCTGCTGATTTGCATTGCATTGGGGGTTCCTGCAATGATTTTGCTGTCCATCAGCGTAACGTCGTTTTACGCGAGAAGAACTTGACAGGAGGATTCTACTTCGTTTACTGCGCCAACGTCGTAAAATGGAATACAAAATACAGTAAGGGCTTTCGGCAACAAAGAACGAAAGCCTTTATTTTTTAAATCCTGCATATAATAATACGACAGAAGATGACGATTTACCGAGAAAATAAAGGCTTATCCCTGCATTATCACAAGGATTTAAAATCCGGTCGCGATTGACAATTTTCGCCTGCTGCGGTATAGTGAATATATTAGTGGAAATTGACTGCGGAGGACATGAGTAGGGGCGTATGAAAAAGAAAATTGGGGGCATTCTTCAAGATCGCTTGCTGATCGGTGGAATACTGCTGATCCTGCAGTTGATCATCATGGTGCTGTGCATTGTTTTGCTCAGCAATAAGTGGCTGATTTTTTACAGGACATTTGAAATTCTCAGCATTATGATGGTCATATGGCTAATCCGGAAATATGATAACCCGGCATACAAGATGGCGTGGATCATTGTGATTCTGCTGTTCCCCCTTTTCGGCGGCATTTTTTATCTGTTCTGGGGCAACACGCCCTTCAACCGTGCACGAACCATGCACAAAATCAGCAAGCTTGGATCGGGCTATGAGAAAACTTCCATACAGCCGGCGACCAAGCGACTTGAGCGGGTTATGCCCCAACATGCCCGCCGCGCACGTTATATTGAGACGTTCAGCGGATGCCCTGCATGGAGCGGATCCCAGACGGAATATTTCCGGAGCGGAGAAGAACAGTTCGCATCCATGAAAATTGAGCTCGCGAAGGCGGAACGCTTCATCTTTCTGGAATATTTCATTTTGGAGGAAGGTGAAATGTGGAACACCATCCTCGATATTCTGGTACAAAAGGTGCGTCAGGGCGTTAAAGTACGCGTGATGTATGATGACGCGGGCTGCATCTCCAAGCTGCCGTGGAAATATGATAGCTATTTGCAGTCGCTCGGCGTTGAGGCCGTACGGTTTAACAAATTTATCCCTACGCTTAACACCTACCTCAACAACCGCGACCATCGGAAGATCTGCGTAATCGACGGCAATGTCGGCTATATGGGCGGCATAAACCTGGCGGACGAATATATTAACAAAACCATCCGGTGCGGGCAGTGGAAAGATACTGCGATTCTGGTGCG
>JBFWIM010000034.1:0-15632 GCA_050255995.1 Intestinibacillus sp.
CGGCACGGTCTCGACCGTCAGCCTGCAGGCCAGCACCCAGAACAATCAGGACGGCGGTATGGGCGGCATGAGCGGCGGCGTGACCTTCCCTGCGGTTATCCTGCTCGACGGCGCGGACGGATCGCTTGCGCCCGACCGCAGCGTCTCCTTTAAAATTGTCTCAGCCTCCAAGCCGGACTGCATCATGGTGCCGTCCACCGCCATCGTCTATGCCGGCGAAGGCGCTGCGGTCTATGCCAGACCGCAGGAGGGGCAGACCTTCGAAAATACCCTGCCGACGCCGGAGGGCAGCGACGTGCCGGAGGGCTTTGTGCTCGTCCCGGTCGAGACGGGAATCTTTGACGACACGAACACCGAGATTGTCTCCGGCATCGACGAGGGCACGGAGGTCTATCTCGCCGGTCCGCAGGACGCCTACGCCAACATGGGCGGCGACGGCATGGCTGTCGCAGTGGGTTAAGGGGGCACGACGATGAAACGAATCCTCTCCCCCGCCGACACGCCGCCCGCGCATCTCATTGTGGTGGAGCGTCTGAGTAAAATTTATAACGAGGGCAAGGAGAATGAAGTTCGCGCCCTTCAGGACGTCAGCCTGACCATCGACCGGGGCGAATTCGTCTGCTTTCTCGGGCAGTCCGGTTCAGGCAAGTCCACGCTGATGAACATTCTCGGCTGCCTTGACCTGCCGACCTACGGCCGCTTTGTGCTGAACGGTACGCCCGTCAGCGAGATCAAGCCCTCGGTGCTGTCCGGCATCCGGAACCGCGAAATCGGCTTCATCTTTCAGGGCTTCAACCTGATCCCCGCGCTGACCGCGCTTGAAAATGTTGAGCTGCCGCTCATCTACCGCGGCATCGGCGTACGGGAACGCCGCCAGCTGGCGGAGGAAGCGCTGACCGAGGTCGGCCTTGCGCAGCGCATGCACCACCTGCCGGCGGAAATGTCCGGCGGCCAGCAGCAGCGTGTCGCGATCGCCCGCGCCATGGCGGCCAGCCCTCCGATCATCATGGCGGACGAACCGACCGGCAACCTCGATTCCAAATCCGGCCTGGAAATCATGACCCGCCTGCGCCGCCTCAACGATGAAACGGGAACCACCGTGATCCTGATCACGCATGACAACCACCTGGCGACCATGGCGCGGCGCATCGTCAAGATTGCGGACGGCCGTGTCACCTCGGATCAAATCTATGCGGGAGGGGAGCTGGAAGTATGAGCATCACCCAGACGCTCGCCATGGCCTTCAAGGCAATCGCGGGCAATAAACTGCGCTCCTTCCTGACCATGCTGGGCATCATCATCGGCGTTGCCGCGGTCATCACGCTGGTGGCGGTCACGCAGGGGCAGAACGACATGTATATGATGATGATGGATGCGCAGGGCGCAAACCGTATCGACATGTACATGTACATAAACAACTCCAAGACTCTGAAGTCCATCACCGAGTACGCGGAGAATGAAGTCGGCAAGCGGCTTGTCGGCATGACGCCGCTGACGCAGGACAGCGTGACGCTGAAATACCGCACCAAGAACATGCAGAACGTCAGCGTGTATTTCGGCAGCGAACAGTACAGCCTGTGCACCTCGAAAAACATCTCCGCCGGGCGGGACATCAGCGAAAATGACATCAAAAACCGTGCGCGGGTGTGCGTCATCGGCGAGGCCGTGCGCAAAAACTTTTTCGGCGCGATGAGCCCGATCGGACAGACCATCAAAATTGGCAACAACTGGTCGCAGTCCTATCAGCCCTACACCGTCGTCGGCGTGTATCAGGGGAAATTCGGCGGTAAGCTCAACACGGACGACCAGATGATCCTCGTGCCTTATACGCTGCAGCTCCGGCTTTTGGGGTATGAGCGCGGCGATTCCCAGTTTGCCCTGCGCGCGGTGGACTCCGACGCCGCCAAGAGCTTCGTCGAGGATATCACAAATTTTGCAAACACCAAGGTCGACCCCAACCGCGAAATGTTCCAGGCCTACGCCAACGCGCAGTATCAGGAGCAGATGGAGAACCAGACCGCCCAGCAGAGCATCATGATGGCCATCATCGCGGGCATTTCGCTGCTCGTCGGCGGCATCGGCATCATGAACATCATGCTGGTGACGGTCACCGAGCGCACGCGCGAGATCGGCATCCGCATGGCGATCGGCGCCCGGCGGCGCGACATCATAGGCCAGTTCCTGATCGAAGCGAGCGTCGTTTCGGCTATCGGCGGCCTGATCGGCATTGCGGCCGGCTATTTTGGCGCGGCTGTGCTCGGCAGCGTCATGCTCGCCCCGCTCGCGACCTCGCCCTGGATGCCGTCCGCGGCGGCGGATATGGTTGTGACGCCCGGCCTGCCGCTGGTCGTTGGCGCATTCCTGTTCTCGGTCGTGCTGGGCATCCTGTTTGGCCTCTATCCCGCGAACAAGGCGTCCAAGCTTCAGCCCGTCGAGGCGCTGCGCACCCAATAAAGGGAGGTATACGATGAAAAAACAGATTCTGAGCGGCGCGCTCGCCCTGTCCCTGCTGCTTGGCAGCGCGTCCGCCTTTTCCGACATTACGAATCCGCAGACCCAGCAGGCCGCAGCGGTGCTCAATAACCTCGCCATCATGCAGGGCGAAGGGGGCGGCCGGTTCAACCCGAACGGCCTGCTCACCCGCGCGCAGTTCTGCAAGCTCGCGGTCACCGCGCTCGGCATTCAGGACGTATCGCCCTACCGGGGTTATACCGTTTTCCCGGATGTGCCCTACAGCCACTGGGCAGCCGGCTACATCAACGCGGCCGTCAAACAGTCCGCCATCCGCGACCGGCAAATCATCCGCGGCTTCGCGGACGGCACCTTCGGCCCGGACAAGACCATCACCTACGGTGAAACGTGCACCATGCTGCTGCGCATGCTCGGCTACACGGTGGACGACGTCGGCCCCTTCTGGCCGAATGATTACATTGCCAAAGCCGAGTCGCTGAAGCTGACCCAGGGCGCGGCCTCCTACGGCGCGAACGATGTGGTCAAGCGCGGCGACGCGGCAATTCTGCTGCTGAATACGCTGCAGGCAAGCCCCAAGGAGGGCGACAAGCTGCTGATGAACAACGTCGCTGCCTCGAGCGTCGAGGGCAGCATTCTGCTCGCGACGTCGGAAACCGACGGCGACCTGCGCAGCGGCCAGGCCACCTTCTACGAGAGCAGCTCCATCATCACCCGCCCCATGGAGGGCATGTTGGACAAATCGCTTGTCGGCACGCGCGGCACAGTGCTCTTTGACAAAACGACGACCTCCAAGGTGCGTGCCTTTGTCCCCGAAACCGGGGACATGGACACCGTCGACGTGAAGCAGGCGCGGGCCAGCGAGCTGGAAAGCGAGGACGGGCAAAAGTATAAGGTGCCGCGCAGCGCACAGGTCGTGCTGGACGGCGAGCTGCTCGATTACAGCGAGAGCTATTTCGACCTCACGGGCCGCACGCTGAACCTGTATTACGACAGCGACCATCAGCTCGAGCTGATGTCCGTGGCGTATGAGGGCGCGGAAGCGGACGGCTTCGTTTACGGCACATCCACGGCAGGCAATATCCCGCAGGGCTATTCGATCGCCAAAAACGGCGTGACCATCGGCCGGGAGAGCCTGAAAAAATACGACCTGATTATCACCAACCCGGAAACGCGTACCGTCACAGTCTCCGACCGCCGCGTGACCGGTTACCTGCAGGACGCTTCTCCCGCCTACGCCTATCCCGAAAAGGTGACGGTGCTCGGCAAGGAATTCTCCGTGACGGAAGCCGCGTCGGCCTACTTTAAAAATATGAAGTATAACGATAAAATCACCCTGCTGCTCGACAGCTACGGCAACGTACAGGCGGCCTTCCCGGCCTCCGAGGTCTCGGCCTCTATGGTTGGCGTGTTCACCAAAAAGAACGGCACCGAAGCCACCGTCGAGCTGACAAATAGCGTGAAAATCTCCGGCACGGTCGATCAGGACACGGCGGACAATCTGATCGGGCAGTTGGTCAGCGTGACCGCCGGTACGGACGACAAGCTCTACCTCTCCCGCTACAGCCTGTCCGGTCGAACGAGCGGCAGCTGGGCGGTCGCAGGCGGCACGCTGGGCAGCAAAAAGGTCAGCGCAAACGTCAGGGTATACGAAATGGTGGCGGAAAAGGCGCCGGCCGTTTCGGTCAGCATCGACGATATCCGGCTGGACACCGTACCCTCCGGCAAGATCCGCGGTACGCTGACCGACACCTCAGGCAGCGTCACCGGCATCGTGCTGGACGACGTGACCGGCTACGGCTGGCAGTACGGCATCGGCTCCGGCAATCGCATCCAAGGCGACCTTATCGAAAAGTTTGGTGACGAGACCGGCGACCCCGAATATAACTATAATTACTCCGTCGTGCTGACCTGCTGGGCGGAGGACGACGATGGTACATATGCCTCTATAAAGAAGACCTATCCGGTGATCTCCCTGCCCTCCGGTTTGAGCGGCAACCCAATCGGCATCCCGCGCGGCATGGGTCAGTACGGGGACGTCAAGGTGTTTTTGCCGACCAAAAAGCTGACCAGTGTCGGCACGGTCGGTCTCAGCGCTTTCGACACTTCGGAGGGCGTCAAAACGACGGGCGGCTACTACCCGCTACAGGAAAACATCGGCGCGTACGTCCCGGACTACAAAAAGATGGTCTCGCTGCGTGAAGCCAAGGCGAATTTCACTGAATTTACCCTTTATGCGGATGACACGCCGGAAAACGGCGGCATGATCCGCATCATCATTGCAAAGTAGGGTTATGCAAAAAGAGGAAATGCAGAGCGCATTTCCTCTTTTTCATTGCAGCCGATTGAGGCGAATGACGGCGGTGCCGTCCTCGGAGACCTCGATGCGTTCGACCAGCCGATGCAGCAGCGGACCATCCAGCCCCTCAGGGGACAGCAGCGCCGCTGAGACGGCCGCACAGGCCGGTTCCGCCGGATCGGGCGCACGCGCCGCCGTCCGCCGCGCTTCCTCCTCTTCTCGCCGCAGCGTTTCCATGCGTGCGCGGAATTCCTCCAGCGTGACCGCTTCCGCCTCAAACAACGTCATCTGGCGCTGCTTGGCACGCTCGATCCGCGCGAGTGTCCGCGCCGCCGCGGCGGAATCGGGCTGCGCCGCCGCGCGTTCCCTTTCTACAAGGCGCGCCGCCTGCTGCAGGCCGTGTCCGTCCAGCGTTTCGCGCAGATATGCGGCTATCGCGCCGAGCAGTTCGGCTTCAGGCAGCGCGGTGCGGTTGGGGCAGGTATCCGCACCGTTCAGGCTGCGTCCGCCGCAGACCCATTTTGCCATCTGGCTCGCCCCGGTGCGGCGCACCAGCCGCCGGAATGCTTGCCCGCAGCACGCACAGCGAATCAGGCCGCTGAGGGGGTACTGGCGATGGCGCGGCGCAGCGGCAAAGGCGTCCGACCTCCCGGCAAGCAGCGCCTGCACCCGCTCAAACAACGGCCTGTCCACAATGGCGAGCGCGGGGTTCTGCACAATATGCCAGTCGGTTTCATCCGCGCGCGCGCGCCGTCCGGTTAAATAATCCGCGACGTATTCCCGCCCGTTCACCACCTCGCCGATATACACGCGGTGGGACAGTAGCCGCCGCACGGCCGCCTGACTCCACGCGCAGCCGCGCTTGGTGCACTCGCCCCGCCCGTTCAGCAGCCGGGCGATGCGACCGGTGCCGTACTCCCCCGCCGCGTACCATTCGAACACCTGCCGCACCACCTCAGCCTCATGCGCGTTGATCTGCAGGGAAAAATAGTCTCCCGGCGCTTTGTCATAGCCGTAAATCAGGTTTGGCACACGCCCCTGTGCGGCGTTCTTTTTCTTGCCGAATTTGACGCGCTTGGAGAGGTTGGCGCTCTCCTCCTGCGCGACCGCCGCGAGGATGGTCAGGGTCAACTCGCCGTCATTCAGGGACATCCCTGAGGTGATGAACTTACAGTCCACCCCAAGCGCGCGTAGCCGCCGCACGCTCTGCAGAAAATCCACAACGTTGCGGGACAGACGGGAGACATCCTTCACGAAAACGCGCTCGAACCGTCCGGCGGCTGCATCGTCCATCAGCCGCGCGAATGCACGCCGGTTTTTGAGCTTTGTGCCGCTGAGACCCTCGTCGGCATAAACCTCAACCAGCTCATAGCCCTGCTTTTCCGCGTATTCCTCGAAAAATTGCTTTTGGTTGCGCAGACTCAGGAGCTGATCCTCCTTTTCCGTCGAGACGCGGCAGTAAGCTGCGACACGGGTCTTCTCCATTATGTAGGACATGGCTGCTCCTGCCGTGCGCGGCGCAGCGCGGCCTGCGCCACCAAAACGGCGAGGGCCCGCACGCGCGTCTCCGGCGGGTTTGGATCGTCGACAATGATTTTCGCCATACTACTTGTCCCTCCTTTCCGGTTTGCTTCATCCTATGCCGGCCTGCCGCCGGGTAGAACAGGCGCGTGCAAAACCGTCCGTATATACGGCATTCCCCGACATCCGGCGCAATGGAAAGCGGGCGGGCCTGCAGGCCCGCCCGCTTTCCATTGCGGTTCCATTTCGATACGTCTGTGTGTACCGTTGATTTCGATATTCCAAACTGCGCGGCGGCTTGCCGCACGGTCGCTTCCTGTTCAATAATATACTGCGCCAGACGGATGGCGCGTTCCTCTGGTAAGCCTTTCACAAGTGCTCTCCCTCCGATTTCTATCGTTATGATATTGTATTTCTATGCCGCGCCGCGCACGGTTAGACGTAAAAACGTACGAACCCGCCGCCTCCCTGCGCGTCCCCCAGTTGTCCATCCCGCCAAAATACGCCGTGCATCAACCGCACAAGTTTGGGGGTTCTGATACTTGCGTACGCCCATGCAGTCTGTTATACTGAATTCAACCAATGAGCGATTCAAAAGACAACGAGGTCTGCCGAAACCGGCAGGCCTTTTATGTTTTTTATCCTTCACCTTTTACTTCAGGCGATCATGGAGAAGCGGACGGCAGTTTCCCGTCTCCGTTTTCCATTTGTCATCGTGCGTTCTTCCTTCTTAACTATCCAAATACGAAAGTCCCGTAGAGGTCTACGGGGCTTTCGTATTTTTTATTGTCCCGGCAGCAGCCCGTACAGTACCTGCGCGGCCTCCTCCACAGAGCGCACTTCATAGGCCGGAGCCTGTGCATCCGGCGGCAGGGGAGCGCCCTTGCGGTTGATCCACAGTGCGGCGATGCCCGCATTCTGCGCGCCGACAATATCATGGGGATAGGTATCGCCTACCATCATCGCCTCCGCCTCGGTTCCCCCTGCCTTGCGCAGGGTATACCGGAAAATCTCCGGATCCGGTTTGTCCACCCCGGCTTCCTCACTGGACACAAAACAATCGAACGCCTCATCAAGCCCTAACGCGACCAGTTTGCGCATCTGGATGTCCGCCATCATATTGGTGCAGACTGCGGTTCGGATGCCGGCGGCACGCAGCTCCGTCAGCAGGTGGGGAATCGCGGGTTCCAGCGCCATGGCGGCAAACACCCCGCGCCAATAAGCTCCATGCAGGTTTTCCGCATGCGGCACCGGGTTGATGCCAATCTGCTCCAGCGCAAGCTGCGCGAACAGCGTGCGGTTGTGCGAGCTGCCAACGGGTCCGAGCTGCCGGATCGCCGCCTCCCTCCCCGACAGAAACGCGCGCACGGTTTCCTGCACGGTGAGTCCGAGGCGCGCCGCGCCATATGCGCCGACTTCGGCCAGCCCTGCGCGGTGGCAAGTATCCCAGTCGGTGTAAAGCGTGTCGTCCAGATCAAAAATTACGGTTTTGAGCTGCATAGGCGGCCTCACAATAATTGCGGGTCGTACTGCGCCCGTTCACCGCCGACAAATTTCGGCCGGGTGCGCGCGCACAGCAGAATGGCCTCGCCAATGTGGTCGATTTCGAGCCGCACCGGCACCGCAACCGCTTTCAGATGCATGCCGATCAGCGTGCCTCCGATGTCCATACCCGCTTTGGCCTGCCCGAGCAGGGATTCAACCGCGACCGCATCGCGGAATCCCTGATACGCCGCTGTGGCGAACGAACCGCCCGCCTTGGGCTGCGGCACGACATTCACAATCTCCAAACCAAAGCGCTCTGCCGTCCCGCGCTCCACGATGAGCGCGCGGTTCAGGTGCTCGCAGCACTGCGCCGCAAGAAAGATGCCGCGCATCTCCAGCTCGCTCACAATCGCGTGATGGATGGCGCGCGCGGTTTCCACACTCGAATCCGTTCCGATCCTCTGCCCCTGCACCTCACTCGACGAACAGCCGACGACCATTAAATCACCTACACGGAGCTTTGCCGCGTCACACAGCTCGGCAACCGCTTTCCGTGCCTGTGCCTGGATCTCTTCCAGCATAATAATTCCCTCCGTTTATCTTTTATTGCTTTTATTATACCACACAAGGCAGGATGCGCATAGACATTCCGGCAATTACTCGCCTGTAACCGCTGTAACCCCGGCCAAACCCTCCTGCATAGAATGACCTGAAGGCAGAGCGGTCTGCCTAAAACCGCAAACAAGGAGCATAACGCTTATGGATATGAATTTTGGCACCCCACTTCCCATTGGGCTGGATGGGATTGACGATTTGCGTGGTCTCATCCCGCTGTCGCTCTCCGAATCCCTGTTCCCTGGGACAGATTCGTCCGCCGGCAGCGGCACATCCTCCGGCAGCGGCACGCCTTCCGGCAACAGCACACCTTCCCGCAATGGCATGCCTCTCAGCAACAGCACACCTCCCAGCAACGGCATGCCTCCCAGCAACACCATGCCTCCCAACAGCACCATGCCTCCCAACAGCACCATGCCTCCCAGCAGCATCATGCCTCCCAGCAGCATCATGCCTCCCAGCAACGGCATGCCCCTCAATAACAGCATGCCTTCCCGCAATAGCACTCCCCCCAGCAACGGCACGCCCTCCGGCAACAACACGTCCTCTGGCAATACCCAGTCGAACGTCTTCCCGTGGTCGCGCACGCCCCGTCCCCCGATGAACAACGGCATGAATATGATGCCCCCATCTTCGTCAGATAATCGTCTGCCGACCGACAGCATCGATCCCGCGTTACTGGCGCTGGCGATGGGTTTCGTCCCGTTCCAGGCATGGGAGACGCCCTATGAGGTCGATGTGGCGCTGCAGCGCGGTACCATTTTCCCCTCCCTTGACAAGCCGTTTATTGGAGAGGAGGCTGTTCCGCGATGAATGAACGTCAACAAATGTTAAACCGTGTGCGCATGTATGACTTTGCAGTCGTCGATGTGGGCCTGTACCTCGACGGCCATCCCACAGATGCTTCAGCACTTGCCTACTATCATCAAATGCGCAGAATGCAGGATGAGGCCAGAGCCGCTTATGAGGCGCGTTTTGGCCCGCTTTCCATGATGAACGTTACCGATGAGGACCAGTGGACCTGGATTGACGATCCGTGGCCGTGGGAAGGAGTGAATGACTGATGTGGGCTTATGAAAAGAAACTGCAGTACCCTGTTAAGATTACAAATCCTGACCCGGCCCTGGCGAAGGTCATTATTACACAGTTGGGTGGACCGGACTGCAAAAGGAGAGCATGCAGCGGCGCGGCTGCGCCGGTATGCGGCCTTCTCCGATGCAGCAAAAACGGCAGATTTTCTGATGGGCGGCTGCAAAAAAGCGTCCTGACGGCTGCAAACAGGCCATCTGGACGCTTTTCTGCTGTCTGTTTCTCCCACCGCGGTCACGGACATCCCGGACCGCCGCCCATCTGCTTGATGATCTGGTGAAACCCGGTCGCCGCAAGACCGGACACAATGCCGATTGCAGCCGCCGTGATCGGGTCGCTCGCCGGATAATCCTGCATGACATGCAGCGCCGTCGCGCCAAGCAGCCCGCCCGCAACGCCGCAAATGACCGGGAGCCACTTGTTGTCAATCGTGGTCGCTTTGACCGCCCGCGCGATCAGGTAGCAGATGACTGTAATCGCCGGTATCGCTGTAAAACCCAGGTCTTCCATAAGCCCCTCCCTCCGTTTTCAATCCCGTCGCAGCCCCTTCACAGCAACGTGTAGGCCGGGCGCTGTTCCCCGAAAAAGCGCCAGCGGATCAGATCGTCCGTCACAATGGCAAGCAGCGTGAGCGGCACCCACATTGCCGTGTACTGGGGACTGATCTGCCCGAGCACGTTGCCCGGCAGGCTGCTGTAATCCCAAATGTTCCAGCCGAGCCACAGGTTAACGATGCAGCCAACTGCAAACTCCATGGCCGTTACGAGCGCCGTGCCGATGGCCACCTGCCAGAGCAGCCCCACTTCCCACGGCATGACCTCGTTCAGTAAACCGAGCAGGACAAACAGCATCCCGCCGAGCAGCAGCATGGTCCAATGGCTGCACCCGCGAAACAATACCTCAAACGCCACATAGGTACTGCCGCCGAACCAGAACAAAAAGGCATATTTCGCGGCGAGACGCTTTTGCTTCATTGGGGCAGTCCGGTATTCGGTTGTACTCCGCATGGCTTTGTCCTCCTCCGGACGGATTGGCGGCATGCCGCCGCAGGGCCGTCCCCGGCGGCGGCATGCCGTTCTTCTCCCTTGAGATTGCGCATCTCGTCCGCATCAATGTATGCGAAATGCCGTCAATTCATGACCGGAGCTATCAGCACCGGCCGGTCTTTTTCCGCGGTTATCGTTCGCCCAAACCCTCTCAAATTTTGCAACCTTTTTGGCCTTACGATCATAAGCTGAACTGGAGGTATTCAATTATGAAATCTTGTTTTTGCTGTAAATTTACCGTTATCGCGGTTGCCATAGTCGCTGCACTGATTGCATTCTTCCTTCTGCCGGCAACATCAATTGCCCTGCTTGCGAGCTCTGTGTTTTTCGCCCTGACCGGTGCGACAGCAATTGTTGTGATCGCAGCATCACTCCTGTCCATCGCGCTGTCTCCCAGGTGCCCCATCGGCTGCTGTCGGCAGTTCGGCGTGCTGGCAACTTTGGGCGCTGTCGGGATCTTGCTTTCCGTGATTGCAGCTTCACTTGTGCCGCTGACGTCCATCCTTGCGCTCCAGATTCTGGTCACGCTGATCATATTCTTCCTGTTCATTTCGTTGGGCGGCCTTCTGGTTTTCATGAATTGCTATAATCCATGTAAATGTTAAGGCGGTGGGCGGCGCGGTGGGCGACCATTGCGCCGCCTTCCCCTTTTTGCTTTGGCATCAAACGAACGGTTGCTGCTCAGGCGCTTTTTGATCCGGCGCAGGACCGGGTGCGCCCAACAGCCTTTCCAGCGATAACGCCGCTTCGCTCTGCCCCTCCGCCAGTCCCAGAGCCGCCCGCCGCGCCGGATGTCCCTCCAGCAGCTCCTCCACCGTCCGTCCGATATTGCCCAGCATTTTCTCTTTACAGGCTGCCCATAACGCCGGTTCCCTATGGGACAAGCCGCCGCCATCGGCGGCCATAAGCACCCCGCCATCCGGATTTTCCACCAGACTGCGCCCGTACAGCATCTTTTCACGCATAACGCTCCCCCCTTCTCAATCCTATGCCGAAAGGGACGTCCATTATTGCGGAAACATCCTCCCAAACCGCACCCCCGGTTTTTGCGCATGGCAGCGCCGCATATATTGACAGCATGGCATATGGGCGAAAAGGAGGTGTGCGCCATGCAGGAGGAAGGAAGCCCGCGCCGGGGTGCGGCCTATATCCGCGTATCGACGGACGACCAGATTGAATACTCGCCCGAATCGCAGCTGGTGGAAATCCGCAGGTATGCTGAGGCGAATCATATTGCGCTGCCGGAGGAATTTATCTTTGTGGATGAGGGCATCAGCGGAAAATCCATTCGGAACCGCGATGGGTTTCTGCGCATGATCGACGCGGCTAAATGCCGTCCGCGTCCGTTTGACGTGCTGCTGCTCTGGAAATTTTCCCGTTTTGCACGCAACCGTGAGGACAGCATCCTGTATAAATCCATGTTGCGCCGGGAGCTGGGCATTGAGGTCATTTCGGTCAGCGAGCCGATCGGCGACGAGGGGATCTCCATTATCCTGGAAGCCATGATCGAGGCGATGGACGAATATTACAGCATCAACCTTGCGGGGGAGGTGCGGCGCGGCATGACGCAGCGCGCGCGGGAAGGCAAGCCAAACACCTGCGCTCCCATGGGCTACCGCATGCGGAGCGGCAATTACGAAGTCGATCCGGACACCGCGCCCATCGTGCGCAAAATGTATGACGACTTTGTCGGCGGGAAGCCGCTTGTCACCATTGCGCGCGAACTAAACGCCATGGGCGTGCGCACCCGGCACGGAAATCCGCTTCAAAACCGTACCGTGGAATACATTCTGCGCAACCCGGTCTATATCGGCAAAGTCCGGTGGACGCCGGCCGACCGGGCACGCTCCGGCTGCGAACACACGGGCGCCATTACGGCGGACGGGGGCCATACGCCACTGGTCTCCGCGGAACTGTATGAACGGGCACAGCGTCTTCTTGCAGCGCAAAAACAAAAATATCCGCCCCACGCACGACGGGACGGGCAAATGTTTCTTTTGAAGGGGCTGCTGCGCTGCTCCTGCTGCGGCGCAAGTCTGGTCATTTCCGCAACAACCCGAACAGCAAAGGGCGGCCCGTCTGTACAATGCAGCAGATATGCGCGCGGCCAGTGCCCGGAATCCCACAGCGTACGGCTTGAAACCATCACCGCCGCCGTTCTGGAACAAATCGCGCGGGATTTCCGCTCCTCCGTTTTTCATATCGCGGTACCGGATCGCCGGCCGCCCTCTCCCGCAGACGGCCGGCAGCTGCTGGCGCGGCGAATCGCGTGCGAAAAACAGAAGCTGGCGCGGATTCGCCAGGCATATGAATCGGGCGTGGACACCCTCGAGGAATACCGCGCGCGAAAAGAAGCAATTGAGAAGCAGATCTCTGCGCTTCAGGCCGACGCGCCGGAGCCCATGTCTGATCCGCCTGCGGCACCCCGGGAACAGGAGATGGGCGAAACGGAGAAAAATGAAATTCTGCGCTCTTTTATCCGCCGCATCGTATTCGACCGGAAAAACAACCTGTTTACCATCCATTATTACATATAGTGCCGGTATTGGCTCCCCAGTATGCTCTCTTCCTGCATTCCGGTGGTCCCGATGGCGAACTGGGCGCATCTATGCGTTATCTGAACCAGCGCTATACGATGCCGTATCAGCAGACCAAGGGAATCCTGACGGATGTTGGCACGGAAGAATCCGCGCCGTCATGTTATATATCATCCTCCCCCTGCCTTCCTGCGCAACGGGATATCCGCATGGATCCAACGCTGTTCCGCAAAGCCGGAGAATAACATTTTGCAGGAGAAATGAATAAAATGATACTGACTTTAAATAGGGGGAGAAATGTCTATGAGCGATACCGCTGTAATTTTAAGCGCCCTGCAGCCCGGTCTTTGGATGCTGATTCCGGCAGCTGCCTTGGCGCTTGTCTTTGCCGTATATACGATAATCTGTATCTTTGAATGCAATAAATGTGATAAATGCAAAAAAACGTTTGATGCTGTACAGGAGCCAAACACGGATTCGCCGCCGCTTGACCCGGCTGAGCAGATGAAAGAAGTCGAAAAGATACTGGCGGAGGCCGGCTATGCCTTTGACCCGCAGCAGAATATTTTTTATTCGGTCATGAATCCCTGGCAAAAACAGTTTGGATATTGCCGGCTGTATGATGAGGCTGCCGCTGCGTTTTGCATGATTTATGACTGTGAGCCGGTATATTTTGATTACGCAGGAAAGAGATGGCTGATCGAGCTGTGGAAAGGACAATACGGGATTACAACCGGAGCAGAGATCGGTATTTACAACACGAGCAAGCCGGAACTGAATGTGCCCTTTGTTTTTAACGGCACGTTCTACGATGCCCCTGGGGAAGAAGATTATCTGGATGTGCAGTTTGCACTGTTTAAGAATGGGGAGAAACTATTCTCCAGAGCCGACAAGCACTGGTGGCTGACAGGCTTTGTTCTGGGCGAATACTCCAAACCCTCCGAGCTCACCATGATCTGCGCCATCACCTTAAAAGACACGGAAATGAGGGACGCATTCCTTGAGGGACTGACGCAGCTTGGTTATACCGACGACGAACTCAGAATAGACTGCAATACCGTCATGATATACTTTTCCAAACCTCACTCCCGTCAGCCAATGTCACAGTTCGGATTGATTGCCGCCATCTCCAAAATCAAAAACAGGCATTTTGTAAAGGAGTATGACAAAATTACAAATGACGCGGAAAGCATATATGATATTTTGCATGTCATCCGTGAAAAATCGCCGATGCTGTATCGAATGCTGTTCAAAATGGGCGGATCAGAAGAGCGATACAAGCCCCACGAAAAGATCAAAGACTATATTTGAGAACTGTGGACACGCTGTATCATCACAGCGTGTCCAAGTTTATGCATTGCAAGGTATTTGTCGGAAGGTGCGCATATGATAAAACATATTAACGACGCTTACAAGGCCGCATATCCCCTTTCCTTCCGTCTGTCCTCCAGGCTTGTCATCATGAGTGACTGCCACAGGGGCGACGGCGGGTGGTCTGATGATTTCGCGAAAAATCAGAACATTTTTTTCGCCGCGCTCACACATTATAATCAGAATGCATATACCTACATCGAATTGGGCGACGGAGATGAGCTGTGGGAGAACCGAAAGTTCTCGGACATTTCGGTGATCTATAACAACGTCTTCTGGCTGATGAAAAAGTTTCACGAAGATAACAGGCTTTATCTGATCTACGGCAACCATGACATCGTAAAAAAATATGATCCGCATATTTATGATACATATGTTGATACCGAGCAGAAAAAAAACGTTCCTCTGTTCCTCGGGATACAGGTGCACGAGAGCATCCTGCTCCAAAATCCCGAAACAGAAGACCGGATATTTTTGCTGCACGGGCATCAGGCGGATTTTTTTAACGACTATATGTGGAAAGTATCCAGATTTCTTGTCCGGTACCTTTGGAGGCCTCTTGAAATTTTGGGCACGAACGACCCTACCAGCGCGGCGAAAAACAATAAAATCAAGTCGCAGGTGGAAAAGCATCTGCGGGATTTTTCGGAGCAGGAAAAAGTAATCCTGATTGCCGGGCATACGCACAGGCCGGTTTTTCCGGCCGCGGGCGAGCCGGCTTATTTCAACGATGGGAGTTGTGTTCATCCAAGATGCATAACGGCCATTGAAATCTCCGAAGGATGTATCTCGCTGGTAAAATGGTGCTATATGACGAGGGAGGACGGCGCCGTTTACATTGGCCGCGAGGTGCTGGCGGGACCTGAAAAAATAAGTGATTATCAATACACTGACCCCGTTGTGCATGCCATATGAGCACCCGCTCCGGATACTCCGCGCAGGTGTGTTTGAAGGCGCAAAAACGCACCTGCCAGCCCCCTCCTGCATAACCATGGAGGGTTGTCCCGCTCGGTTGCGGACGGACGGGGGATTACCCTGTCCCCGCCGATTTTTCGCGCAGACGGATTTCCGTATCGGTCAGGATCCGGCGCGCCGTCTGTTCAAAAACCTGCTGCCGCCGCTGTATCTCCCCGGGCGGCGCATCCCTGTAACCGTCGTCCACGATGGTGACTTTCGCATACGGCGTCTGGTATTCCGCCA
>JBFWIM010000035.1:0-15440 GCA_050255995.1 Intestinibacillus sp.
TGTTCGGCGGCGAGGGCGTGTTTAATACCGTGGTGAAAGGGCCGGGCAAGCTGATTTTGCAGACCATGCCGATCAGTGCGGTGGCGGGCAGTCTGCGCGCGTTTTTCCCTGCGTCAAAATGACAGAAAAAAGCTCCTCCGAGCGGGGGAGCTTTTCTTTCGGTCAGCGCACGGGATATCCCGGGAAATACTTCTCTGCAAACGGAATGGCGCGGACGGTGAATTCGCGCCCGCTTAAATAGGACAGCGCACCGCTTTCGGTTGTAAAATCGAAACGCAGCTTGTAGGAGTAGAGCGCCTGCGAGGTTTCGCCATAGGGGCGGTTGCGCTCATTGGCGCCATATTTGCCGTCGCCGAGCAGCGGGTGGCCGATGGAGGCCATGTGCGCGCGGATCTGATGCGTGCGCCCGGTGATCAGCTCGCACTCGACGAGCGACAGGTCGCCGCGCGTCGTCAGGGTGCGGTAAAGCGTAATGGCGGTCTTGGCGCCGGGCACGCGTGTTTTGTGCACGGTGACCCGGCCCAGCTTTTCGTCCTTGCGCAGGAAGTCCTCAATGCGTCCGGCGGCAGGGGTGGGGCGGCCGTGCACGATGCAGAGATATTTTTTGGTCAGCTCACGGTCACGGATTTTCTGGTTCAGAATGCGCAGCGCCTCGGCGGTCTTTGCCGCAATGACGATGCCGCCCGTGTTGCGGTCGATACGGTTGCAGAGCGACGGTACAAAGGACAGCTCATCGTCCGGGTTCCACTGACCGGACTGGTAGAGGTACGCCTGGATGTGGGCGATCAGCGTGTCCGCGTCGCCGCGCTCATCCGCATGGACGACCATGCCGGGCGCCTTGTCCGCAAGCAGGATTTCCGCGTCCTCATACAGCACGGAAACGCGCGGCGCGGCAATGTGCCGGAAGGCCTGCGTTTCCTCCGGCGCGTCGAAAAACTCGTCGTTGATATAAAGCTGCAGAACGTCGCCCTCTTCCAACCGGCAGGAGGGTTCGGTGCGCTGCCCGTTGCGCTTGATGCGCTTTAAACGGCAGTATTTGTGCATTATACCGCCGGGCAGCAGGGGCACCGCCTTTTCCAGAAACTTGTTCAGGCGCTGGCCGCTGTCGTTTTTGGAGATATGGAATTCTTTCAAGGCTTGCATCCTCCGAAATTTTCGTGTATACTTTCCTCTATCTAGTATAAAGCAGGAAAAGACAAAAGAAAACACCGGATTTCATTAAGATATTTGTTGACAATTCTCTGTGCTTTATAGTATACTATCAGATGTACCATGTGAGGTTACTATGAAAATCAATCTGAAAAAACTGCTGAGCGGCGCAGCCGGGCGAATCCCGTTCGAAGGCACCGCCGATTTGCGCGCGGAGGAGCTGTACGGTGCGCATCCCTTCCCGTATCCCGTATGCTACCGGGGAGAGATCACGAGTCATCTCGACGTGCTGCGGCTGACCGGCGAGATCGAAACGACCTATGTCACCGCGTGTGCGCGCTGCCTGAAACCTCTTGGCATTCCGTTGTCTGCGGAAGTGGACATGGTGCTCATTCAGAATGAGGATGGGCAGGAGGAGACCGAGGACGTTTTCATGATTGAAGGCGACGAGGTGGATCCCGAGGATGTGCTGATCCCGGCGCTTTATTTCGAGATCAACATGGCGTATCTTTGCAAAGAGGACTGTAAGGGTCTGTGTCCGCACTGCGGCGCCGATCGCAACGTGACTGCGTGCGATTGCAGCGACCATCAGATCGACGACCGTCTTGCGGTGCTGAAAACCCTGCTCGATAAAAAGCAGGACAACGCAAATTAGTTAGGCAAAAGAATGAGATAGAGTAGGAGGTGTTACCGAATGGCAGTACCTAAGAGAAAAACGTCCAAAGCGAGACGTGATAAGAGACGTAACTCCCACTGGAAGCTTTCCCTGCCCGGCGTGGCAAAGTGCCCGAAGTGTGGCGAGATGAAGCTCTCCCACAGAATGTGCAAGGCGTGCGGTTATTACAATGGCCGCGAGATCGTCGCAGTACAGGAAGCGTAAGTGAAAAATACGAAAAAAGTAGGGAAGGCAGGACGCTTTCTCTATTTTTTTTGGCTTTGGAGATCATAGGAAGGGAGGCGCGCGGAATGGCGCCCAAAATTGTAAGCATCGACGCGGGCAGCCCGGCCGAACGCGCGGGCGTGCAGCCGGGGGAAACGCTGTTGGCGATCGGCGACGCCCCCATCGCAGATGTTCTGGACTACAAGTTTTACGGATACGACGCGCGTCTGACTCTGCGCCTTGAGAAAGATGGCACGGCGCGCGAGGTTGCAGTCCAAAAACGTGAAGGCGAGGACCTCGGTCTGGTGTTTGAAACCTACCTCATGGATCAGATGAAGCGCTGCTCCAACGGCTGCGTGTTCTGTTTTATCGACCAGCTGCCGAAGGGCATGCGCGGCACGCTCTATGTCAAAGACGACGACGCGCGGCTGTCCTTCCTGATGGGCAATTATATTTCTCTGACGAACTTATCGGAAGCCGATGTGCAGCGCATCCTAAAGATGCACATTTCCCCGGTCAACGTTTCGGTGCAGACGACCAATCCGGAGCTGCGTGTCAAAATGCTGCGCAACCGCCGCGCGGGAGAGGCGCTCAAAATCCTTGACCGCTTTGCCGGAGGCGGCATCACGATGAACTGCCAGCTCGTCGTCTGCGAGGGATTGAACGATGGCGACGAACTGCGCCGTTCCCTGTCCGATCTGGAAAAGCTGTACCCGGCGGTGAACAGTATTTCGGTCGTGCCGTTCGGCATGACGCGGCACCGCGAGGGGCTCTATCCGCTCCATCCGACCACGGCTGAAGGCGCGGCAAATATTATCGACATCACGGAAGCTTTCGCCGCACAGTGCCTCGAGAAATACGGTACGCGGCTGGCCTGGGGTGGGGACGAGCTGTATATCAAGGCCGGACGTCCGCTCCCGGACGTTTCTTATTATGAGGACTTCACCCAGTTTGAGAACGGCATCGGCATGATGGCGCTGTTCATAGACGAATTCCGCGCCGCGCTGCCCGATTACGCGGGAAAGGCTGCCCGTCCGTTTACGATTGCGACCGGCGCCGCGGCTGCGCCCTTTCTTGCGCAGTTGCTTGACGAAGCTGCCGCCACGTGCCATAATTTAGATAAAAGCAGGGTTGTCGCCATCCAAAATGACTTTTTCGGTCATGGCGTGTCGGTCGCAGGGCTGATTACTGGACAGGATCTGGCGGCGCAGCTGCGCGGCCGCGCGCTTGGCGAGCGCGTGCTGATCTCGGCCAATATGCTGCGCGACGGCGGCGAGGTCTTTCTGGATGACATGACGCCGTCGCAGCTTTCTGAAACGCTCGGCGTTCCGATCATCCCAGTTGAAATCGACGGCGCGGACTTATTAAACCATATTTTTGAAGCATAACCCCCTGAAAGGAGGCGACCGACGTGGCAAAACCCATTGTTGCCATCGTGGGACGGCCGAATGTCGGCAAGTCCCAGCTTTTTAACCGTCTGGCGGGCAAGCGCCTGTCTATTGTGGAGGATACTCCTGGTGTGACGCGCGACCGGCTGTACGCCGACGCGGAGTGGCGCGGCCGGGACTTTTCCGTCATTGACACCGGCGGTATTGAACCATCAAACGACAGCGAGATTCTTAAATTTATGCGGTATCAGGCTGAAGCGGCCATCCACCATGCCGACGTGATTATTTTCATCACCGATTTGCGCACCGGCGTGACCGCGGCGGACGAGGACGTGGCGTCCATGCTCCAGCGCTCCGGCAAACCGATTGTGCTGGCGGTCAACAAATGCGACACCCCTGGCGCGCCCCCACCGGATATCTTTGAGTTTTATAACCTCGGCCTGGGCGATCCAATGGGCATTTCCGCTCTGCACGGCTACGGCACGGGCGATTTGCTGGACGCGGTTTACGAGTACTTCCCGGCCGATATAGCGCCTGAGGAGGAAAATCCGCCGATCCGCGTCGCGATCATCGGCAAGCCGAACGTCGGCAAGTCCTCTCTGGTCAACCGCGTGGTCGGAGAGGAGCGCGTTATTGTGTCCGACATGGCGGGCACCACGCGCGACAGCGTGGATACTGACGTTGAGAACGAACACGGCAAATTCGTCTTTATCGACACGGCGGGTATCCGCAAGAAATCCAAGGTCGAGGAACGCATTGAAAAATTTTCTGTCATGCGCTCCCTGCTGGCGGTGGAGCGTGCGGACGTGTGCGTCATTATGATTGACGCGACCGAGGGCGTGACCGAGCAGGACACTAAGGTCGCAGGCGAAGCGCACAATGCGGGCAAGGCCTGCATTGTTGTGGTCAATAAGTGGGATCTCATCGAGAAGGACGGGAAAACCATGCAGGAGTATACGCTGCGTGTGCGCGAGGGACTGGCGTATATGCCGTATGCGCCCGTGCTGTTCATCTCGGCCATGACAGGCCAGCGCGTGGACAAAATTTTTGATACCATCCGGGAGGTCTATGAGCAGAATCATAAGCGCATTCCGACCGGCCAGCTCAACAGTATTCTGGCCGAGGCGACCGCGCGCGTACAGCCGCCCACGGACAAGGGACGCCGTCTGAAGATCTATTATATGACACAGGCGGGTGTGTGTCCGCCGACCTTTGTGTGCTTCTGCAACGATGCACGCCTGTTCCACTTCTCCTACCAGAGATACCTGGAGAATCAGATCCGCGAGGTGTTCGGTCTGACCGGCACGCCTGTGCGCATGGTTGTGCGGCAGCGCGGCGACAAAGAATGACCGAACGGAGTGAACGCTTAACATGACATTGGTAAATTTTCTGATTATCGCGGCGAGCGCGTATTTGCTCGGCTCTCTGAGCTTTGCAATCATTGTGTGCCGGGTGACGCTGCACAAGGATATCCGCGCGTACGGCAGCGGCAACGCCGGTCTGACCAACGCCTACCGCACCATGGGTGCGGGGAAAACGGCGTTTGTACTGCTCGGAGATATTCTCAAGGGCGTTGCGGCCATTTCCATCGGCGGTATGCTGGACGGCCAGCTGGGCAAACTGATTGCAGGCGTTTTTGTCATCGTGGGCCATGTGTTCCCTGTGTATTTCGGGTTCCGGGGCGGCAAGGGCGTACTGGTGGGCGCGGTGCTGCTCGCGCTGTTTGACTGGCGTATTTTCGCGATTGCGTTCGCATTGTTCGTCATCATAGTGGTACTGACGAAATGGATTTCACTCGGGTCGATCTGCGCGACGCTCACCTTTCCGTTTACGACGTATCTTTTTTACCGCGACTGGCCCATGACGGCAATTGCAGCAGGGCTTGCGGCAGCGGTCGTGTTCCTGCATCGTTCCAACATCAAACGCATCCTGTCCGGTACGGAGAACAAGTTTTCCTTCCACGGCAAACCGCAGATTGAGAAGGGTAAACCGAAGATCAAAAAATAGGAGGCTGAGCCATGAATTTATATGTACTTGGCAGCGGCGGCTGGGGCATGGCGCTCGCCATGCTGCTCCACGGAAACGGCCATCAGGTGACGCTGTGGACCTATCTGGAAGAGGAGCGGGCGCTGCTTTTGCGGGAGCATGGCAATGAAAAGCTGCTGCCCGGCGTAAAGCTGCCGGACGGCATTGCGGTGACCTGCGATATGTCCGGCGCCGCGCAGGCGGATATGGTGGTGCTGGCGGTGCCCAGCTTCGCGGTCGCGTCGACAGCGGAGCAGATTTCACGGATCCTGCCCGCCTCGACCATTGTGGTGAATGTGGGTAAGGGACTGGATGCGAAAAACGGCTACTGCCGCTTTTCCGAAACGATTGAACGGGTGCTTGGCGGCCGCAATCCGGTGGTCGCGCTGACCGGCCCGACACATGCGGAAGAGGTCGCGCGCGGTATCCCGACAGCCATACTGGCGGCCTCCAAAAGCCAGGAAGCGGCGGAATTTGTGCAGGATATGTTTATGTGTCCGCTGTTCCGCGTTTACACATCGTCGGATATCGTCGGCGCGGAGCTTGGCGGCGCCTTTAAGAACATCATTGCGCTCGGCGCGGGCATCGCGGACGGTGTGGGTCTCGGCGACAACTCCAAGGCCGCCTTCATGACGCGCGGCCTGACCGAGATTGCCCGCTTGGGTGTGGCGCTCGGCGCGCGGCAGAACACCTTTGCCGGTCTTTCCGGCGTGGGCGACCTCATCGTCACCTGTACCTCGATGCATTCCCGCAACCGCCGCGCGGGTATCCTGATCGGGCAGGGCGTGGAGGCGCACGAAGCGATGCGTCAGGTCGGCGCGGTCGTCGAGGGTTACTACGCAACGGAAGCGGGTTATCATCTGGCGCAAAAGGTTGGCGTCTCTATGCCGATCACCGAGGGCATGTACCGCGTGCTTTATGAAGGCGGCAGCGCACAGGCGGAAATTGAGCAGCTCATGACCCGCGCCAAAAAGCATGAGACGGAGGATGTCTGGCTGTCCTGACGGCCGCCGCGTCCGACCTTTGTTTTGAGCGCCGCTAAAACCGCGGGGCGCCGCAATATGACAGAAAAGCCGCGATGGGTGCCGCTTGCACCATCGCGGCTTTTTTTATGGAACCTCTTCTAAAAAAGCGGAAAATTTGCTATACTGATAAAGAGCCTTCTATGGGAAGGACCATTTGTTGGAGGATATTTTCATGGCGGAATACCATGCTTTTTTACAAAGTTTAAAGCCCTTTTGGGGTGAAATAGAGATTCTGTACGATGAGCCGCTGGCACGGCATACGAGTTTCCGCATCGGCGGACCGGCGGATGTGTTTTTGCAGCCGCGCTCGGTCGATGCGCTGCGCGCTGCTGTGATGGAGGCACGCAAGCGGGAGGTTTCCTGCGCGGTCATCGGCAATGGTTCCAATCTGCTTGCGCCGGACGGCGGATATGAGGGCGTTGTCATCTGCACGGGCGGGCTGCGCGAGGTGCGCGTGGATGGGCAGACGGTTACGGCACAGGCGGGCGCGCTGCTGTCCGCTGTAGCGCGCGCCGCACTCGATGCCGGCCTGACCGGCACCGAATTCGCCGCGGGGATTCCCGGCTCAGTCGGCGGCGCGGCATTTATGAACGCGGGCGCATACGGCGGACAGATGGCCGATATCGTGCGCGAGGTAAACTATCTGGATGAAACCGGCGTGCTCAAGACATGTCGGGGCGCGGACTGTGGGTTCGGCTACCGCACGAGCGTTTTTAAAGCCCATCCGGGCTGGACGATCGTCTCGGTGACATTTGCCCTGACGCGGGGGGAGCAGGACGCGATTCGTGCATGTATGGAGGAGCTGGCGCAGCGCCGCCGAGACAAGCAGCCGCTGGATCTGCCCTCTGCGGGCAGCACGTTCAAACGGCCGGAGGGCTATTTCGCCGGCAAACTGATTCAGGACGCCGGAATGCTGGGATTCACAGTCGGCGGTGCGCAGGTATCGGAGAAACACGCGGGCTTCATCGTCAACCGCGGGGGAGCAACCTGTGCGGACGTGCGCACGCTGATTGAGACCGTGCAGCAAACGGTGATGCAGAAGTTCGGCGTAACACTGGAGTGCGAGGTTCGGTTTCTGTAAAAGAGAAAAAAGAGGGGGATAGACATGTATTTCTTAATTGTATCCGGCATGTCGGGCGCGGGTAAGAGCCGCACGGTGGCGACGCTGGAGGATTTCGGCTTCTATTGTGTGGATAATCTGCCCATATCGCTGATCCCCAAATTTGCCGAGATCTGCCTTGCGGCGACCGAGCGGTACGAGCGTGTCGCGCTCGTGACCGACGTGCGCGCCGGCGGCGATTTCCAGCAGCTTTTCGACTCGCTGGACGCCATCCGGGATATGGGCTGCGACTATCGCATCCTGTTCCTGGACACTGCGACCGGCACGCTCATCAACCGTTTTAAAGAGACCCGCCGCAAGCATCCGCTCATGGAGGACGGCGTCAGCATGACCGACGCCATCATGAAAGAGCGCGCCCTGCTGGAAGGGGTGCGCGGCAAGGCCGACTATGTGATCGACACGACGAGCCTTTCGACCGGAGGCCTGCGGGACAAGCTCATCAAGCTCTTTGCGGGCGGCGGGAACGATTTGCTTGAGGTCACGGTGCAGTCCTTCGGCTTTAAGTACGGCATCCCGCCCGAGGCCGATCTGGTATTTGACGTGCGTTTCCTGCCAAACCCATATTACGAAATGAGCCTGCGCCAGAAGAACGGCACCGATCCGGATGTGCGGAGTTACGTGTTTCGGGGCGGCATGGCGGACATGTTCATGCAGCACCTGACCGCACTGACGGATTTTCTGCTGCCGCGCTATGTGGCGGAGGGAAAGACCTCGATCAATATTGCCATAGGCTGCACGGGCGGCAAGCACCGCTCCGTTGCCATTACGGAAGCGCTTGCGGCGCATGTCAGGAAACTGGGATACGTGACCGCCGCGGCGCACCGGGATTACCAGAAAGGGTAGAGCATGTCCTTCTCATCGAAAACCAAAACCGAATTGTGCCGGGCTCCGCTGTCGCGTCCCTGCTGCGCGCTGGCCGAGGCCTATGGCGCGCTGCTGTACGGCGGCGCTTTTTCCCATCGTGAGATTCGCATGACCACGGAAAATCCGGCGGTTGCCAAACGGCTGTGCGCGCTGCTTTCGCGCGCGTTCGGCGTGGATGCGCAGGCTGGGGCATGCGGCGCTAAATACATGATCCGGCTGACCGATGAACGCAGTCTGCGCCGCATTCTGGGCACGCTGGGGTACGATTTCAAATACCACATCAGTTACCACCTCAACCGCAACATGGTCGAGAATGACTGCTGTACGGCCGCCTTCCTGCGCGGCATCTTCTTGATGGGCGGCACGGTCGCCAGCCCGGACAAGAAGTGCCATCTAGAAATCAAAACCGCGCACCAGAGCCTGTGCCGCGAGGTTATGAGTCTGATGCTGGACATGGGGCTGTTCCCCAAAATGACGGAACGCCGCTCCGCTGCGCTGCTGTATTTTAAGGACACGGCGCGGGTGGAAGATTTCCTGACGCTGATCGGCGCGTCGCGCGCCGCGCTCGAGATCATGGAAGCCAAGGTGGAGAAAAACCTGCGCAACACAGTCAACCGGCAGGTCAACTGCGAGACGGCGAACCTTGTCAAGGCAGCGGACGCCTCAGCGCGCCAGGTGATCGCCATCCGGCGTGTCATTGACCGGGCGGGGGAGGAAGCCTTCCCGGAGCCGCTGCGCGAGACCGCGCGCCTGCGCCTCCAAAATCCGGCCGCCAGCCTTTCCGAGCTTGCAGAGCTTTGCGACCCGCCGGTCAGCAAGCCCGGCATGAGTCACCGAATGCGCAGAGTGATGGAATTTACCAGGCAATTTGAACCCGCGGAGGAAACCAGCCATGAATGATTTTGCGCACCTGCACGTGCACAGTGAATACAGCCTGCTGGACGGCGCGTGCCGCATCGACGACCTGATGGAGCGCGTGCAGTCGCTGGGGCAGACACATATTGCAATTACCGACCACGGCGTCATGTACGGCGTGATCGATTTCTACCGCGCGGCCAAAGACAAGGGGCTGCATCCGGTGATCGGCTGCGAGGTCTATCTCGCGCCCGGCTCGCGTTTTGACCGGGCTTATGTAAACGGCGAATGGCATACGCACCTCATCCTGCTGTGTGAAAACATGGAGGGCTACCGCAACCTGATCCATATGGTCAGCTGCGGCTTTACCGAGGGCTTTTATATGAAGCCGCGCGTGGATATGGAGCTGCTGCGGCAGTATAGCGGAGGGCTGATCTGCCTGTCCGCTTGTCTTGCCGGGCGCATCCCGCGCATGCTGGAAAACGGCGACTACGAGGGCGCGAAACAACAGGCGCTTGAGTTTCGAGAGGTTTTTGGGGAGGGGAACTTCTTCCTTGAAATTCAGGATCACGGCATTGAGGCGCAGCGCCGCGTCAACGCCGGGCTGTACCGCCTGTCCGCCGAGACCGGCATTCCGCTCGTCGCGACGAACGACGCGCATTACTTAACGCGTGAAGACGCCAAGATTCAGGACGTGCTCATGGCGGTGCAGATGGGCAAGACGGTTGATGACCCAACCCGCATGAAGTTTGAAACTGAGGAGTTTTACATCAAGTCGGGCGACGAGATGGCGGCGCTGTTCCCGGAGCACCCGGAGGCGCTTGCCAATACCGTCAAGATCGCCGAGCGCTGCAACGTCGAGTTTGAATTTGGAAAATACCATTTGCCGGAATTCGATGTGCCGCAGAGCTACACCGCGCTTTCGTATCTCCAAAAGCTGTGCGACGAGGGCTTTGCCAAACGATATCCGCACGACGACGGCACGGTGCGCGAACGGCTCCAATACGAAATCGACATGATCGCCCAAATGGGCTTTGTCGATTACTTTCTGATCGTCTCGGACTTTATCGCCTTCGCCAAGCGGAACGGCATTCCGGTCGGGCCGGGACGCGGCTCGGCGGCCGGTTCGGTCGTGTCGTACTGCCTGTCCATCACCGACCTTGACCCGATCCAGTATTCGCTGTACTTCGAACGCTTTCTGAACCCGGAACGCGTTTCCATGCCCGATATTGACATCGACTTCTGCTATGTCCGCCGCCCGGAGGTCATCCAGTATGTAACTGATAAATACGGCAAGGACCGCGTTGCGCAGATCGTCACCTTTGGCACGATGGCGGCGCGCGGCGCCATCCGCGACGTCGGACGCGCGCTTTCCGTGCCCTATAACGAGGTGGACGTCGTCGCCAAGCAGATCCCAAATGAGCTGCATATCACCATTGAAAAGGCGCTTTCTGCAAACCCGGAACTGAAACGCATGTATGACGACGATCCGACGGTCAAGAACCTCATCGACACCGCGCGGCGGCTCGAGGGCATGCCGCGCAACGCCTCCACCCATGCGGCGGGCGTCGTCATCACAAAGGAGCCGGTGGATACCTATGTGCCGCTCTCGATGAACGGCGACCAGCCGGTGACGCAGTTCACCATGGTCACGCTTGAAGAGCTCGGCCTGCTCAAGATGGACTTCCTCGGCCTGCGCAACCTGACCGTCATTGCCGACGCCGAAAAAATGGTGCGGCAGCATATGCCGGACTTTGATATGGAGGCTGTGCCGCTGGACGACCGGGAGACCTTTGAGATGCTCGGACAGGGCAAAACCATGGGCGTGTTCCAGCTCGAATCGGCGGGCATTACGAATGTCGTCACCGGCCTGCGTCCGCAGTCGATTGAGGATATCACGGCGGTCGTGGCGCTTTACCGCCCCGGCCCGATGCAGTCCATTCCACGCTACATAGAGTGCCGCCACGACCCGTCCAAGGTGCAGTGCAAGCACCCTCTGCTTGAGCCGATTCTGTCGGTTACTTATGGATGCATGGTGTATCAGGAACAGGTTATGGAGGTGTTCCGGCGGCTCGCCGGCTACTCGCTCGGCAAGGCGGACATGGTGCGCCGCGCGATGAGCAAAAAGAAATTTAAGGAGCTGGAGCGCGAGCGCGTCAATTTCATTTACGGCAACGAGGAACTCGGCATCGACGGCGCGGTGCGACGCGGGGTCGATGAAAAAACCGCCGCCGCAATTTTTGATCAAATCCTCGACTTCGCCAACTATGCTTTCAACAAGGCGCATGCGGTGTGCTACGCGATTGTTTCTTACCGCACGGCGTACCTCAAATGCCATTACCCCCGCGAGTACATGGCCGCGCTGCTGACCTCGGTGCTCGACTGGTCGGACAAGGTCTCGGAGTACATCGCCGCCGCGCGTGACATGGGTCTGCGCGTGCTACCGCCGGACGTGAACGAGTCGCGCGACGAATTTTCTGTCTCCGGCAAACATATCCGTTTCGGTCTGGCGGCGGTCAAAAACGTCGGCCGTGCATTTATGCGGCAGCTTGTGAACGAGCGGGAGGAGAACGGGCGGTTCCAGTCCTTTCAGGACTTCTGTGAGCGCATGTATGACCGCGACTTAAACCGCCGCGCGCTCGAAAGCCTGATTAAGGCCGGCGCGTTCGATTCCATGGGCTGCCGCCGCAGCCAGCTGCTGATGATTTATGACCGGGTGCTGGATGCGGTCGCGCAGAACCGCAAAAAGAACATAGAGGGTCAGCTCGATCTGTTCGGGATGGGCAACGATGCGGTGCAGGATGTGCAGGTCGCACTGCCGGACGTGCCCGAGCTTTCGCGCCGGGAGCGGCTTTCTATGGAAAAGGAGACGACAGGGCTGTACCTGTCCGGCCATCCGATGGACGAGTACCGCGCACTGGCGCAGAAGGCAAACACCGCCCGCATCCACGACATTGTGGATGATCTTGCGGGGGAGAACGCCGCGCCGCAGTATAAGGATGGCATGACCGTACGGCTCGCCTGCGTCGTGACTGCCGTGCGCCTGAAATCCACCAAAAACGGCTCCATGATGGCCTATGTGACGGTGGAGGATGAGTCCGGCGGCATTGAGCTGGTCGTGTTTCCGCGGACGCTGCAGCAGTCGGGCGCGTACCTCAAGGAGGACAGCGCCGTGCTGCTGACCGGACGCATCGACGCGCGCGAGGACGAAGCGCCCAAAATCGTCGCATCCGAAGCAGTACCGCTCACCGAGGAATATGTCGGCGCACAGGCAGAGCCGGACAGAACCTCGCGTCCGGCGCTGGAGCCCCAACAGGCGCAGCAGCGCGCGGCTGAGACGCTTTTTATTCAGGTGCCGGCTATGGAATGTGAAGCGACAGAGCGGGTCAAGGCCGTTCTTGCCGAATACCATGGGATTTTACCGGTCGTTTTGGTTCCGAAAGGAACGAAAAAACGCATGCTTGCGCCCCGTTCGCTTTGGGTTCGTCGCGATCTGCTATTATTAGAAAAATTAAGGTTTATTATGGGCGAAAACAATGTTATAATCAAATAAACAGCAGGGTACAAAATTTGCGGAGGTTCATTTGCTATGGATAAGAAACCGATCAGGAGGATCGGCGTTTTGACGAGCGGCGGCGACGCGCCCGGCATGAACGCAGCGATTCGCGCCATCGTCCGTGCGGCCACAGCGCAGGATATCGCGGTGCTTGGCATCCGCCGCGGATACAGCGGCCTCATCAACGGCGATATCATCGAGCTGGACGCCCGTTCCGTGGACGGCATCATCACCCGCGGCGGCACAATGCTCTATACCGCGCGCTGCATGGAGATGCTGACGCCGGAAGGGCTTGAAAAGGCGGCCAACACCTGTAAGTACATGGGCATTGACGGCCTAATCACGATTGGCGGCGACGGCACATTCCGCGGCGCACAGGCGCTCTCCCGTCTGGGCGTGCCTGCCATCGGCATCCCGGGCACGATCGACAACGATATTGTCTGTTCCGACTATACCATCGGTTTCGATACCGCTTGCGATACCGCAGTGGAAGCGATCGACAAGCTGCGCGATACGATGCAGTCCCACGAGCGCTGCTCCATCGTTGAGGTCATGGGTCGTCATGCGGGTCATCTGGCGCTCAACGTCGGCGTCGCCGTCGGCGCAACTGCCATTCTGCTGCCCGAGCGCGAGATCGACTTTGAGGCGACCGTCATCGAAAAGATGCGCATGGGCCGCATCAAGGGAAGAAACCACCACATCATCATCGTTGCCGAGGGCTACGGCGCCGCGCAGGACGTTGCCGACCGCATCCACGAGCAGACCGGCATCGATACCCGCGTCACCATCCTCGGTCACATCCAGCGCGGCGGCGCGCCGTCCACGCAGGATCGCGTCATGGCGACTCGAATGGGTTACCACTCTGTTAAGATCCTGATTGAGGGTAAGACCAACCGCGTCGTTGTCTTTGACGACAACGTGATCACCGACTACGATATTGAAGAAGGTCTGGCGCGCAAAAAGGACATCAACCAGGCGCTGTTTGAAGCCGCTCTCATGGTGGCGACCTGATCCGGCGGGATTTTGACGCAATACATGAAGGGGCGGGGCAGCAATATGCTCCGTCCCCTCTTTTCTCGGAGGGCGAAATGAACAGAACTGTATGGATCGCCGGCGGGTCGCGCGGCATTGGCGCGGCGGCTGTGCGTGCGTTTGCGCGGGCAGGCTGGCGCACCGCCTTTTCCTACCGCAAGTCCGATGAACAGGCAAGGGCGCTTGCGGCGTCGCTGGCCGGTGAGGGCTGCGACGTGCTTGCAGTGCAGGGCGATATGTCGCGCCGCGAGGACGTTGCGCATTGTGCACAGGTAATTGCGCGCACATTCGGGCAGGTGGACGCGCTGGTCTGCAACGCCGGCGTCGCGCAGGAAAAGCTGTTTCAGGATCTGACAGACGAGGACTGGAACGGGATGTTCGACGGCAATGTGAAAAGCGCGTTTTACTGTATCCAGGCGGTTGTACCCGACATGATCCGTCGCAAGGCGGGCTGCATCATTACGGTATCGTCCATCTGGGGGGTCACGGGCGCGTCGTGCGAGAGTCATTACGCCGCGTCCAAGGCCGCGCTGATCGGCCTGTCCAAATCGCTCGCGCAGGAGCTGGGGCCGTCCGGTATCCGAGTCAATTGCGTCGCGCCCGGCGTAATCGACACCGCCATGAATGCAGGGCACAGCGCAGAGACCATGAAAGAACTCGCTCAGGATACGCCGCTTGGGCGCATCGGCACGCCGGACGAGGTGGCGGAGGCCATGCTGTTCCTGTGCGCGCCGGGCGCGTCCTTCATCACGGGGCAGGTACTTGGCGTCAGCGGCGGCTTTGCCATATAAACCAAAGGAGGGATCGACGATGAAAAAAATGCTGATTCCCGCACTGCTGGCAGCTTTGCTGCTGTTTGCGGCCTGCAACAAAACCCCGGGCGAATCGGTTACGCCCCCGCAGAATTCGGGCGCGGGCGCGGAGCAGCCTTCCTCCGGGGCGGACACGAATGCGCCGAAACCCTTCGCTTCCGGAGAGGTCGAGGACATTTTCCGCATGACCGAAGACGAGATGACCGCGAAGTTCGGTCAGCCGCTTAACAAGACAAAGGACGAGGACAGCGGTTTGCGCACAGTGGAATACGGGGACGCAACCGTGCTGTTTGGCGACGGCTATATTGCAAGGGTCGAAATTCGATCCGATGCCATCCCGGCAATCCGCGGCGTCAAAATCGGAGATTCCGTGGAGACAGTGCGCGAAAAATTTCCGGACGAGGCGCAGGAGCCGTTCCATCCGCAGGATAACGACCCCTATAACTATGTTGTACTGTACGGCGAATATGTTCATATGTCTTTTTACGGTGTGCTGCACCGGGATGGCGATACGGCGTATGCCATCGAACTGGCCGACAACGATTTCAGCGTGACATTTCATTTTGCGGAGAATAAGCTCGACAGCGTAACTTATCTGCTGGCGGCATAAAATGAGGTGCGTTTACATGCGGAAACGCACCTCTTGTCTTTTTAGGGGAGGGGAGTTATACAATACGGCAGTCCTGCAACAGCCGGTCTTTGACGTTCCAAAGATTATGAGTAAGATCGTCGTA
>JBFWIM010000036.1:0-15385 GCA_050255995.1 Intestinibacillus sp.
ACCTGTTCCCATACCGAACACAGTAGTTAAGCTCGTTTACGGTGACAATACTTGGCTGGCGACGGCCCGGGAAGATAACACAGCGCCTACATTAAAAAAAGCGACGACCGAAAGGCCGTCGCTTTTTGTTTTACACCAACCGCAAACTGTCAAAGGAAGAATACCAAAAGGCGGGATGGTGACGGGGATTAGACAAATCCCCGACTTTCTGTTAAACTGAAAACAAGAGACAGTGCGAACGGAGGAAAATAACATGAGTAAAATTTTTGAAGAGGTGCGGTTGCCCCACATCACCTTCAAGAACCATATCGCGCGCAGCGCTACCAATGATTATGCGGGTAACGAGGACGGCACGGTCAGCGATTCCCAGATGGAAATTTACCGGGAGCTCGCGATAAACGAGGTCGGAATGATTATAACCGGACATTATGCGGTTTGTCCGCTTGGACGGAATGACATTCATCAAAATGCGCTGTGGAATGATAAATTCGTGGAATCCCAGCGTAAACTGGTTGATATGGTGCATAAAAACGGCAGTAAGATTGTCGCGCAGCTCAATCATGCGGGCGCAAAGGCGCAAGCGGCTGCTATTGGAGGTGCGCAACCAGCTGCCCCAAGTGCGGTGGAGGTGATGCCGGGTGTAATGCCGCGCGCCTTAACCGTTCAGGAAATTGAACAGATTGAAGATGATTTTGCCTCGGCCGCACGCCGCGCAAAGGAGGCCGGTTTTGACGGTGTACAGGTGCATTGCGCGCACGGCTATCTGTTTTCGCAGTTTATTGATTCCGCGCATAATAAGCGTGACGATGTTTATGGCGGCACTGTACAGAATCGCTTCCGCATTGTGGAGGAGACGCTGCATAAGGTCAGAGACGCGGTGGGCGAGAATTACCCGGTCTTTATCAAGATACACAGCAATGCGATCGAGGGCGATGGACAATTTGAGGATGATCTGCTTTACATGCTCAGCACGGCCAAAGCGCTCGGCGCAGAGGCTGCCGAGATCAGCGGTTGTGATTTTGCCAAACAGCCCCGCGACAAGCGTCTTTATTATATGGATCGCGCTGTGCGGCTGCGGCAAGAGACCGGTTTGCCGGTGATTCTAGTCGGCGGCATCCGCAGCCTGGCGGAGATGGACGAGGTGCTGGACGCGGGGCTCGATATGGTCTCGCTCAGCCGCCCGTTTATCTGCCAGCCGGATATTATCAAGCGGCTGGTGGCCGGAGAAAGATCCCGGTGCACGGGCTGTTACGGCTGTTTCTCCTGCTTTCAGAAGACCGGAAAGCGCTGTGTACTGCATAAATGACCGGAAATTCCGCTGTCACGCGCGTGTTGCATAGGAATTTTCCTGAAAACTGCTGCATTTTCTGTCACAACAGAGGTTTACTTTATAATCCGATTGCTATATAATAAAATGTACTATATATTGTGGTAGGAAGCCGACTGTCCGTTGGAGGCGGTCTGTGAGAGAAAAGGAGTAGATACAAAATGGCGTTTTATTTTGAGGAGCCGTCCCGTACTTTTAGTGAATACCTGCTGGTTCCGGGCTATTCTTCCACCGAGTGCGTGCCGTCAAATGTCAACTTACGCACCCCGATCGTAAGGTTCCGGAAGGGGGAGGAATCCTCCCTGAACGCGAATATCCCGCTGGTTTCCGCTATTATGCAGTCGGTTTCTGACGATAAAATGGCAATCGCTTTGGCTAAGGAAGGCGGCATCTCCTTTATTTTCGGCTCACAGTCCATCGAGAGTGAGGCGGCAATGGTCGCGCGTGTCAAAAGCTATAAGGCGGGATTTATCATCTCGGATTCCAACGTCCGTCCTGAGCAAACACTGGCTGATGTGCTCGCGCTCAAGGATAAAACAGGACACTCCACCATGGCCGTCACGGATGACGGTACGGCCAACGGTAAGCTGCTTGGCATCGTGACAAGCCGCGATTACCGTGTCAGCCGTATGTCCACCGATCAGAAGGTCGCTGAGTTCATGACGCCGTTTGAAAAACTGATTACCGCGCCTGCGGATACGACGCTCAAGATTGCCAACGACATCATTTGGGATCATAAACTCAATGCCCTGCCGTTGGTGGACGACAACCAGCATCTGGTTTATATGGTTTTTCGCAAAGACTATGACTCCCATAAGGCTGCGCCGCAGGAACTGCTGGATGCGCACAAGCGCTATATCGTCGGCGCGGGCATCAATACGCGCGACTATGCAGAGCGCGTTCCGGCGCTGGTCGAAGCTGGGACGGACGTGCTGTGCATCGACTCGTCCGAGGGCTTCACCGAATGGCAGAAGCGTGTTATTGACTGGACTCGCGCCAAATATGGCGCGGAAGTCAAGGTCGGCGCGGGTAACGTGGTGGACAAGGAAGGCTTTCGCTTCCTCGCCGAAGCCGGCGCGGATTTCGTTAAGGTCGGTATCGGCGGCGGTTCCATCTGCATCACCCGTGAGCAGAAGGGTATCGGCCGCGGCCAGGCTACCGCATTGATTGACGTGTGCAAGGCGCGCGACGAATATTTTGAAGAAACCGGCGTTTATGTGCCGATTTGCTCGGACGGCGGTATTGTGCACGATTATCATGTCACGCTGGCGCTTGCAATGGGTGCGGATTTCCTGATGCTCGGCCGCTATTTTGCCCGTTTTGACGAGTCCCCCACAAACAAGGTCCGTGTCGGTGGAAATTATATGAAGGAGTACTGGGGCGAGGGCTCTGCGCGCGCGCGCAACTGGCAGCGCTACGACCTGGGCGGAGACAAGAAGCTCTCCTTTGAGGAAGGCGTGGATTCCTACGTTCCCTATGCGGGCAGCCTGCAGGATAACGTAAATATTACGCTGAGCAAGGTGCGTTCGACCATGTGCAACTGCGGCGCGCTCACCATTCCGGAGCTGCAGCAGAAGGCGAAGATCACGCTGGTTTCCTCTACCTCAATTGTGGAGGGCGGCGCGCACGACGTAACGCTGAAGGAAACTTCGGTCAGCGCGGTCAATAATTGATTTATGCGTCCCGCGGCTGCCAACCGCGGGACGTTTTGTTAAAAAACGGGGGCGATTTTTTGGATAAGCGGAACGAGCCCAAATGGATCCGAAATATCCGCTGGCGGCGATATCTTCGGGAGTGGCGCGTGTTCCTGCTGCAACAGAGCAAAGCATTTCTAAAATGGTTTGTTTTTTCCTGCATCATTGGCCTGCTCGTTGGTGCTGCGGGCGCGGCATTTCATCACGCTATCGCATACGCCGAGGCGCTCCGGAATGCGCACGGCTGGCTGTTGATCCTGCTTCCGGTCATTGGGGCGTTCATCGTCTTTCTGTACCGCGTCTGCGGCATGGAGCGCGACCGGGGCACCAACTTCGTGCTGATTGCGGTTCGTGAAAACGAGCCGATGCGTTTGTTGACCGCGCCGCTGATCTTTATCAGCACAGTGCTGAGCCATCTGGCGGGCGCGTCCGTCGGGCGGGAGGGCGCGGCGCTGCAGCTTGGCGGCGCCATCTCCTCCAAGATAGGCCGAATGATGCATCTGGATGAAAAGGATGCCCGCGTCGTCACGATGTGCGGCATGGCTGCGGGTTTTTCCGCCCTGTTTGGCACGCCGCTTACAGCGGCAGTATTCGCGATGGAGGTTGTCAGCGTCGGCGTGATGTACTACGCGGCGGTTTTTCCCTGCATGTTTGGCGCGCTTCTGGCACACAGGGTAGCGACTCTGCTCGGCAATGTGCAGCCGGTGTATGTGCTGCGGGATGTGCCTGGGGTTGATTTGCCGACAATGCTGCGCATAGTGGCGCTCGGCTGCTTGTGCGCCCTGCTGTCCATCGCCATTTGTTGGGCGCTGAAGGGAGGAGCCAGGCTATACGGCAGATTTCTGGAGTCGCCGTATCTGCGCATTGCGGTCGGCGGTTGCCTGGTGGTTCTGGTCACCCTGATGACCGGCACACGCGATTACAACGGCGCCGGCATGGACGTCATCGCCCGCGCAATCGGCGCGCAGGCGCGCCCGGAGGCCTTTGCGCTGAAAATACTTTTGACCACATTGTCTCTTGGCGCGGGGTACAAGGGCGGCGAGATTCTGCCCGTGTTTTTTACTGGCGCAACGTTTGGGTGCGTAATGGGCGCGCTGGTAGGGCTGCCGCCGTCGTTCGGCGCGTCGCTCGGCATGGCGGCAACTTTTTGCGGCGTGACCAACTGCCCGCTGTCCAGCATCCTGTTGGCCTATGAGCTGTTCGGCGGCGCGGGATTGCCGCTGTTCGGTCTGGTTTGCGCGGTATCCTATATGCTTTCAGGTTATACGGGCCTGTACAGCGAACAGAAAATTATGTATGGAAAGCTGCGGCCCGAATTTATTGGCCGCAAGATCAAACACTGAAGGAGATAGCATGAAGCGGAATCAATATCGCCTGTACATTATTACCGACCACGCCTGGCTCGGCGGCCGGACGCTGGAAGAAGACACCGAGCGTGCGCTCCGCGGCGGCGCGACACTGGTGCAGATTCGGGAAAAAAATGTGGATGACGAGACCTACATCACGCGCGCCGCGGCACTCAAGGCCGTGTGCGACCGGTACGGCGTCCCACTGATTATTAACGATAATGCCGCGGTTGCCAAGGCAGTGCAAGCGGCGGGCGTGCATCTTGGCGCATCGGACGGCTCGATCCGCGAAGCGCGCGCCCTTTTGGGGCCGGATGCAATCATCGGCGCGACGGCGAAGACAGTCGAGACCGCACGGATGGCGGAGGCCGCGGGCGCCACGTACCTGGGCTCCGGCGCGGTATTCGGTACGACCACCAAGGCCGACGCCAAGGCGATGACGCTTGAGCAGTTCCAGGAAATCACGGCGTCGGTATCCATTCCGGTCGTCGCAATCGGCGGCGTGGACGCACAGAACGCTGCGCAGCTGCGCGGCTGCGGCGCGGCGGGGCTGTGCGCCATCTCGTCGGTATACGGGCGTGAGGATATTGAACAGGCGGCACGCGCGCTGCGCGCCGTGGCGGATGAGGTGTGTATATGATGACGATTCACGGTGCAATTTTTGATATGGACGGAACTGTATTGGATTCCATGATTGTGTGGCATCGCCTCTCACAAAATTTTCTGGAACCGTACGGTGTGCATGTAACTCCGGAGGACTATGCAGCGGTTGAGGGGCACACCCAGTATCAGACGGCGCAGTATTTTGCACGGCAGTACCCCCATCTGCCACTGACGGCCGCACAAATTGCCCAGGGTCTGAACGATACGATCACCGAGCGCTACGAGCGCCTTGCGCGTCCCAAGGACGGCGTTCTCCACTTTCTGGAGAGCCTGCGCGCGCAGGACGTGCCTTGCTGCATTGCGACGCTGACTTCGCGCATACACGCGGAAAAGGCGCTGCGTGACCGCGATATGATGCGGTATTTTGACTTCCTGCTGACCATTGAGGATATTGGGGTCAGCAAACGCGAGCCAGACATCTATTTGCAGGCTGCCCACCGTATGGGCTGCGCGCCGCGGGACTGCATGGTCTTTGAGGATGCGCCCTACGCAGCGGAGACCGCAAAAAAAGCGGGCTTTTCGGTCTGCGGGATGAAAGAACCTGCCTATGCTTCGGGAGAGCCGCTGCTGCGCTCGGTCAGCGACCTGTTTATTGAGAGCAGCTTTAATGAGCTGACGGGTAAGCTGTGCGGAAAGGCGGCGGGCTGATGCCCCGTGTGCTGCCGGCCGCATTGGCCATCGCGGGTTCGGATCCGTCCGGTGGTGCGGGTATTCAGGCTGATCTTAAAACCTTTACCGCGCTTGGCGTCTATGGAGAGAGCTGTATCACGGCGGTTACCGCGCAGAATACGCGCGGGGTGTCGGCGGTACATATCGTGCCGGAGGAGATGGTTCGTGCGCAGCTTGACGCAGTGTTCACCGACATCCGGCCGGCCGCGGTCAAAATCGGCATGCTCGCATCCGCAGGGATCATTCATACGGTGGCGGAGGCGCTGCGTGTTTACCGACCGCAGTTTACAGTACTGGATCCTGTCTTGATCTCGACGAGCGGTACGCGTTTGCTTGCAGAGGATGCGGCAGACGCGCTCCTGCGCGAGCTGATGCCGCTTGTCACGCTCATCACACCCAATCTGCCGGAAGCTGAAGCCCTGTTCGGCGCGGCTGTGCGCACCGCAGATGACATGGAAGATGCGGCGCGCGCGCTGGCCGGGAAAACCGGTGCGGCGGTGTTGCTCAAGGGCGGGCATCTCGAAACGGGCGAGAGCGACGACCTGCTGTTTGATAACGGAAAGGTGCTGTGGCTTCATGCAGCGCGCGTCGCCAACCCCAATACGCATGGAACGGGCTGCACGTTATCCTCGGCGGTTGCGGCCTGTTTGGCGCAGGGGCTGCCGCTTGCGGACGCCGCGCGGCAGGCCAAGGCGTATGTCACCGATACGATCGCCTGGGGGCTGGATCTCGGCATGGGAAATGGGCCGCTGTGCCACATGGCGCGCTGGATCTGAATAGACGGCGATCCATTGTAAAAAACATTTGAAAAATAATTTTAATTGGGTTAAAATTAAAAACATGTAAGGCTGCACGATGGGAATTTTGCCGGTGCAGCCCTGTTTTTTCGCTACAGGAGGAGAAAAAGTGGAAGAAATCAAAGGAAATAAACTGGCGACGATGCCCATGGGCAAGTTGATTGCCAGCATGGCCCTTCCCGGCATTGTCGCAATGTTGATTCAGGCGCTGTATAACATTGTAGACAGCATTTTCGTTGCAATGATCAGTGAAAAAGCGCTGCTTGCGGTATCTCTCGCGTTTCCGCTGCAGATGCTCATGATCTCGGTCGGTGTGGGAACAGGCGTTGGCCTGAACTCGCTGATTTCCCGCCGCCTGGGTGAGAAAAATATTGACGAAGCGGGAAATGCGGCGACTCACGGCATCGTGCTTGCGGTCATCAGCGGCCTGTTGTTCCTGCTGCTTGCGCTTGTTGTGACCGGGCCTTACTTCCATGCATTTACGAACGATCCCGAGGTGTTCTCAGGCGGCGTTATCTATACGCGTATTGCGTTGGGGTTGGCGTGCTTTCCGATCGTATCCATGAGTGCGGAGAAAACCATCCAGGCAACGGGAAATATGCTGTTCCCGATGGTACAGAATCTTGCGGGCGCTGTCACCAATTTGATTTTGGACCCGATTATGATCTTTGGACTGCTGGGCTTCCCCAGAATGGGAGTTGCGGGCGCCGCCCTGGCAACCGTCATTGGTCAGGGCGTCAGCATGGTAATCGGCCTGATCGTAATGTTCAGGCACAATCACGGACTGCGCATTTCGTTTCGCGGTTTTCGTTTTTCGGGCTACATTGTCGGGCAGATTTATCAGGTCGGCTTTCCGGCGATTGTGATGCAGGCGATCTCGTCCATTATGCTGGCCGGTATGAATGGCATCCTCAATACGCTTTCCGCCACCGCGGTCGCGGTATTCGGCATTTATTTCAAACTGCAGAGCTTCATTTTTATGCCGGTATTTGGGTTGACGCAGGGAGCCATGCCCGTGTTGGGTTACAATTACGGCGCGCGGAATCGACACCGGTTGATCAGCGCCTATAAAATCACCTTCATCTCGGCGTTCTGCATTATGGTGCTCGGCACAATCCTTTTCTGGGCGATTCCAGATAAGCTTTTGACGCTGTTCAGCGCCTCCGAAGATATGCTGAAAATCGGCGTGCCCGCGTTGCGGTTTATCAGCCTGTCATTTGTCGGCGCGGCCTTCGGCATCGTGAATTCTACGCTGTTTCAGGCAGTGGGACGCGGCATAGACAGCCTGATCGTCTCGGTTGCGCGTCAGCTTGTCGTCATTTTGCCGGTGGCGTTTGTGTTGGCAAAGCTTTTTGGAATGCCCGGCGTCTGGATGGCCTTTCCGATCGCAGAAATCGCGGCGTTTCTGGTATCGCTCGGCCTGCTGTGGCGTATTTATAACAAGGATCTGCGCCACTTGACGCCCGAAGTCGAAAGCAGCGCAGCATAAAGTAAGAGGCCGGATTCTAAGCAGCCCGGGACAACGGTGCATACCGTTGTTCGAAGCAGCAGGAGTCCGGCCTCTGTTAAGATAAAAATGCGGAGGAAAGCGAACGAATCCGGGAAGGTCAGGCGGCGGCATTTTCCGCGGCGCTTCGCAGGTGCAGCGCGCCAACGCGCGCAGTGATCAGGCTTGCAACCACGATTTTGGCTGCGTCACCAGGCAGAAAAGGCAACACGCATTTCGCAAACGCGACAAGCATACCGGTATGAGTCAACGCCATAAACCAGGCGGTGCCGAGTATGTAGCAAACCGCAAGACCGCACACCATGGAGACGGGCAGCATCCATTTGCTGTGGGGGCGGAGCTGTATCAGCAGGCCGACCAGCAGGGCGGCAAGCAGGTAGCCAAGCAGATAGCCGCCCGTGGGGCCAGTCAGCGCACCCAGACCGCCGCGGAACCCTGCAAAGACCGGCACGCCGACCGCGCCGAGCAGCACATAGACGAGCTGGCTGATAAAGCCCCATTTCACGCCGAGCAGCGCGCCGGACAAAAATACAGACAGGGTGGCAAGGTTGAGCGGTACCCCCCAGGGCAGGGGAATGGCGATTTGCGAGCAAACAGCGGTCAGCGCGGCGAACATTGCAGCGGCGACCATGGTTTTCATAGAGCTTTTCATAGATCCTCCTGACGGTAAACTGGATTTTTAAATATGGTTTACGGACAGGTAAAGTATAACCGCATTGTAAACCGTTGTCAAGGCAAAGTTTACAATGCGGTTTTCGGTCAGGCGATCTCGAGCATTTTAAGGATGATGTGCGCGCTCTGCTTTGCGGCGTCGTGGATGAAGTTATCGTAGGTTTCCTGCGCCTGATCGTCGGCGGTGTCCGACATGGTGCGGATGACCAGAAACGGCACGTCATGCATGAAACTCGTATGGCCGATGGCAGCGCCCTCCATTTCAACGCAGGCGGGTTCATATGCAGTGTTGATACGCTCCCTGGTATCCCTGTCGTTTACAAAGATGTCGCCGGAGACAATGCGGCCGGTGGAGAAAGCGCCGTTCAGCTCGTCCAGTTCGCCGCAGGCGCGGATGCACAGATCCAGAAGGCCGTCGTCGGTGCGGAAGAACGCCTGCTTCGGATAGTAGTTCAGCATGACGGCGTCTTGATCGTGAAAGCCGACCTCACGCGCGGCAACCACATCCATGACGCGCAGCCCGTGGCGCATGGCGCCGGCAATGCCGACATTGACGACGCAATCCGCGCCGAAGCCCTGTATGATGGTTGTCGCGCAAACCGCGGCGTTGACCTTGCCGATGCCGCAGCACGCCAGCACAGTCTGCTTGCCGAAGACCGTGCCGATGTGGAACGTGGTGCCGAGCATATCGACGGTTTCTTTTACGTCCATTTTTTCACGGATCAGCGAGATTTCCTCATCAAGCGCGCCCAGAATTCCCCATATCATATTGTAATCTCCTTTTATGAAAACGCTTTTATGCAGCCTTCATTATACAGGATTGAGCGGCGATCCGTCAAGGAGACGCACAAAACCCAAAAACCGCTTTTGTTTTGCGGGATCTGTGTTATAATGATAAAAACGACTAAGACAACCGAGACGGAGTGTTGTAACCATGAAACGAATTGCAAGCTTTGAAGTCAACCATGACACGCTGACCCCCGGCATGTATGTCTCCCGCGTGGATGGAGACATCACCACCTATGATATTCGCGTGGTCAAACCCAACGACGGCGTTTATCTGGAAAATGCCGCGATGCATACTTTTGAACATCTGTTTGCCACCTATACGCGCAATTCCGCGCGCGGAGATCAGATCATTTACTGCGGGCCGATGGGCTGCCGCACCGGCTTTTATTTTCTGGTGCGCGACATGAGCGCGCAGGATGCGATTGCACTCATACGCGCGACCATGGACTTTATCGCAGGATTTGCAGGCGAGGTTCCGGGCGTCAGCCGGCCCGAGTGCGGCAATTATCTGGAGCACGATCTGGAGGGCGCGCGGGCAATCGCGCGCGGCATGATTCCGGTACTGGCGAGCTGGACCCCTGAGAAACTCGCTTATCCGGACTGAAAGGAGACTACCTATATGCGTGGATTTCTGCGTTCCCTGGTGGCGGACGAACGCCCCGTATCTGAGCGGGTGCTGATTTTGGTGATTGCGGCGCTGGGGGCACTGGCCCTTGGCATGCTTTTGTCGCCGTTTCGCAAAACGGTGATCGGGAGCTATAACGGCAGTTATAATGAAGGCAATTCCGCAGGCGCGCCTGCGCGAAATAAGGGATAAATCTGAGAAGAAAGTCCTTGCATTTTTGTTCGGGCTGTGATATCATAATTTTACGACTGTAAGGCTTATGCGGAAAGAGGTGAAACAAGCATGAAGGAAGGTATCCATCCGGGCTACAAGCAGACAACCATTCGCTGCGCTTGTGGCAATGTGATCGAAACCGGCTCCACCAAGGAGAACATCTCTGTCGAAATTTGCTCGAAGTGTCACCCGTTCTTTACCGGTAAGCAGAAGCTGGTAGATACAGGCGGACGTGTTGACCGCTTTAAGAAGAGATTCAATCTCGACAAGTAAACACAGAGATAAAGCTCCGTGAACCACAGGTTCACGGAGCTTTTTTATTTTTTGTTTATAAAATGCGTTTTGCAAAAGATAGATTTAAAAATTTCTTTGGAAATACTGTAAGATTTCATCGCCAAAGACTGTATTTAAATATGAGTATGTCCTTTTAAATATGAAATGCGGTTAGGAGGTTTTGGCGATGTATCAACTTGTAAGTCGCGAAAGCGATGGGGTAACACAGTATGGAATTGAGGGAAACGGTGTTGTGGTTTATGATATCACACAGGAATTGTCATCGGCATCATTTATCGCATATATGTTTAACCGTTTCGAGGTTTCACCGGTGCATGTTTATGAAGTATTGGAAAACGTGTTCGGCTATCTGGCCAGTCCCAGCGGCGTTGTGCGGGAAATACAGCTTTCTTATGAAACAACCTTTTACGTGAGATAAACGCCGATTTGGCTGGCTGGAACAGCGCCAAATCGGCGCTTTCCTTTCCAGGAGTCTTTTAATTTACCATAAATGGGAAAGATAAACATACAGCCTTCTCAGAGGAATCATCTATAATATTAAATAAATTGTAAAGCAGCATAATTTTCTATATAATGAAAAAATGTTTATGACGAAGGTGGATTTTGGGATGAGGGCAGACTGGTCGCCAGGCGCTGCGCAAAAGGTAGAGCGCCTGTATTGGAAATATGCCGGTGCCATGCTGCGGGCCGCGCTTAGCGCGACTGATGACAGACAGTTGGCGGAAGATGCGGTGCAGCAGACGTTTGAGAAAGTGATCGGCTTTGCGGATCGCATCCGGGAGGAAGATGCACGCCAGACAGGCGGTCTGCTGATCCTGATGTGCAGACAGGCGGTGACCGACCTCTATGAGAGCAAGATTCGGACCATTGGGGTGCGGGCGATCCATGAAGAGGAGGACAACAATACCGCGGACCCACAACAGACAGATCTGCTTGAGCAGTTGCTCCGGAAAGAATCCATGGAACGGTTAAGGGAGGCGATACACACCCTTGACGGCAAGTATGGAACGCCGCTGCTTCTGAAATACAGCGTGGGATTGTCCAGCGCACAGATTGCAAAGCTCTTGGGTCTTGAAGAAAATCTTGTGAATCAAAGGCTGTACCGTGCGAGAAATAAGATCAAAAAAATTCTGGTAGAAAAGGGGGACGATGGGGGTTGAAGAGCGGGGGGACAGAAAAAAACCTGGATGAGTTGTTACATAAAGCGGTGCAGGAGGAACTTGGTGCACTGTATGATTGCTTTTGTGAAGATTCGGCTCACTGTGACGGCGTTAAACCTTCGCGGAAGCTGAATAGGAAAATGCATGCCATTTTCCTGAAAGCAAAGAGAGCGAAATGGAAAACCGTGCGATCCAAAAGCAAAAACCGGTGTCCTGTTGCCATCTGCCTGGCTGTAGCGACGAGCCTTCTATGGCTCGGTATGCACATAGGGCATGGCTGCCTTTTTAACTTGGTGCGCGGCATCTCTGACAACAGCGGCATTATGCAAAGTCACATTCGACCGACAGGGGGAACAATGCGGGGAAACATAAAGCCTTATGTGCCATTGTTCAGACTGCCAACCTATCTGCCGGACGGATTCCTGCTGGAGGAAACGACGGCAGAGGAAAATTCTCTTGTACAAATCTATTACAATAAAAATGTAAGGATTATATATAAGTATTTCAAATTCAGCGGGGAAGTCACGACGCAGAAAACAAATGACCAAGGGGTGCCTGTTACCATCAACGGCAGGAATGGCCTCCTTGTACAGGGAGGAAACATCTGCACGCTCCTCTGGTCGGACAGCACCTCAACGTATTGTCTGGCGGGGAGATGCGGCTGTGACGAGTTTTTGAAGATGGCGGAAAGCATAAAATAGCACGGGTAGAGAAACGCTGTACACGGAGTGGTGGTATGGCGTTTTTGTTTGTCTGCGCTGCGATCAAAACGGACTGTTGGTACGGGTTTTTTCACTTTCCGGGGCGTAGCGGTCAAGATGAGAGAAATCTGTGCACAGCATCGCGGCGGGGATCAGGCTGCGGCGGCCGTATTTCAGCCGGATACGGTCGGCAGCGCTGTCAAGCATGGCACGGCTGCGCTGCCTGCGCGCATCTGCCAGTGTGAGCTGCTCGGCGCAGGGCTCAGACAGTTCGGCCAGACGCACGCCAAGCAGGCGGACAGGCCGGCCGTCCCACAGATCGTCAAACAGCGTGCAGACGCGGGAAAACAGAGCCCGTGAGTCCGAGGTTGTCTGCGGCAGGACATGCTGGCGTTGGGCAAAGGAAAAATCACCGTATTTGATCTGTACGCCGACCAGACGGCAGCCGAAGCCATCGCGCCGCATCCGTTCCGCAACGCTCTCGCACAGCGGTAGCAGTGCCGCATGCGCGCCCGCACGGGATACGGCGTCGCGCGGAAGCGTGGCCGAGTTGGAATAGCTCTTGGATGCGACCGTGTCGTTCGGCACCACCGGAGAGGCGTCAATGCCGTTGGCATAGCCCCATACCAGCACGCCGTGACTTTTTAGGTGATGGCGGATGATGCCGGGATCCATGCGCGCAAGGTCGCCGATGGTCATGACGCCGCGGCGGCACAGCTCCTTTTCGGTGGCGCGGCCCACCATGAACAGCTCCCGCACCGGCAGCGGCCACAGCTTTTCCGGAATTTCACGTGAGAAAAGCGTGTTGACGCAGTTCGGCTTGCGCAGTTCGCCCGCCATTTTGGCAAGCAGCTTATTGGAGCCGACGCCGACATTGACCGTAAAGCCCAGCTCCTGCTCACAGCGGCGCCGGATTTCTTCAGCACAGTCTGCCGCTGCGCCGTAGATGCCCTCCATGCCGGTATACTCAAGGAAGCACTCGTCGATGGAGTAGCGCTGGATCAGCGGAGAATATTCGCAGAGCAGACGATAGAGACGGTTGGACTGTCTGGAATACACCGCATAGTCCGCCGGAACGATGACCAGGCCGGGGCATTTACGCCGTGCCTCAAAAAGCGGCTCGCCGGTTTGGATGCCATAAGCCTTCGCGGGGTGCGACTTGGCAAGAACGATGCCGCGCCGGGCGGTTTCGTCGCCGCCGACAACCGAGGGGATCGTGCGAACGTCCAAAGACGCGCCCTCTTCCAGCATTTTCACAGCAGACCACGAGAGAAATGCGCTGTTCACATCCACATGCAATACAGAGCGCGGGGTTGACATGGCGAAACACCTCCAAGACGGAACGTATGTTTTAAATCATGATATCATGGGAACATTTGTTTGTAAAGAGGAATTTGTTGCCAATACAGAAAAAAGCGATTGGATAAAGGAGCCGGAATGTGGTATAATTACTAAATAACTATTTTTTCGGCTTTTTAGAGAAAATACCATGCGGAGGTTCGCACAGTGACGGACAATATCGAACAAGGACAAAAAAAAGAACGTGCGGTGCTGGTCGGGCTGTCGTGCCACGGCTTCGCACCGGAGGAGGACTCCGACGAGGAGACCATGGACGAGCTGGAGGCGCTGCTTGAAACCGCGGGCGGTGAAAGCGTCGGCCGGGTGCTGCAGTCGCGTCCCGCGCCCGATGCGCGCACCTTCATCGGTGAGGGCAAGGCCGAGGAGATCCGTCTGCTCGCCGAGGCCCAGGACGCCAGACTGATCGTCTTTGACAACGAGCTGTCGCCCTCGCAGATGCGCACGCTCGAAGAGATTACCGGGCGCACCGTACTCGACCGCTCCGGGCTGATCCTCGACATCTTTGCCCAGCGCGCCCGCACAGGTGAGGGCAAGCTTCAGGTGGAGCTTGCGCAGTACCAGTATATCCTGCCGCGGCTTTCCGGTCTCGGCAAATCCATGAGCCGTCTGGGCGGCGGCATCGGCACGCGCGGCCCGGGCGAAACCAAGCTGGAGAGCGACCGCCGGCACATCCGCGGCCGCATCGCAAGCCTGAAGCGCGATCTGGAACAGGTGCGGCAGGTGCGTGCGGTGCAGCGCCGCCAGCGGGAAAAGACCGAGCTGCCGATGGTCGCGGTCGTCGGCTACACCAACGCAGGCAAGTCGACGCTGCTCAACACGCTGACTGGGGCGGGTATCGAGGCGAACGACCGCCTGTTTGATACGCTCGACCCGACAACGCGCAAAAAGCGTATTTCCGACACGCAGGAGATTCTGCTGTCCGACACGGTCGGTTTTATCCGCAAACTGCCGCACCATCTGGTGTCGGCCTTTAAGGCCACGCTGGAGGAACTCAGCTACGCCGACTTGCTGCTGCACGTTGTCGATCTTTCCGACCCGCACTGGCGGGAGCAGGCCGCAACGGTCGAGCGGGTCGTTGCCCAGCTCGGCGCGCAGCACATCCCCTGCGTCATGGTGTACAACAAGGCGGATAAGTGCGATCCGGACGTGCTCCAGTTCACAGGGCGGGAAGGCGTGCGTATCTCGGCCAAGACCGGCGAGGGTATCGACCGCCTGCTTGAGGAAATTGAAAAGGCGCTCGGGCGCGGCAAACACCAGGTGCGTTTGCTGATTCCGTACAGTGAGGGCTCGCTGCTCGACATGCTGCACCGCGAGGCGCAGGTGCTCGGTGTTGAATATGCGGAAGGCGGCATGCTGGTCGAGGCCGTGGTGGATGACAAAGCATTTGGCCGTCTGGAGCAGTATCAGTTGGAAGACAGGAATTAAAGGCAGAACGGACAGCATGGAAAAGGACTACTATATCCCGGCGGAGCCGTACGGAGAGGATCAGTTTACAGAAAAACGGTCCAGATTCACCGGCCGTCTGGCGGGTCGAAACGCCCGAGGAAGCGACCGCGAAAATCAAGGAAA
>JBFWIM010000037.1:0-8360 GCA_050255995.1 Intestinibacillus sp.
ATGCCCCCGCATGGCGGCCTTGGCATCGGTCTGGAGCGCCTGACCATGCAGCTGCTGAACCTTGCCAACGTCCGCGACGCTTCCATGTTCCCGCGTGACATGACCCGTCTCGTACCTTAATTCGCGCCCTCAATCCGAAGCAAAAGGCCCGCGCCGCAGGCGCAGGCCTTTTATTGCTATATCAGGGCAAGAAAAAGCGTCCGGCAAAGCCGGACGCCATAGCGGTCTTAATCCTCGATCTCCAGATAATCGCCAAGCTCCTTGAACAGCGCAGCCGTATCCACGTCGTCCTCAACGACAAGCTTGAGGGGCTCGTTCAGGCTGAGCAGAAACATGCCGAGCAAGCTTTTCGCATCAACCATACCGCTCTTACCGTGAATCCAGATATCATAGCCGTAGTGGCTGACGATCTGGTTAATCTTCTGGATATCCTCCGTATTCTTGACCTTGATGCCTCTTGTCATGAGCATATACCTCCCAAAATTTTTGATAAGTGCGATTCAGTTTTCTTAGATTCATTATAACAATTGCCATTTAAAAAGGAAAGCCTTTTTTCCCATTTTTACCGATTTTCCTCGTTGTTGCTGTTTCCCCTCGTTTTACGGTCATTTTTTGTGCTATTTGACCATTACATTCGACTTAAAATTGTGCATAATAACATCCACCGCCTACATGGAGGATTCATTCATGGCTGAACCCAATTGCCCAAGGTACACCCTGGGCGAAGAAATTTTTAACGCGGTTTCCCACGGCGTCGGAGCGGCGCTCGCGCTGGTCGGCTATGGCTACATGCTGGCGCTGTCAGTCCACTTCGGCGATATCTGGGCGAGCGTGAGCGTCACGATCTACTGTATCACTCTGTTTGCGATGTTTATTTCTTCTACCTGCTATCATGCCCTGCCCTACCCCGCAGCAAAACGCGTGCTGCGCATTCTGGATCACTGCGCAATCTATCTGCTGATTGCAGGAACCTATACGCCCTATACGCTCATCAATCTGCGCGGCCCGCTGGGATGGACGATTTTCGCCGTGATTTGGGCGATGGCCGTGATCGGTATCGTGCTGAACGCCATTGACCTCAAACGCTATGCCAAGATCTCGGTCGTCTGCTATGTGCTGATGGGCTGGGCGGTCGTATTCGCGCTGCGGCCGCTGCTCGTCACTCTTCCGCTCGGCGGCGTTGTCACGCTGGCGGCCGGCGGGGTATTTTATACGGTCGGCGTGGTTTTCTATGTCATCCGGAAAATCCCCTATTTCCACCCGGTCTGGCATCTGTTTGTGCTGGCCGGAGCGATCACACACTTTTATTCTATCCTGCTGTACGTGCTGCCGGTTAATTTTGCAACGGTCTGATAGCTGTTATTCCATGAGTGCCCTGTCGATTCCGGTCTGTTTTTCCATCCCGTCAGTTTTTATGGGGAATCTGCTTGACCTTACCGCTTTGAACTGCTAAAATGTAAAACTGAGGTAAACCAAACGGTTCGCCGCTCAATCTAAAATGCAAAAGGATGGGTAAACATGAAATTGAACAAGAGACTGCTGGCTCTGCTCATGGCAAGCGCCATGTCCGTCGGTATGCTCGCGGGCTGCGGCGGCAAGTCCGATCCCGACACCGCTAACACCGACACAGCCGGGGCTGGCGACAGCGCTGCCGCCAGTGATATTTCCGGCAAAACCTTCAAAGTCGGCATCTGCCAGCTGGCCCAGCACCCGGCGCTCGACGCTGCGACCGAGGGCTTTATGTCCAAGCTGAAGGAGCTGCTCGAGGCCGACGGCGCGACGGTTGAGTTCGATAACCAGAACGCTTCCGGCGACGCCGCCACCTGCTCGACGATCATTAACAGCTTTGTTTCCGGCAACGTCGACATGATTCTCGCCAACGCGACCGCGCCGCTGCAGTCCGCCGCTTCCGGCACCGACAAAATCCCCGTTCTCGGCACCTCTGTCACGGACTATGCCACCGCGCTTGAGATGTCCGATTTTTCCGGCACCACCGGCCGCAACATTTCCGGCACCTCCGATCTCGCGCCGCTGGATCAGCAGGCTGCCATGCTGAACGAGTGGTTCCCGGACGCCAAGAACGTCGGCCTGCTGTACTGCTCCGGCGAGCCGAACTCCGCCTATCAGATCAGCGTGATCAAGCCTGAGCTGGAGAAGCTCGGCTATACCTGCACCGAGTATTCTTTCGCGGATTCCAACGACCTGTCCGCCGTCGTAACCAAGGCCTGCCAGTCCAGCGACGTGATCTATGTTCCCACCGATAATACGGTTGCCGACAACACCGGCATCATCGCGAACGTCACCATTCCGGCGAAGGTTCCGGTCATCGCAGGCGAAGAGGGCATCGCATCCGGCTGCGGCGTGGCAACCCTGTCCATCAGCTATAAGGAGCTGGGCGAGGTTACCGGCCAGATGGCATATGACATCCTTGCCAAGGGTGCGGATATCACCACAATGCCCATCCAGTACGCGCCGAACGTCACTAAAAAGTACAATAAGACCATTTGCGACCAGCTCGGCCTGACCCCTCCGGAAGGCTATACGCCGATCGAGGGATAATTTCCCAGTAACCCAGTCAAATAAAAAGCAAAAAAGCAGCGGAAAAGAACTTCCCTTTTCCGCTGCTTTTCGTTATAATATATGTATCTTTGCTTTTTATAACACTTGTGGGGGAATGAACTTGAATATTCTGGATCTTTTTTCCGCCCTGCCCGGCGCGGTCGCGCAGGGGCTTATTTGGGGCATTATGGCCATCGGCGTCTTTATCACCTTCAAAGTGCTCGACGTTGCCGACCTGACCGTTGACGGCTCCATCACAACGGGCGGTGCAACCTGCATCATGATGATGCTCGCCGGACACAGCGTTTGGGCTGCCATGCTGGCTGCGCTGATTGCGGGCATGCTCGCCGGCCTGGTTACGGGCTTTTTGCACACCTTCATGGGAATTCCTGCGCTGCTCGCCGGCATTCTGACGCAGCTCAGCCTGTATTCCATCAATCTGCGGATTATGCAGAAGTCGAATCAGGCCATCAGTGTGGACAAGTATGACCTGCTGGTCTCTCTGCGCTATATCACAAACGCCATTCTGGTGGTTGCGGTCTTTGCCGTTGTCATCATCGCGATCCTGTACTGGTTCTTCGGCACGGAGCTTGGCTCCGTCATCCGCGCGACCGGCGCAAACCCCGCGATGTGCCGTGCGCAGGGCATTAACATCAACGTCACCAAGATTCTCGGCCTGATGCTCTCCAACGGTCTGGTCGCGCTCTCAGGCGCGCTGCTCAGCCAGTATAACGGCTTCGCGGACGTGAAAATGGGCATTGGTTCCATCGTCATCGGTCTTGCTGCCGTCATTATCGGCGACGTCGTCTTCGGCCGCCTGTTCCGCAATTTCGCGCTCCGCCTGGTATCGGTCGTTATCGGCGCAATTATCTACTATATTGTGCTTCAGGTTGTGCTGTGGTTCGGCCTCAACGCCGATTACCTCAAGCTGCTCTCCGCAGTGATTGTTGCAATCTTCCTCGCCATCCCTCATTGGAAGGGCAAATATTTCGGCAAACGCATCAAGAAGGAGGGAAAGCCCAATGCTTGAACTCAAAGAACTCCACAAGACTTTTAACGCCGGTACGGTCAACGAAAAGACCGCCATCAATAACCTGTCGCTCACACTGAATCCGGGCGATTTCGTCACGGTCATCGGCGGCAACGGCGCGGGCAAGTCCACCATGCTGAACCTGATCGCGGGCGTGTTCCCGGTCGATTCCGGCTCTATCCACCTGAATGGCTTCGATCTGACTGCTCTGCCCGAGCATAAGCGCGCCCGCTTCCTCGGCCGCGTGTTTCAGGATCCCATGATGGGCACCGCGGCGACCATGGGCATTGAGGAGAACCTTGCGATCGCCTACCGCCGCGGCAAGGCCCGTGGTCTGCGCGGCGGCATCACAGGCGGCGAGCGCGAGCTGTACCGTGAGAAGCTGGCATCGCTCGGCCTCGGCCTGGAAAGCCGCATGACGAGCAAGGTCGGCCTGCTGTCCGGCGGTCAGCGCCAGGCGCTCACGCTGCTCATGGCAACGCTGCAAAAGCCCGATCTGCTTCTGCTGGACGAGCACACCGCCGCACTTGACCCCAAAACGGCGGACAAGGTGCTCCAGCTGACCGAGGAGATCATCGCACGCGACAACCTGACCACGCTCATGGTCACGCATAACATGAAGAACGCGATTCAGTACGGCAATCGTCTGATTATGATGGATGCCGGACGTATCGTTGTCGATATCCAGGGGGAGGAAAAGAAAAACCTCTCCGTCCGCGACCTGCTGGAAAAATTCAATATTGAAAATGACCGCATGCTGCTCAGTGAGTAAACACCCGGCCATTCGAAAACATAAAAAGAGGAACCGTCACCCCAGACGGTTCCTCTTTTTTGCGCTGTTTTCAGCGGATAAAGTTCATAAAGGTTCGTGCATGGGTCTCCGGCGGATCGATCTTGCCCTTGGCGGCGTCGATCACCCTGACCATCCACGCTACGTTGCGGCCAAGCTTTGCCATGACCTCCATGCCCTCAATGTCCTTCTGTACCTCGCCCTCGGCGTGTCCATGCACCACGTTCCAGTAATCGGAGGTGACGATGACCATCTCCATCGCGTCCATGGTCGCAAGCAGCTGGTGGTAAGTATCCGTACCGCCCGAACGGCGCAGCGTGCAGATTGCAGCGCCCACCTTGTGATGCAACTGATTGTCCACACAGCCGCCGCACAGCATCAGACGGTCCAGCACGCTCTTCATGCCGCCCGCAATGCCGCCGTGATACACCGGCGAACCCAGGATGATGCCGTCCGCCTCAATGCACTTGGCAATGATGTCGTTTACGCCGTCGTCCTTCTGGATGCAGCTGAATTCATGATGCTCCAGACAGTGGCCGCATGCCATACACGGATATACCCGGGTTCCCACCTGCAGAATTTCGTATTCAATTCCCGCAGCGCGGATTTCCTTGCCGACTTCCTCTAAGCACTGATAGGTATTGCCCGCTTTATGAGGACTGCCGTTAATTGCCACTACTTTCATGTTCATTTTCCTCCCGAATCAGTCTATATATCTCCAACGCCATGCGGCGCAGGATGCAAAAAGCAGGCAGTTCAGTTCGCGCCGTGCGGCTGCGGCGCATCGTGATCCTGATAACGGCGCATGACCATAATGATGTGGTTGAGCTGCGTCCCCATGATCATCACCGTTCCGGTCAGGTAAAGCCACAGCATGAGCACGATCATCGCGCCGAGTGAACCATACAGCAGGGAATAGCGTCCCATATTGTCCACATAGAACGAAAAGCCCATGGAAAACGCGAACCATGCGATCAGGGAGAACAGCGCCCCCGGGAGCGCGTCCCGCCAGGACAGGCGAATATTGGGTACCACACGGTTAAACAGCATCAGAAACGCAAAAATCGCCGCAACCGCGATCCAATAGCCGCCGCTGCGCGCAAATTTGTCCAGCCACTCCGGAATGGCCACCCACTCGCTGACAAGACGCAGCGCTGTGCGCCCGATGACAACAATCAGGAAACTGCCGATGATGGCAAGCAGAAAGCCCGCTGTGAACATAAGGGACATCAGCCCCTGATACAGGCCGCCGACGCGCAGTTCCACACGGTAAATGCGGTTTGCCGTACGCATCAGCGAACGCATCGCGCGCGACATGAAGAACAGCGTGAGCCCAATGCCAATGACCAGCGGGCTGACAGAGGGCTGCGAACTGATGTAAGAGACATAGGTTTCAATCATGCTCTGCACACTGCGCGGCATAAACTGCGTAACGGTGTGCAGGCTTTCCGCAGACAGATCCATGCGTGCCAGCACGGAGTTGAGAAACATGAGCAGCGGAAAAAACGAAAACAGCAGAAAATATGCCAGTTCCGCCGCCGACTGCGAAACACCGTCTGAAAAATAACGCCGGAACATCTGGCGCAGTACATAGGTAAACCGACCGGATTGCTGCATTTCCTATCCTCCCCCGCTGGTTTTGTGTTTATTGTATCAGTTTTCCCAGAGCATGACAATATGAAAACCGTCGGACGCCAAAAGTACAAAGAAAGTCTTGCCTTTTCTCCCAAATATGATATACTAATTCCGAACAAATATTCGTTTCGGAGGAAGCGTTATGACCGAACCGCTTCGTACCTCTACCTGCTGCTTTTCAGGCTACCGTCCGGAAAAAATAACCGGCTGTCCCGCGGAGGAGACCGGCATCCCTGCTTTTCTGGCTGCGCCGCTGCATGAGGCTGTCTGTGCGGCAGCCGCACAAGGCTGCACCCATTTTGTGACCGGCATGAGCCGCGGCTTCGATCTGTGGGCGGCGCAGACCGTGCTCGAACTCGCGGATGCGCTGCATCTTTCCCTTATCTGCGCAATCCCGTTTGACGGTCAGGACGCCGACTGGGCGCCTGCCTGGCGTACGCTGTATGACCAGGTGCTCCGACGCGCAGCGCAGGTTTATCTGCTTTCGCCCACCTACACGCCCGGCTGTTTCCATGCCCGCAACCGTTTTCTGGTCGATGCCGCCACGCGCCTGATCTGCTATTATGACGGCCTGCCGGGCGGCACGGCTTATACCGTGCGCTATGCAAGGCACTGTGGCCTGGAATTGGTCAATCTCGCAGACCCCCAGCTCGCGCTTGAAGGCTTCGCGCCTTAGGCCGTGACCGTAACGCGGCTTTTACGGGACAAAAAAGAGCGCCGTAAGGCGCTCTCTTTTTCTGTCAGTCTACCGTGACTGTCCAGCCCAGCTCATCGGGCAGCTTGCCCCACTGGATGCCGGTCAGCGTGTTGTACAGCCTGTGGGTAATCTCGCCGATTTTGCCGCCGTTGATATGGGCGACCTCGCCCTCGTAACGCAGCTCCCCGACCGGAGAAATGACCGCCGCCGTACCCGTGCCGAAGACCTCCTCCAGCTTGCCTTCGCGGGACGCCTTCATAATGTCGGCGATCGGCAGGCGCTCCTCGGAAACCGGAATCCCCCAGTGCCGGATCAGTTCGATGCAGGACATGCGGGTAACGCCGGGCAGCACCGTGCCGGCGCAAGGCGCGGTGTAGACCGTGCCGTCAATTTTGAAGAAGCAGTTCATGGAACCGACTTCCTCCACATATTTATGCTCGACGCCGTCCAGCCACAGGGTCTGCTCATAGCCAAGATCGTGCGCCTTGACCTGGGAGATCAGGGACGCGGCATAGTTGCCGCCGCACTTGGTAAAGCCGGTGCCGCCGGGGCAGGCTCTCGTGTACTCGTCTTCGACGAAAATTTTGACCGGATTGATGCCGGTCTCATAATACGCGCCGACCGGCGAGCAGATGATGATAAACTGATGGGTTCTGGACGGACGCACGCCAAGATGCGGCTCCGTCGCGATGACAAAGGGACGGATGTACAGGCTCGTGCCCTCCTGCGCCGGAACCCAGTTCTGCTCCACCTTAACGAGCGCCTTCACCGCCTGCACAAAATCCTCGACCGGCAGCGCGGGGAGACACATGCGCTTGTTGGTGTTGATCATGCGCTGCGCATTCTTGTCCGGACGGAACAGCTGAATTGCGCCCGTGGGCGTGCGGTAGGCCTTCATCCCCTCGAAGGACTCCATCGCGTAGTGCAGCACCATGGCCGCCGGGTCGAGCGACAGCGGCGCATAAGGTACAATACGCGCGTCGTGCCAGCCAATGCCCTCAGTGTGATCGACAATGAACATATTGTCGGTGTAATATAAGCCAAAGCCCAGTTTGCTCTGATCGGGCTTCTCCTTAAGGGTTTTTGCAAGGTCGTACTTGATATCAAGCATCTTTCATCACTCTTTTCTGTTTCCTGCAATAATTTCACTGTTTTTATTTTATAAAACTTTTGCCGTTTTTTCAAGAGCTGCGGCGGCTATTTTTGGTTTTTTACGTCGGATTGCAAAACGGATCGGAAAATGTTATACTGGACGCAAGCGATTTGTGCCATTTTTTTGGATTCTCTGAAGGAGCCTTCTCTATGAAATATTGTAAGCGCGCGCTCTGTATCCTGCTGGCGACAGCCCTACTGCTGTGCATTACGCAGGCCTCTGCGGCGCAAAACATCATCCTGACAGCCATCAACGACCAGTTCCTGTCACTGTCCGACAGCACCATGCCCACCCGGAAAAACGGCGAAATGTACGTCCCCTATTCCGTATTCACCGGGGCGCTTGGCGTGACAGCTTACTATAATGCCTCGCAAAAGACGCTGGTAATGTCGAGCCAGCCCAATACACTGACCTTTTACATCGGAGAAGGCTTTGTCTACGACCAGAACATGACCAGCTATGCGCAGCCGGCCTATTACATAAACGGCGGCATCTA
>JBFWIM010000037.1:8460-15239 GCA_050255995.1 Intestinibacillus sp.
CGGCGTCCGACGCCACCCTTACCTATGTCCTTCGCTATATTCGGGAAACTTCGATTCACCACAGCATCATTTATCTCACTACCACGCCGGTGAACAGCGTTGGCGAGACACGCTGAACCCGGGCGCGGTGTGTGAAGCGGGTAGGCAAACATGCTGCGGGCGCTGACGGGCAAACTTCTGCACCGCTGCGAGGGTGCACGGAAAACACCCGTTCAAAAGGCAAAGGCAGACAACAAAATCTGCCGTCTGCCTTCCCTGGAACCCTCCGGTTCCGTTCGTGCCCTTATGCGTTACGCGTCTTACGCCGCGCCGTTTTGTTTATATCTGCTTTCGGATGCGCTCAAGCGCGCCTTTTTCCAGACGCGAAACCTGCGCCTGCGAAATGTTGATTTCCTTTGCGACTTCCATCTGCGTCCTCCCTTCAAAGAAGCGCAGCTGGACGATACGCTTCTCACGCTCGCTCAAGCCGTTGATCGCCTCGCGAAGCGCAATCTGCTCCAGCCAGTGCTCATCCGTATTTTTGGTGTCGCCCACCTGATCCATCACGCAGATGGTATCTCCTTCGTCACCCCAGACCGGTTCAAACAGCGAAACCGGGTCCATGATTGCGTCGAGCGCGAACACGACCTCTTCTTTTTTTGCGCCCACGCTGTTGGCCAGCTCAATGATGGTAGGCTCGCGCTGGTGCTCCCGAACAAAGGCTTCCTTGGCCTGCAGCACGCGGTAAGCCATGTCGCGCAAGGAACGGGAAACGCGAATCGCACTGTTGTCCCGCAAATAGCGGCGAATCTCTCCAATAATCATCGGTACGGCGTAAGTGGAAAACCGCACCCCGAGGTCAACGTTAAAATTGTCTATGGATTTGATCAGTCCGATGCAGCCGACCTGAAACAGATCGTCCACGGATTCGCCGCGGCTGCCAAAGCGCTGAATCACGCTGAGCACCAACCGCAGGTTGCCGCTGATGAGCTTTTCGCGAGCCGCCTGATCGCCGTCGCGTACGCGGTGCAGCAACTCGTTCATCTCATCTCCCGTCAGCACAGTGAGCTTGGACGTGTTGACGCCACAAATCTCGACCTTCATCTGCATCCTGAAATTCCCTCCTGACAGGTACTTGACTCTGGGTTTGTATCAAGCATTTTTCCCTTGGGCAGGGACAAATATACTGTTTTGCAATTTGTATATTTTTTGCTTTCCGACGGCTTTCGCGTGTATTTTCAGGAACACTATGTTTGCAGGCGCAGATTGTTCGTAACCGCGCCGACGTGAAAGCGCAGACTGTGGTACCATCATCTGCGTAAAAAGCTTTGCCCGGAAGGAGGATGCCTTTTGCACGAAATAAGCGGCGAAAACGACCTGCGGCTGACCTGCGCGGATGCGAAGGACGGCGTCATTATCCTGCGCTGTGAGACGCGCGACGCTAATGTCCGTCTGCCGGACGAGATCGGCGGACAGCCTGTAACGGCGCTCGGGGAGTATGCGCTGTCAGCACGCGCACCTGACCTGCGCGGTCTCGATACCTTCTCTGTGCGTGTTACCTGCGGCGGGCCGGAGCCTGTGCACGACGCACGCGCGATCCTGCAGGTCTCCCTGCCGCGCGGCCTGCGCCGCGTGGGCCGCTATGCCTTTTATGATTGCCGCAGCCTTGCGGCGCTCTCCCTGACCGATGCGGTCACAGAGTTCAGCGGCGGCGCGCTGGTGAACTGCGTAAGCCTGCGCGCCGTCCGTCTGGCGCTTCGCGAAGGCGCATCCACTTGCCTGCAAAAGCTGCTCGGCGAGCATGCAGGCGAAACCGAGGTGCATCTGGATTTCGGAACGCAACAGGCGCTTCTCCTGTTCCCCGCTTACAGCGAGGATATGGAGGAACTGCCTGCTCCACATATCTTCCGCCGGCATATTGAAGGCGCGGGCTATGCTTACCGTCAGTGCTTTGACGGCGGGATCCTGAGTTTCCATCAGTATGATAGCATGTTCTCGCGCCTGCTGGAGATGCATGCCTTCGAGCCTGCCACGCGCGTCGCATGCTGCCGTCTGCGCCTGCCTTATGCTCTGTCGGCCGCTGCGCGGGATCAGTATCTTGCCTGCCTGCGCACGCACGGCATGCCGCTCGCCTGCGATCTGGCCGCGCGCGGTGAAGCGCAGACGCTCGCCTTTCTGCTTTCGCTCGGCGTACTTGACCCCGCGGCGGTCGGCGCCGCCTGCAACACCGCACGGCAGCACCGGCGCACCGAGGCGCTCGGTCTTCTGCTGAACGGAACCAGCGGGCAAACCGGCGCGGCGCGCGCCAAAACCTTTGACCTGTAAGGGAGGCGCCATGGCACAACAAGAACGCTGGCTCGCCATCGGGCGCGAAATCCTGCGCGCAGCGCGCTCCGAGCTCTACCTTAACTTCCCCTTTCTGGACGCGGCGCTCGCCGCGCTGACTGCTGCCGAGGGTTACGATCCGCCTACCCTCGCGACCGACGGCCAAAACCTCTATTACAGCGGCGCGTTCCTTGCACGGCAATATGAAAAATCACGCGGGCTGGTGTGCCGCACCTATCTGCACCTGCTGCTGCACTGCCTGCTGCGCCATCACCTGAAAACGCGCGGGCGCGACCGGGATTTGTGGGATCTCTCATGCGACATCGCGGTGGAGAGCATCATTGACACACTGGACTGCCGCTGTCTGGCTCCCGCGGAAAACAGCGTGCGGCGGCAAAATCTGTACCGGAAGCTGCGTAGCGAATTGCCTGTGCCGACGGCTGAGGGCATCTACCGGTTCTTTCGCCGCGAGCCGCTCTCCGCGTATGACCGCGCGACGCTCGCCCGCGCCTTCTATGAGGACGATCACTCGCGCTGGCCTGTCGAGCAGGACGACGACCGTGACGGACAGCAGTGGCAGCATATCAGCGAGCGCACGGAGACCAGCATCGAAACCGTCTTTGCAAACCAGGCGACAGGCGGCGAGGCGCTGCGTGAACAGCTCAGCGTATCAACCCGCGCAACCACCAATTACCGCGCCTTTCTGACCCGCTTCGCCGTGCTGCGTGAAGAACTTGGGGTGGACGCGGACGCGTTCGATCCCGGCTATTACGCCTACGGCCTGCGGCACTACGGCAACATGCCGCTCATTGAGCCGCTCGAAACCCGCGAGGCGCGCCGCATCGAGGACTTTGTCATCGCAATTGATACCTCGATGTCCACCTCGGGCGAGCTGGTGCGCGCCTTTCTCACTTATACCTATTCCATTCTGAAAGACGCCGAGAGCTTTTTCCGCCGCGTGAATCTGCGCATCCTGCAGTGCGACGACCGGCTCCGCGCGGACCGGCGCATCACAAATGCGCAGGAGCTGCGCGACTACATGGAGCATTTCGAGCTGATCGGCCAGTCTGCCACGGACTTCCGCCCCGTTTTCCAACATGTGAATGCTTTAATTGCGGCCGGTGCATTCCGTCATCTGCGCGGCCTGATCTATTTCACCGACGGATTGGGCATCTATCCGAAAAAGCGGCCGCCCTATGACGCGGCTTTTGTCATGCTGGAGGGCAGCTGCTATCCGGACAAGGTGCCGCCCTGGGGCATCCGCGCGGTTCTGCGCGAGGACGAGATCATCCAAGGAGAAAACCGATGAATATTAAACGAGCTAAAGACGAAATCAAAAACGCGCTGCGCGCCTATCTCTCGCGTGACGAGTTCGGCGCTTACCGCATCCCGTCCATCCGGCAGCGCCCCATCCTGCTGATGGGTCCTCCGGGCGTCGGCAAGACCCAGATCATGGAGCAGATCGCGGACGAGACCGGCGTAGGGCTGGTCTGTTACACCATCACGCACCACACGCGCCAGTCCGCCCTTGGCCTGCCCTTTATTGAACGCCGCACCTATGACGGCAGGGAATACGCCGTCACCGAATACACTATGAGCGAAATCATCGCCTCGGTCTACGAGCAGATGGAGCAAACCGGCGTGCGCCAAGGCATCCTGTTCCTCGATGAAATCAACTGTATTTCGGAAACGCTCGCGCCGATGATGCTGCAGTTTTTACAGCGCAAAATGTTTGGCAACCAGCAGCTGCCGGAGGGCTGGGTCGTCGTCGCGGCGGGCAACCCGCCCGAGTATAACAAGTCTGTGCGCGATTTCGACGTCGTGACGCTTGACCGCGTCAAGCGCATTGACGTGGAGGAGGACTTCGGCGTCTGGAAGGAATATGCCTACCGCCGGGGGCTCCACGGCGCGGTGCTGTCCTATCTGGAAATCCGGCGCGACCACTTCTACCGGTTTGAATCCACGGCCGACGGCATGCAATTTGCGACTGCGCGCGGCTGGGAGGATCTATCCGAATTGATCCAGGCTTACGAGGCGCTCGAACTGCCGATTGACCGCGGCGTGATCGAGCAGTATATCCAGCTGCCGCGCATTGCGGCCGACTTCGCGAATTATCTACTGCTTTACGAAAAATACCGCCGGGTCTACCGCGTGGACGAGCTTCTGGACGGCACCTGGGAGCGCGTCCGCGCCTCCGAGCTTGCAGCCGCGCCCTTTGATGAAAAATTGGGCGTGATGGGACTCCTGCTCTCCCGTCTGTCTGACACGGCACGCGAGTCCTACCGGTTGGACAGCCTGACAGACGCGCTGCACGCCGACCTGCTGGAAATTAGGCAGTCGCTGCCGAGTGAAACGCTGCCCTCTTTGGAGCAGCTGGCGCATGCGCGGCAGGAAGCCCTGGCCCGCCGCCGCGCCTCGGGCACGACAGACCGCGACGCGCTTTACCTCCTCTCCCGCGAGGCAGAGCGGCTTACCGCATACCGTGATACGCTGGCTGTCCTCCAGCTCACCGATGCCTTCGCGCGGCTCAAGGCGCTGTTTGACGAGGATGTCCAGCTGCGGGCAGCGGCTGCCGCCCTCGCCGGCAGCCAGCTTGAAAACGCCTTTGCATTTCTGGATGCGGCGTTCGGGGACAGTCCGGAAATGGTTATGTTTGCAACCGAGCTGACCGCTAATTTTTTCACCTCCTGGTACATCCAAAACTTCGGCAGCGAAGCCTATTTTGCACACAACAAACGGCTGCTGTTTGACGACACGCAGCGGGAGCTTCTTGGGAGAATTTCCGAAGCGCGCCGCGCAGACAACGATCTCTGAACATGAAAAAAGAGCCTCCGTTTTAAAAACGGAGGCTCTTTTGATGCTTGTCCACAAACAGCGCCAGTTACCCCACCAGCAGCTTGATGAAGAACAGGATGCCGATGATGATCATCACCGGGTTCAGATCCTTGAAACGGCCGGACAGCGCCTTGAGGATGACATAGCTCAGCATGCCGAATACAAGGCCCTCGGAGATGGAGTACGAAACCACCATCATCAGGATGGTCATAAAGGCCGGGAAGCCCTCCGTGTAGTCGGAGAACTCGATCTGAGTCACGTGCTCCAGCATGAACAGGCCGACGACGATCAGCGCCGGCGCAGTTGCAAAGGACGGAATGACCGTGATGACCGGCGTGAAAATCAGCGCGACGAGGAACAGCAGGCCGGTGACTATTGAGGTCAGGCCGGTGCGGCCACCGTCGGATACGCCGGAAGCGGACTCGACATAGGTGGTGACTGTAGAGGTACCCAGTACCGCGCCCGCCGTGGTGCCGACCGCATCGGCCAGCAGCGCGCCCTTAATGTGCGGCAGCTTGCCTTCCTTGTCCAGGAAGCCCGCCTTGTGGGAAACGCCGATCAGCGTGCCCAACGTATCAAACAGGTCGACAAAAAGGAACGAGAACACAACGATGGCGAAATCCAGGATGTGGGCTGCCTTGAAGTCCATTTTCATAAAGACCGGGCCGATGGACGGCGGCAGCGAGAAGATCTTCTGCGGAATCAGCGAATACATGCCCGCTTCGGGGTTGACTACATACAGACCGGTCAGCTGGCAGATGATGCCGAGCATCCAGGTGATGAGGATGCCCCACAACAGCGCGCCGCGCACCCGGCGTACGACGAGCGCAATGGTAATGATCGTGCCGACCAGCGCGAGCGCCACGCTGATGCTCTTAACATCACCCAGCGCAACCAGCGTCGCGTCGTTGCCGACGATGATCTTTGCATTCTGCAGACCGATGAACGCGATGAACAGGCCGATGCCGACCGAGGTCGCCGCCTTGAGGTTCTTCGGGATCGCGTTGAAAATCGCCTCACGGACCTTGACGAGCGATAGCAAGATGAAGATGATACCTTCAATAAAGACTGCGCCCAGCGCAACCTGCCAGGAATACCCATACTGCAGGACGACCGTGTAGGCAAAATAGGCGTTCAGGCCCATGCCCGGTGCAAGCGCGAACGGATAGTTCGCAAATAACGCCATGCACGCGGTGCCGATAAAGGATGCGACCGCAGTCGCCGTCAGAACCGCGCCGGCGTCCATGCCGGTAGCGCTCAGGATGGACGGGTTGACGATCAGGATATACGCCATCGTCATGAACGTTGTGATACCCGCCATGAGTTCTGTCCGGAGCGTGGTGTGGTTTGCCTTCAGTTTGAAGACTTTTTCCAGCATTTCATTTCCCCCTTTTTACTGGATTGGCATAAAAAACATACATGCTAATTTTAACGGTTTATTCATAGTTTTGCAATAGGCAATTCATATTTTTTCACAGTTCCGCCAAGATTCATCAGGATAATCTCCCCTAAATCAAGAAAAATACCCATAATTTTGCTGACCCCTCCCCTTTCATGCGCGGTGGGCGCGCCCCAAAGCTGGTAGCCGCAAAATGGCAGTCGTTAAAAAACGCAGGGCTGATGATGCCCATGCCGACGAT
>JBFWIM010000038.1:0-14714 GCA_050255995.1 Intestinibacillus sp.
TGGCGAAGGATCAGGCGGGGGAGCTGGTCGGCGCGGTTAAGACTGGGATGCATCTCATCGTGCAGGGCAAAGTCACCTATGACCAGTGGGAGAAGGAGACCATTCTGGAGCCGAGCGCAATTGTGAAGTCCAAAAAGGTCATCCGGCAGGACAAGAGCGCGCAAAAGCGCGTGGAACTGCATTTACATACCAATATGTCCGCCATGGATGGCATTACGCCTGCCAAAAAGCTGATTGAACGCGCCAAGTACTGGGGTCACACTGCTATGGCGATCACCGACCATGGTGTGGCACAGGCATTCCCGGACGCCATGCACGCGGTCGAGTGGGGCAAAATCGAGAATTTCAAGGTCATCTACGGTCTGGAAGCCTATTACGTCAATGACGCGGCGGCAGTCTCAGTCGTGCGCGGCAAGTGGGACGGCCCGCTTGCCGGTGAATTTGTCTGCTTTGACATCGAGACGACCGGTCTGCGCCCGGACGCCGAGGAGATTACGGAAATTGCCGCGACCGTCGTGCGGAATGGGCAGACGGCGGAGGAGTTCCAGACCTATGTTAACCCGCACAAGCCGATTCCCGCGAATATCACAGAACTGACCGGCATTACGGACGAGATGGTTGCGGACGCGCCCGAGCTTTCGAACGCGCTGGATGCCTTTCTGCGGTTTGTTGGCGGGCGGCCGCTCGTCGCACACAACGCGGGCTTTGACATGTCGTTCATCCATGCGGCCTGCAAGCGGTTGGGCAGGGGACAGGCGTTCACCTCGATCGATACGCTTGAGATGGCGCGCATCCTGCTGCCTGATCTGGGACGCTATAAGCTGAATGTCCTGGCAAAGACGCTGGCGGTCGGGCCGTTTGAACACCACCGCGCAAGCGAGGATGCCGCCGTACTCGGGCGTATTTTTATCAAGCTGCTGGAAATGCTGCGCGAAGCAGGCGCGGAGAGTGCTTCGGATATCAACGCGGTGCTGGCAGGCAAAAAAGCGAAGTCCGGCAACCTTAAGAATCTGCCTCGCTATCATTTTATTTTGCTGGTTAAAAACCAGACAGGGCTGAAAAACCTCTACAGGCTTATTTCAAAGTCCTATCTTGACTACTTTTATAAACGTCCCATCATTCCGCGCAGCGAGCTGCTCCGGTATCGCGAGGGGTTGATTTTCGGTTCGGCCTGCGAGGCGGGCGAGCTGTTCCGTGCGATGGTGGACGGCGCAGAGTGGGACGAGCTTCGAAAGATCGCGGAATTTTACGACTATCTGGAAATTCAGCCTGTCGGCAATAACCGCTTCATGATTGAAAAAGGGCAGGCGAGAGACGAGGAAGCGCTGCGTGACTTCAACCGGAAAATTCTAAAGCTGGCGGATGAGCTGGGCAAGCCCTGCTGCGCGACGGGAGACGTGCATTTCCTGGAGCCGGAGGACGAGGCTTTCCGCCGCATCCTGATGGCAGGGCAGGGCTTCCCGGACGCAGACAACCAGGCGCCGTTGTATCTCAAGACGACGGACGAGATGTTGGATGAATTTTCGTATCTCGGCGCGGACCGCGCGTTTGAGGTTGTCGTGACGAATACAAACCGGATCGCCGACCTGTGCGATGAAGTGCGTCCGGTGCCGCGTGAGAACTATCCGCCAAAGATCGAAGGCTCGGCGGAGGATCTGGAAAACATGTGCCGCGAAAAAGCGCGCCGCATTTACGGCGATCCGCTGCCTGAGCTGGTACAGAAGCGGTTAGACCGTGAGCTGGGCTCCATCATCGGCAACGGCTACGATGTAATGTACATTATCGCGCAGAAGCTGGTGTGCAAATCGATTGAGGACGGCTATCTGGTCGGCTCGCGCGGCAGCGTCGGCTCCTCGCTCGCGGCGTTTATGTCGGATATCACCGAAGTAAATTCGCTTGCGCCGCATTACCTGTGCCCGGCATGCAAATACGTCGAATGGCATGAGGATATGTCCTGCGGGGTGGATTTGCCGGATAAGGAGTGCCCTCATTGCGGGCAGCGGCTGAGCAAAGAGGGCTTTTCCATTCCTTTCGAGACTTTTCTTGGCTTTGAGGGCGACAAAGTGCCCGATATTGACCTGAATTTCTCTGGCGAGTATCAGCCCAAAATCCATAAATATACCGGCGAGCTGTTTGGGCATGATCATGTATTCCGCGCGGGCACGCTCGGCACGGTCGCCGAAAAGACGGCTTACGGCTACGTCAAAAAGTACATGGAGGAGCGCGGTATCGAGTGCTCCCACGCTGAGGAAAACCGCCTGACAGCCGGGTGCACCGGTATCAAACGCACGACCGGACAGCATCCCGGCGGTATCGTCGTCGTACCCAAGGAGGTCGAAATCTATGACTTTTGCCCCATCCAGCATCCGGCGGACGACCCGAATTCCGACATCATAACGACGCATTTCGAGTATCACTCGATTGACGCGAACCTGTTGAAGCTCGACGAGCTGGGACACGACGATCCGACCATGATCAAGCATCTGGAAGAACTGACCGGCGTCAACGCGCGTGAAATTCCGCTCGACGATCCGGAGACCATGAGCCTCTTCACCTCCTGTGAGGCGCTTCATTATGTGGACGGCACGGACAAGATCCTCGGCGAGATGGGGTGTATCGCGGTACCGGAGTTCGGCACAAAATTTGTGCGCGGCATGCTGCGCGATACGCAGCCGCACACCTTTGCCGATTTGGTTTCGATCTCCGGCTTGTCTCACGGCACGGACGTCTGGCTCGGCAACGCGCAGGAGCTGGTGCGGCAGGGTATCCCGCTGTCCGGCTGCATCTGCTGCCGTGACGACATCATGAACTACCTGATCCTGAAGGGCGTCCAGCCCAAGCTCGCTTTCACGGTCATGGAATCCGTGCGTAAGGGTAAAGGTCTCAAACCGGAGTGGGAGGAAGCCATGCGCACGCAGGAGGTGCCGGAGTGGTACATTGACTCCTGCAAAAAGATCAAGTACATGTTCCCAAAGGCGCACGCGGTCGCATACGTTATGATGGCGTTTCGTATCGCGTGGTTCAAGGTCCACCGTCCGCTTGCGTTTTATGCGGCGTATTTTTCCATCCGCGCAAAGGGCTTTGACGCTTCGTGCATGATTCGCGGCGACGCGATCTGCGTAGCAAAAATTCAGGAACTGGCGGAAAAAGAACGCGATAAGACCATCACTGCGGCTGAAAAGGAAACCGCGACCACACTGGAGGTGTGTCACGAATTTTACAAGCGCGGCTTTACCTTTGAGCCAATGGACATCTATAAATCGGACGCGAAAAATTTTCTTGTGACGGAAAACGGGCTCATCCCGCCCTTTACCGCCATGCCCGGAGTGGGTGAGCAGGCTGCGCTTGATATTGTGCGCGAGCGGGGGAAGGGGCCGTTCCTTTCGGCGGAAGAAATGACGATCCGCTGCGCAAAGGTCGGCAAATCTGTGGTGGAGACGTTGGAGCAGATCGGCGCGCTGGGAACCATGCCCAAGTCGACGCAAGTCTCGCTCTTTTAAGGAGGACAAACTGTGTATTGGATTTGTTTTAGCGACAGTGCAGGCGGCATGCTCAAAGGTGCGCGGCGTTCCTGCGAGCCAGGACTGCCCTTGCAGCATATTATACCGCTTTTGGATGATTTGTCGCAGGGGGACCTGACCAGACTGGGCAACCCGGAAGCGAGAGAAGATACCGTCTGCCCGTGGCGGAACGATCCGGATATTGAGGACAGGTGGAAGGGCCAAGCGCTGTCCCGGCACTTTGAGGGGTCGCTCCTGGCGCTTGATACCTGCGGCGAAGCGGTCATCTGGTACGGCGATAACGCCGCGGAGCGGTGCGGCTTGCTGTATGCTGTGAGCCGCCTGTGGCCGCGCGGCGTGCCGGTGTGGACAGTACACGTCGATCAGATTTCCGCGCTTGAACGTCAGGAGCCGGCATGGCCGGATGGCGATGAAGGCGTTGTGGGCTACATATGCGCTCGAAAAAACAACGGCCGGCCGTTATGGAGGCCACAGTGGTATCTGCGCTGGCGGATACGGCGCCACGTTCAAAAAGAATATCGGCGGAATCGCAAGGAAAACCGTGTGATCCATTTTGCCAGCGCGGCGGCAATCGAGCCGTCCGACGCTGCGTATTTTTATCAAAGGCGGCGCAGGCTGACCGAGGGCGAATGCCGGTCTATGGCGGCGGAGTGGGATGCGCTCTGCCGTGAAAACGCGCCGCTGCGCGTTCTGCAGGACGGTATGCTGCGCTCGGCAGGGCGCGACTACTTTGACGGGTTGATTCTGTCCGAGGTGCCTGTACATGCTACCGGCGCGGCTACAGTCATTGGCAATGTGCTTTGGCGCCATGATCTTTACATCTCGGATATGCTGGTATACGAGCGTCTGCGCGGATTGATCGAGCAGGGCAAGGTACGCGTGGTGACGGATGCGCCGACTTACCGCGAACTAGTGGTCCGGCGTGGGGGTTGACAAGACGAGTTTCGTGTGATATCATTTTAGCGAGATGAAGCAATGAAGGAGAACGCGGACATGAACCGTTTTTGTATTTCTACACCGGAAGGCACGCGCGATCTGCTGTTTGCCTCCTGCCGCGCGCTGCGTGAGACCGAAAACCGGATCCGCGCCACGCTGGAACAGCGCGGGTACAGCGAGATTATCACGCCGTCGGTTGAATATTACGATGTTTTCGCACAGGCCAATCCCGAGCTGGATCAGGAGGCCATGCTGAAAATTATCGACCGCTCGGGGCGCATCTGCGTCGCACGGCCGGATAATACCACCCCCATCGCCCGCATCGCCGCAACCAGGCTGGACGACGCCGCGCTACCAGTGCGGCTTTATTACAGCCAGAAGGTGTTCCGCTCGGTCTCCGGCGATCATGGACACAAGGCAGAGTTTTTGCAGATCGGCGCGGAATTGATGGGTGCGGACGGTCTGGAGGCTGACCTTGACATCCTTTCCTCCGCATTTGAGGCGTTGGGGCAGGCGGGCGCGCGTAATTTCCGCATTGAACTGGGTCATGCGGAGATCTATAAAGCGCTGATCGAAGCGCTCGGCGTGGACAGAGAGATGGCTGAGTGCATCCGCCGCTTGATCGAAAACAAGTCCTTTGCCGCGTTGGGCGATGCGCTTGAGCCCTACCGTGACCGCCCGGCATATCGGGCGCTCTGCGCAATGCCGCAGTTGTTTGGCGGCACCGAGGTACTTGACGAGGTGGAAAGCCTGACGGGCAATGTGCGCGTGCTGGGGGCGGTAGCCTATCTGCGCCGCCTTTACAGCGCGCTTGACCGTGCGGGCTACGGCGACGCAGTCATGATCGATCTCGGTCTGGTGCACGAGATGGATTATTATACCGGAATCATGTTCCGCGGCTACATCGGCGGCGCGGGCGCGGCAATCCTGTCCGGTGGGCGGTACAATGACCTGTGCGCCAAATTCGGGCGCGATATGCCCGCGGGCGGTTTCGGTATTGACGTGGAGAGCGTCGCGGAATCACGCATGGGCGCGGCCGATACGTCGGCGCAGAGCCGTAAAGACACTGTCCGCATCGCGCTGACCAAAGGCCGTCTGGAAAAAAAGACGCTGTCCCTGCTGGGGGCCTCGGGCTATGATATCAGCGAGCTGGAAGCCGGTTCGCGCAAGCTGATCTTCACACTGCCGGGCACCAACATCGAGATTGTGCTGGCCAAAGCGGCGGACGTTATCACCTATGTCGAGCATGGTGTATGCGACATGGGCGTCGTGGGCAAGGATACGATCATGGAAAAGGGCGGTAGCTTTTATGAAATGGTCGATCTGGGCTTCGGCAAGTGCCGCTTCGCGCTTGCAACGAAGAAAGGCAAGGACGTTTATGGCGGATATAAAACCCCGGTCATCGCCACCAAATATCCGGCGGTGACACGGGCGTATTTCAACCGCAAGAATATGGACGTGGAGACTATCAAAATTGAGGGTTCGGTCGAGCTGGCGCCGCTTCTGGAACTGGCTGATGCCATTGTCGATATCGTCGAGACAGGCTCGACGCTGCGGGAAAACGGTCTGGAAATTCTGGAGGAGGTCGCGCCGATTTCCGCGCGCGTCATTGTGAATCTTGCAAGCGCCAAACTCAAAAAGACCGGTATCCAGAAGGTGATTTCCGAGCTGGAGAGCGGGCTGCAGGGCGGCTGAAACGGTACTGCCCGAAAAGGAGGGACATAGATGTTTTTGAAAACTGTCCTTGCGGACGGCGTTGCCGAACAGCGCGTCATCTGTGAGATGAAGGCCCGCGCCGAAGGCGCGCGCGGGGATATTGAAAAGTCCGTCCGTGCCATTATGGACGACGTCCGCGCAAACGGCATGGAAGCGGTCGAGGCGTATTCAGTAAAGTTTGACGGGCAGAAGCCGTATATCATCGGACAGGAACTGCTGGATAAGGCGTGCGAAAGCTGCCCGCCCGCGCTAACCCGCGCACTGGAGCGCGCAGCCGCCAATATTCGCGACTATCATGAGCAGATGATGGTGCGCTCCTGGGAATACCGCCGCGGCGAGGGGCAGACGCTCGGGCAGACCGTGCGCGGGCTGGATCGTGTTGGTATCTATGTGCCGGGCGGTACGGCGGCGTATCCCTCCTCGGTGCTGATGAACGCGATTCCGGCGAAGGTAGCGGGCGTGCGGAAGATCATCATGGCTACGCCGCCGACGGAGAACCTGTCACGGGAGGTGCTGGCGGCCGCAAAAATTGCGGGCGTGGATATGGTGATCGCGGTCGGCGGCGTGCAGGCGATTGCCGCGCTGACCTGCGGCGCGGGGTTCATTCCGCAGGTCGATAAAATCGTCGGTCCCGGCAACGCCTTTGTCGCGGCAGCGAAAAAACTGGCCTTTGGCACGGTTGATATCGACATGATCGCGGGGCCGAGCGAGGTGCTGGTCATTGCGGACCACACCGCAAATCCAAGCTATGTCGCAGCAGATCTGCTGTCCCAGGCCGAGCATGACCGTCTTGCTTCCGCCGTTCTGCTGACCGACTCCATGGCGCAGGCGCAGGCCATTTCCGCAGAAATGGAGCGGCAGGCCAGGCTGCTGCCGCGCTGGGATATCATCCGTGAATCGGTGGAAAACTACGGCTGCGCGATTGTGTTTGACGAGCTTACCGATGCCTGTAAAATGGCCGACCAGGTCGCACCGGAGCATCTCGAAATTATAACGGCTGCGCCGCGCGAGCTGTTGCCGCACATTCACAACGCGGGCGCGGTGTTCCTCGGCGCGTATGCGCCGGAGCCACTTGGCGACTATATGGCGGGGCCGTGCCATGTGCTGCCGACCTCGGGGACGGCACGGTTTTTCTCGCCGCTGTCCACCGACACCTTTCTCAAGAAAACCAGCGTGATTGAGTATTCGCGCGAGGCGCTCCAGGCGCTGTCCGCCGACATCATCGCTCTGGCCGAGGCCGAGCACCTGAGTGCGCATGCCAATTCCGTGCGCATCCGCTTTGAGGAGCCGAAGGAGGAAAGAGATGCGTAAGAGCGAAGTGAAGCGCAAGACCCGCGAAACCGACATTTCCCTGCTGCTGGATCTGGACGGCGGCGAGCTGATTTCGATTGACACCGGTATCGGTTTTTTTGACCATATGCTGCACTCCTTCGCCGTGCACGGCGGCTTCGGCTTGTGTATCCGCTGCGAGGGCGACCTGCAGGTGGATGGGCACCACACGGTGGAGGACGTCGGCATCGCGCTCGGTCGGGCAGTTGCCAAGGCGCTCGGTGACCGGTCGGGAATCGCGCGGTTCGGTCAGGCGTTTGTCCCGATGGATGAAGCGCTCGCCTTCTGCGCGCTCGATGTATCCGGCAGGGCTTTTCTGGTATTTGACGCGTCCATGCCGCAGGCGGTATGCGGTACTTACGACACCTGTCTGACGGTGGAATTCATGCGTGCGTTCGCGGTCAATGCTGGGATTACGCTGCATCTCAAATCCGAATACGGCGACAACGCGCACCATATCACCGAAGCGCTGTTCAAAGCGCTGGCGCGTGCCCTGCGACAGGCCGTGACTCAGACGGGCGGCGGCGTACTGAGCGCAAAGGGCGTACTGTAACATCCATTAACGAACAGCGGGAGAAACCAATGAGCTATATCGCGATTGTAGACTATGGAGCGGGTAATCTGATGAGCGTACATAACTCGCTCGATTACCTGGGCTTTAACAACAAGATTGCCGCAACGCCCGAAGTGATTGAACGGGCCGCAGGCGTGATTCTGCCGGGCGTGGGCGCGTTTCCCGACGCAATGGATGCGCTGCATAATTCCGGATTGACCGATGCGGTGTTGAATGCAGCGCACAGCAAGCCGTTTCTCGGCATTTGCCTTGGAATGCAAATGCTGTTTGAGGAATCGGATGAGGTGCGTTTTTGCCGGGGACTCGGCCTGCTGCCGGGACGTATCGAACGCATCAAGACGGCACTCAAGCTGCCGCAGATAGGCTGGAATGCGCTGCAGATTCTGCACCCCAATGCGCTGACCGAAGGGCTTTCGGATGGCGACTATGTGTATTTTGTGCATAGCTTCATGGCCAAACCCGCCGACCGTGCCGATCTGGCCTGCGTAACCGATTACGGCACGGAGGTTCCCGCGATGGTTGCGCGCGGCCGGCTGTTTGGCTGCCAGTTCCATCCGGAAAAGAGCGGCGAAACGGGGCTGCGCATTTTAAACAACTTTGCAAAACTGACGGAGGGCGACGCATGAGGATATTACCGGCGATTGATTTGAAGGACGGCAAATGTGTCCGGCTCAAAAAAGGCGACTACGCGACGGTGGAAAAGGTCGCGGAGGATGCTGTTGAAACCGCGAAAAGCTTTCTTGCGGCGGGTGCGGATATGATTCACATGGTCGATCTGGATGGCGCTAAAGATGGCACGCATGCCAATTACGGCGTGGTTCGCCGCGTGATTGCGGAAACCGACGCGGCGGTGGAGCTGGGCGGCGGCATCCGGACGATGGACGACGTGCGGCATGTGCTCGCGTTGGGCGTACGCCGGGTCATCATCGGTTCCGCAGCGGTACGCAATCCGGGCCTGGTTGCAGACGCGGTACGCGAATACGGCGACCGCATTGCAGTCGGTGTGGATGCGCTCTCCGGCACTGTGCGGACGGACGGCTGGCTTGAGGATAGTGGTCAGGACTATATTTCCTTTGCAAAGCGGATGGAAAGCTTCGGCGTCAAGACCATCATTTTCACGGACATCAGCAAGGACGGTATGCTTGCAGGCCCGAACTTTGAACAGCTTGCCGCGCTGCGGCAGGCGGTTTCGTGTGGCATAGTCGCCTCGGGCGGCGTGTCCACATTGGATGATATTCGTCGGCTGAAAGACGCGGGCATTGACGAGGCCATTGCGGGCAAGGCGGTCTATACCGGCGCGCTCAATCTGGCGGCTGCCATCCGGGAGGCGAAATAAATGCTGGCGAAACGAATCATTCCGTGCCTGGATGTGAAGGACGGGCGCGTGGTTAAGGGCGTCAACTTTGTGGAGCTGCGCGACGCGGGCGATCCCGTGGAGCTGGCAAAGTTTTATTCCGGGCAGGGCGCGGACGAAATCGTCTTTCTGGATATCACAGCGACCTATGAGAACCGCGATACGATCGCGGACGTGGTGCGCCGCACCTGCCGCGAGGTGTTTGTGCCGGTCACGGTCGGCGGCGGCATCCGTACGGCGGACGATTTTAAGGACATCCTGCGCGCGGGCGCGGACAAGATCTCGGTCAATTCGGCGGCGGTCAAAAATCCGGAGCTTGTGAACGCGGCTGCGGTAAAGTTCGGCTCACAGTGCGTCGTCGTGGCGATTGACGGGCGGCAAACCGGCAAAACGCCCTCCGGTTTCGAGGTCTATGTTGCGGGCGGGCGCACCCCAACCGGTATCGACGCGGTCGCTTGGGCCAGAGAAGTCTATGAGCGCGGCGCAGGGGAGATCCTGCTCACCTCCATGGATCGCGACGGCACAAAATCCGGCTTCGATCTGGCATTGACGCGCGCGGTGACCGATACGGTCGGCATCCCCGTAATCGCTTCGGGCGGCTGCGGCAGTCTGCCGCATTTTTCCGAGGTGTTCGAGGAGACCGGCGCGGATGCAGCGCTCGCGGCAAGTCTGTTCCATTACGGGGAGCTGACCATTGCGCAGGTCAAGGAGCACCTGCGGGAAAAACACATTCCAGTGAGGTAAAGGGCATGGAGATATCCAAATTTTTTGCAAAATCAGAACTGATTCCTGTGATTTGTCAGGACGAGCGGGATGGCGAGGTGCTGATGCTGGGCTACGCCAACGAGGAAGCGTTGCGGCGCACCATGGAAAGCGGCACGGCATGGTTTTTCTCACGTTCGCGTCAAAAGCTGTGGAACAAGGGTGAAACCTCCGGGAACTTTATTTTCGTCAGCAAAATTCTGTCGGATTGTGACGATGACACGCTGATTTATATGGGCACGCCCAAAGGGCCGGTCTGCCACACGGGCAACCGCACCTGTTTCTATACCGAACTGTGGCGCAAGGAGGACAACTAATTGAATTCGTTTGAACAGATGGAAGCTGTGATCCGGCAGCGCCGGGAACAGCCGATAGAAGGCTCTTACACCTGCTACCTGTTTGAAAAAGGGCTGGATAAGATTTTGAAGAAAGTCGGGGAAGAGTGCGCGGAGACCATTATCGCTGCGAAAAACGGCGATAAAGAAGAGCTGATCGGCGAGATTAACGATGTGTTCTATCACATGATGGTCATGATGGATGTTTGCGGCGTGACGCTCGGGGACGTGACGCGCGTCATGGATGCACGCGCTGCGAAAATCGGAAACCTGAAGGAATTTCACGTTTCCGATCACAACACCTGAAAAAATTTTCTTCGACAAGGGCGGCCGGTGGCTGCCCTTTTTGCATAGCAGGCGGCCATGTGCAATCCACACTTTACGCGGGCATAAAATTTGGCTATAATAATAAAAATGAAAGCAGTGAAAACGGAAGTGAAGCAATGAAATTTATCAAGCGGGGTCAGGAAGTGACCTCGAATATTTTCAACCGTCTGGATGATAAAAAGCGGGAAATTCTTGCGGCCGGCGGAGACGTGATCAATTTATCCATCGGCACCCCGGATTTCATGCCGGATCCGCATATCATGCAGGCGGTCGGCGAGGCGGCGCTGCGTCCGGAGAATTACAGGTATTCCCTGGGTGATACCCCGGCCTTGCAGGATGCGGTGATTGATTGGTACAGCCACCGATATGGCGTTGGACTGGAGCGGGACGAGCTGATGAGTGTCTGCGGCTCGCAGGAGGGTATCGCCCATGTGGCATTTCCGCTCTGCGGCGCAGGCGGACTGATTCTCGCCCCCGATCCTGGGTATCCTGTCTTTTCCTTCGGCCCGATGATGGCGGGTGCGGAGATCGGCCTGATGCCGCTGCTGGAACAGAACCGGTATCTGGTTGACTTTGACGCGATTGACCCTGCGGTTGCTGACCGGGCATGCGCAATGGTTGTGTCTTATCCGAACAATCCAACAACAGCAGTTGCAGACGGTGCATTTTACGAACGGCTGGTTGCATTTGCCAGAAAACATGATATCATTGTCATTCACGACAATGCCTATTCCGATCTGATGCTGGACGGGGAACCGGGCATGTCCTTCCTGTCCGTACCCGGGGCAAAGGAAGTCGGTATCGAGTTTAACTCGCTGTCAAAGACCTATAACCTGACCGGTATGCGTGTCTCATTTGCGCTCGGCAATCGCGATGTAATTCAAAAATTCTTCGCTTTCCGGTCGCAGATCGATTATGGCATGTTCTATCCCATACAGGCGGGCGCCGTTGCGGCGCTCACAGGCCCGCAGGATATCATAGCGCGCAACCGCCGGGGCTACCGTGACCGCAGGGATGCGCTCTGCAACGGGCTGCGCGCTGTCGGCTGGGAGGTTGAAGACGCGCATGCGACGATGTTCGTCTGGGCAAAGATTCCGCCGCATTTTTCTTCCTCCACGCAATTTGTGCTGGAGCTGATGGAAAAGACCGGCGTTATCTGTGTACCGGGTGAGAGCTTTGGTGCTCTGGGGCAGGGGTATGTACGTTTCGCACTCGTCGTTCCGCCTGAGCGAATGAAGGAGGCTGTACGCCGCATCGGTCAATGCGGCATTTTAAGGGAGTGAACAGTGGGGTGGAATCCCCGGAACAGGAGGAAGCTATTGAAACTGATCAGTTGGAACGTCAACGGCCTGCGCGCCTGTATGGGCAAGGGGTTTCTGGAATTTCTCGCGGAGCAGGGCGCTGACATCGTTTGCCTGCAGGAGACGAAGATGCAGCGGGAGCAGGCCGACGTGCCGCTTGACGGCTACCATGAATACTGGAATTCGGCAGACAAAAAGGGATATTCAGGCACGGCGGTCTTTACAAAAACCGAGCCGCTTTCCGTGGCCTATGGGCTGGGGCTGGACGAGCATGACCATGAAGGGCGTGTTATTACGGCGGAGTTTGAGGATTTTTATTTGGTGTGCGTCTATGTGCCGAACTCGCAGGACGAGCTAAAACGTCTGGATTACCGGATGCATTGGGAGGACGATTTCCGCGCTTATGTCAAGCGTCTGGACGAGACCAAACCGGTTGTCATCTGTGGAGACCTGAACGTGGCGCATGAGGAGATCGACCTTAAAAACCCCAAGACAAACCGCCGCAATGCGGGCTTTACGGATGAAGAACGCGCGAAGATGACCGAGCTGCTCGGCGCGGGATTTACCGATACCTTCCGGCATTTTTACCCGGATGTGACCGGCGTTTATTCCTGGTGGAGCTATCGCTTTAAGGCGAGAGAAAAAAACGCGGGCTGGCGTATCGACTATTTTCTGGTTTCCGATCGATTTGTGCCGCGTGTTGTAAAATCAGAGATTCTAACAGATGTTTTTGGCAGCGATCACTGTCCTGTACTGATTGAAATTCAATAAACGCAGCATTGTAAAGATATATACTTTACAGAAAGAAAGACGCCGGCATGTGCAAGCATGTCGGCATATTTTTTACATACTCTCATAGAGTTAGGACGAGAGGGGTGCTGCGAATGAAAAAAATGCTATGCGGGCTGCTGTGCTCAGCCGTTCTGGCGGGGCAGGCATTTGCGTTGCCCGCAATGGGCGAGTTGTCGGCAAAGTCGGCGGCGCTATATGATTCATCCGGACAATGCCTGTATGAGTTTAACGCCGACGAGCCGTTGCAACCGGCCAGTGTTACCAAGATCATGACAATGCTGCTGGCTATGGAAGCGGTCGACAGCGGTGCGGCTTCGCTTGACGACATGGTAACCGGCAGCGCCTACGCCGCCTCCATGGGCGGGACGCAGATCTGGCTCAAGGAAGGGGAGCAGCTGTCGCTGAACGATATGATGAAGGCGATTGCGGTCGGATCGGCGAACGACTGCGCGGTCGCGGTCGCGGAACATCTGGCCGGTACCGAAGCGGCCTTTGTCGAGCGGATGAACGAACGCGCCAAAGAACTGGGCTGTCAGAATACCACCTTTATCAATGCCAACGGCCTGGATGCGGATGGCAAAAAAACACTGACTTCGGCGCGTGACCTGGCGCTGATTTCCGTGGAACTGCTTAAACATCCCAAAATTCTTGATTACACCACCATATGGATGGACAGCATTCGGGACGGTGCGTTCGAGCTTGCCAATACAAACAAAATGCTGAAAAGCTACAAAGGACTCATTGGACTTAAGACCGGATATATTTCCGAGGCGGGCTTCTGCATTTCTGCCGTGGCACAGCGCGACGGAATGACGCTGATTGCCACTGTTATGGGTGCGCCGACCAAGGAGCAGCGCACAGCGGATGCATCTGCGCTGCTGAACTATGGCTTTGCCAACTTTACACAATATTCTCCGGATCTGTCCGGTTTGCCATCTGAGATGCCCGTTATTTTGGGCAAATCACAAACCGTACCGCTTGTTGCAGACGGCGCAGGGAGTGTGGTCATTGAAAAGGAAAAGGCAGGTGCGCTGCAAACAAAGGTTGATTTGCCGGAGTCCATACAGGCGCCGGTCGAGAAGGGGCAGAAGCTTGGAGAAGTGCAGGTGCTGAACGGTGATACTGTACTCCTAACCGTACCGATTACGGCAGCCGAGGCTGTGGATGCAATGGGTCTTGGCGACCTCTACCGTTCTTTCATGCGCATTGTGCTGATGAAATAAGAGGGGTGTACTGCTCACAAAAATTGATACAAGAAAGTAGAGGATTGTGATTGTAATTTTGTGCAGTCTATGATAACATAAGAGTAACCTCAAAGGTTAGGAGGAGTTCATTATGGTAAAATTAATTATGGGCGGCAAGGGCACCGGCAAGACCAAAACCATTATTGATCTTGTTAACACTGCTGTTGCGGAAGAAAAAGGTGCGGTCGTATGCATTGCCAAGGGCAACAAGCTGACATTCGACATTTCTCATGATGCACGTCTGGTAGACGTAAGCGATTATGCGGTTAAGGGGTATGCCGGTCTTCTGGGCTTCCTGTCCGGTATTCATGCTGGGAACTATGACATTTCCCAGTTTTATATCGACAGCCTCTATAAAATTGTGGACGACGAGAAGCCCGAAAACGCGGAGAAATTTCTGCGCGAGCTGGATGCATTTGCGGAGAAGCATTCCGTCAAATTCACGGTTGCAATCAGTGAGGATGAGCGGACTGCGACCGAAGTCATGAAAAAGTTCATGTAAAATACTTAGATCGATCGTCAG
>JBFWIM010000039.1:0-14444 GCA_050255995.1 Intestinibacillus sp.
CAGCTCATTTTTGTCTAGGCGCTGGAGCCGGGACATACCCATGCCCCGGGCGGCATCCTTGATGTGGGGTGGGATGGCCAGGAAGCCGGTAAAAGCGTTCTGCATGATCGGCAGAAGCGCATATAGGACAAGGCCGACGATCATGGTTGTGTTGCCAAGACCGAAGCAGATCATTAAGAGGGCCAGAAGGGCCAGGGAGGGGATGGTCTGTATCATTTCGGCGACGCGCAGCAGGACAACGCCGAGCGGGCGAACCCAATACGACACAATGGCCAGAGCAATGCCGAGAACAGCGGAAATTACGATTGCGATCGCCACAATGGTCAGGTGCTGCAAAGAGCTTGTGAGTAATGCGTTCATATGCGTTTCCTCCTGAGGCCGCGCGGCGTCAAAAGGCGCTGCACCAGATCGATTGCCATGCTGAACAGCAGGGCGAGAAGCGCGGATGGGATCGCACCGGCCAGGATGAAGTTCGTATTATAGGTAGAGAGCCCGGTCCAGATCAAGTCGCCGAGCCCGCCCGCGCCGATCATGCCGGCAAGGGTCGCCCAGCTGACAATGTACACCGTGGAAATGCGGATGCCGCTGATGATGGTTGGGAGCGCGAGCGGCAGCTCTACCTGAAACAGAATTTGCATATTGGTCATGCCGATGCCACGCGCCGCATCGGTGTAGCCGCGCGAAACCTGCGTGACGCCGACATAGGTATTGCGCAGAATCGGCAGGATGGAATACAGCGTGAGGACAAAAAGCGCGGGAACAAAGCCCACCCCGAACAAAATGAGCGCGAAGCCCAGCATGACGAGCCCCGGAATGGTCTGAATGATGCCCGCCAGCGCGAGCACCGGCTCCGCGAAACGCGGATGGCGGGTGAGCAGGATGCCGAGCGGGACGGAGAGCAAAATCCCCAGCCCCACGGAGACCAGCACAAGCTGCAAATGCTGCGCCAGACTCTGCGCGATGACGGCTCGGTTTTCCGACAGAAAGGTAAACAGGTTCATGAGGGCAGTTCACCCCACAAAGCGTCGCCCAGCGCCTTCGCGGTGCTGGTACGCGTGATGAGGCCAGCCACGGTGCGGTCGTCATTCAGTACAACCAGATAATTGAGCGAGGAGGATAGCAGCTCGTCGAGTGCGAGACGTGCGTCGTCACGGCGCAGCACCGTGACGGCCTCCTGTGAGACCAGCTCGGAAACCGGGTGGCCTGCCTTGCCCTCCGCCTTAATCTTTTCGATGGAGACCGTGCCGAGATAGATGTCGTCGTCATCGAGCACAACGAGGGAGTTGACGTCCCGCTTGCGCATCATTTCAATGCAGGCAAGCGTCTTGTTGTTTTTGGAAACCTTGAGCACCTTGGTGCGCATAAAGTCCTCGGCGTAAAGCTCCACGCCCTGGTTGTCGGATGCCATATGACGCCCCAGAAAGCTTTTAATGATCGGGTGCGCGGGATGCGCCAGCATTTCCTCGGGCGGAGCCATTTGAATGATGCGGCCTTCGTTCATGAATACAATAGTATCGGCCAGGCGCAGCGCCTCATCCATATCGTGTGTGACAAAGACGACGGTCTTTTTCAGCTTCTTCTGCAGCTTCTTAATTTCCTCCTGCAGAGAATCCCTTGTGACCGGGTCGAGCGCGCCGAAGGGCTCGTCCATCAGGACAATCGGCGGCGAAGCGGCGAGCGCGCGCAGCACGCCGATGCGCTGCTGCTGGCCGCCGGACAGTTCCGAAGGATATTTATGCGCGTTCTCCTCATACGGCATACTTACCAGTTCGAGCAGGTCGCGCACCGTTTGCTTCCATTTCTCCTTGGGATATTTGAGAAGCTTGGGCACAACGGCGATATTCTCCTCAATCGTCATGTTGGGAAACAGCCCGATCTGCTGAATGACGTAGCCGATCGACCGGCGCAGATGTACGGGGTTCCCAGTTGCAATATCCTTGCCGTCAATGAGGATGCGTCCTCCGTCCGGCTCGATTAACCGGTTGATATGACGCAGCGTGGTTGTTTTTCCACAGCCGCTGGGACCGATCAAAACAATAAACTCGCCGAGATGTATGTCAAAAGTGAGGTGATCGAGGATGGTTTTTGTGCCATATTTCTTGGTGACATCCTGAAATTGTATCATATTGTCGGGTTCACTCCTTTCAAGATCAAATAAACTAACAACTCTATATTATCATAAAAGTTGTTAGTTCGTCAAGGAGCATATATATTTTTACAAAAAAAGCAGCATCCGGAAATGGATGCTGCCTGATGTATGGGCACGGTTATTCGGTTGGATTCGCGCTGATAAAAGCCTCCACGGCGGTGATACAGGAGAGGTCGCCGACAAAAATCAGCGTGTCGTCCGCCTGCAGAACTGCATATGGGCCGGGCGAGAGAATGATGCGGTCGCTGCGGCGGATGGCAATGACGGTCGCCGCGGTTTCCTGCCAGAATTTCAGCTCGCCCAGCGTTTTGCCGAGCAGTGGGGAGTCGGCCGGCACGTCAACCTCGTAATTGTTAAACGGGTTGGTTTTGGAGAACTTTTCATTGATGCGGACGATGGCGTTCGCCTGCTCGGTAATTTTCTGGGTCAGCAGCTGCTGTTCCCGCAAAAGCTGCTTGAGTGCGCGCTGGTGTTCGCGGATATCATTCTGTGCGCTGAATTTTTCGACATAATTGGCGGCGTTGTCCGCGGAAAGGATAATCGCGCCGCTGTGCTGCTTCACTTCGACGACCTGCATATCCTCCAGCAGCTTCATGGCGCGGCGGATGGTCTCCGGCGATACGCCATACTGGGACGCCATGACCGAGCGGCCATGTACCTTGGTGTTTTCCTTCAGTTCGCCGCGTGTGATGCGCAGGGCGATATCGAGCGCAATTTGCGAGTAAACGGGAGGCGTAATACGATTATCCACAATGGACACCTCTTGCTTTATTATGATAGGATTAGTGCGGTCTGCGCCCGGCTGAGCGCTCAGGCTTTGCGGAAGGTGCGGTCAGGCGCCCAGCCTTCCAGCGGGTAGCGCTGCATCGCGCCGAAGATGCGCTCGCGTATGCCGGGAATGCTGTGTTCCAGTGAAGCGAGCAGTTCCTTAATTTCCTGCCGCTTGGTGTTGCCGTCCGCGGGGCAGGGGTTGTGCACTACGGGAAGGCTCTGCCGCCGGGTGAAATTGCGGATGTCCTGCTCGGCGGTATAAAGCAGCGGACGGATCAGCGTGATATCGCGGCGGTCAAGCCAGGTGACCGGCTTGAAGCACGAAATGCGGCCCTCATAAAACAGTGAGAGCAGATAGGTTTCCACCACGTCGTCAAAATGATGCCCCAGGGCGACTTTGCGGCAGTTTGCCGCAAGCGCAGCTTCATGCAGCGCGCCACGCCGCATTTTCGCGCAAAGGGAGCAGGGATTTTCCTCCTGCCGCACGTCGAAGATCACCTGTTTAATCTGCGTGGGAATGCGGATATACGGGACGCCGAGCGAGTCGCAGAGCGCTTGCACCGGGGAGAAATCCATGTCGTCGTAGCCCATTTCCAGCGTGATAGCGATAACCTCAAAGGGGACAGGGTAAAACCGTCGGAGACCGGCGAGCGCGGCGAGCAGGGTCAGCGAATCCTTGCCGCCGGATACGCCGACCGCAATGCGGTCGTTTTCCGATATCATATGGTAATGATCCACCGCGCGGCGGACCGAGGACAACATTTTTTGCATGTCGGCTCTCTCTCTTTCCATGATGTGCTTCCTCTACTATAGCAGATGCCGCGCACTTCGGCAAATTTAAAATTTTAAATTGCATATTGAGGAAACGAGGGATATAGTGAGTATAAGAGAGAATAGAAGAGTTTATCCGAAGATAAATCGAAAATATGCAAAAAGTGATTGACTTGCGGGAAAAGGTATGGTTTAATATATAAGGTTCTCTCAGAACTGCGAAAAGTTGTTAAACAATAATGTTTGAATATAAAATGGAGGAAAGTTTCATGTCCACTTTTATGGCAAAAGCTGAAAACATTGAGCGCAAGTGGTATGTGCTGGACGCTGCTGGCAAGCCCCTTGGCAGAACCGCCGCGGTTGCTGCGACCTTGCTGCGCGGTAAGCACAAGCCTGAGTACACCCCCCACGTTGATACCGGCGATTTCGTCATCGTCATCAACGCGGACAAGGCCGTTCTGACCGGCAAGAAGCTCACGCAGAAGTACTACCGCCGTCACACCGGCTGGGTCGGCGGCCTGAAGGAAGTTCAGTACAAGACCCTGATGGCGGAAAAGCCTGAAATGGCAATACAGCTTGCGGTTAAGGGCATGCTGCCGAAGAATTCTCTCGGCCGCCAGTCCGCGACCCGTCTGAAGGTCTATGCGGGCAATGAGCACAATCATGCGGCGCAGAAGCCGGAAGCTTGGGATAAGTAATCTTGTAAGGAGGAAATATAGTAATGTACAAGCCTAAGAAAGCATATTTCTACGGAACCGGCAGAAGAAAGTCCTCTGTTGCAAGAGTTAGACTGTTTCCGGGCGGCACTGGCGAGATCAAGATCAACAACCGCACCATCGACAACTACTTCGGTCTTGAGACCCTGAAGCTGATTGTCCGTCAGCCGCTGGAGGCTACGGGTACGAACGGCAAGTTCGACATTGAATGCACCGTTCTCGGCGGCGGCTTCACCGGCCAGGCGGGCGCAATCCGTCACGGCCTGTCCCGCGCGCTGCTCCAGGCGAACGAGGAAGAGTACCGCCCGATTCTGAAGGCGGCCGGATTCCTGACCCGCGACCCGAGAATGAAGGAACGCAAGAAGTACGGCCTCAAGGCTGCGCGTCGTGCGCCGCAGTTCTCAAAGAGATAAAAATATTCCCTGCAAGGCCTTGTATTCCGGGGTTTTGCAGGGATTTTTTATGTTTTCGTCGCAGCATTTTACTAGATGATATTTGACGATATGAAAAGGGGGCAAGGTTGTCAAATGACTTTGCGCCTTTTTGAAATTTACAATAATGGTAAATGATGTTACAATGCTAATGGTATCCAGACAAAATGGCGGTGGGAGTGGATTTGAGTGCTGAAGCATAGGAAAGCTCTTGGCATAGCGGTAATTGTGATAGCCGTAATTGTAATTTATGTTTTCTTCGTTCCGCATACAGTCAATCACGCTTTAGACGGTTATATTGTTTATTTGGATGGTTCGGAGGTAAGTTGCAGCGTTTCAGTACGAGGGAAATATCAGTATAATCCGATGTTTGGAAGTACCTTTGATGGAACGATATATGCAAATGATGTGCCTGTTGGATATCCGGATATACGAGTAACATTTTTCTCTGGAGATGGAATCACCGAATATTGTAGAAAAGAAGCCGACAATGTGAATTTTACAGGTAATTTATTAATGGATGATTCATGTAAAAAGGTGGTATTGTCTTGTTGCTATGATGCTGCCAATCAAAGAGATACTGCCGATGAAGCATATCGTTGCCTGATTATAGCGCCGGCACAAAACATCTCGGAAGCGAAGAACGTTCTGGCATCATTTAAAGAGAACGGTCACCTACAGCATTTTACGACGTGGGATTTTGAAAATTCTGATTTGGTATGATAGGGGGCAGTTTATATGACAACCGGACCTGGCATGTTTGCTTTTTTCCAATGATGATTATTTACTTAGGATATCTGTTTTCAGTTTTGCAGGCAGTTCTTGTCGTTTTGGGCATTATGTGTTGTATTAAGTATTTAAAAAGTGGGAAATGACTTTGTTTCGGCGTTTAAGATAGTTGTCGCAGCAAAGTGTAAAGTCTGAGGCACAGAGCACAAGATACTGGATGGTATTACACCGGATGGTGCTATACTGCCTATTATAAAAGTAGTGCTACGGTGGATCAAAGCTCCAAGCGCTAAGCTTCGCAAAATTTTACAACTAAAAAGTTCAAAAGCCACCGAGGCAAATGCTCTCGGTGGCTTTTTCTTGTAATTTTATGCAATAACATTCACATGAAGGGTGAACAACAATGGACGTAGTATCAATAAGAAGCAATATACAAAATTCGGCAAATCCGGTTGCCTCGCACAGTGCTTTCATGTCTTTATGCATGTAAACGCTGCCTGCGGCATTTTGGGGTCTTGAAGCAGATATGATCAGCCTGCGTCCTCCCCGGCGAGGTAATCGCGGATACAGGCCAGGAACGCCTCGCCGTAGCGGTCGGCTTTGCTCGCGCCAACGCCTGACACCTCCAGAAAATCCGCGCGCGAGGCGGGGAGTTGGCGGCACATGTCGATCAGCGACGCGTCCGTAAAAACCGTGTAGGCCGGGCGGCCGCCGCGCGTGGCGAACTGGCGGCGGAGCTGCTTGAGCCGTGCCAGTAGTTCGTCGGGTACGGGCGCGCCGCTTTCCGCCTTTTTGGGTGCCATTTCGAGCGGCACCTTAATGATAAAGGGCTTGCGCTCGCGGACAATGGCGCTCGAACGCGGACAGAGCTGCACGACCGGATACTCGCCCTCAGTCGCTGTGAGATATCCCGAGCCGATCAGCCGGTCAAGCAGGTGCCGGATATTGCGTATGGGCGTATCCGCCATAATACCGTAGGTGGAGAGCGTATCGAAGCCCGCATCCAGGATGCGTTCGGTGCGTGCGCCGTGCAGGATATCGGCGATCAGGGCTTTGCCGACCGTCCGGCCGCGCTGGGAGAGCCGATAGACGCAGGAGACAATCTTCTGCGCGTCGATTGTGGCATCGACCGTCTCAAAGCGGGTGTTGCAGTTGCCGCAGTTGCCGCAGTACCCACCGGCCTGTTCGCCGAAATAGCGCAGGATAAACTGCCGCAGGCATTCCGCGGTCGAGCAGTAAAAGGCCATCTGCCGCAGACGCTCGCGGTCGCGCGCGAGGATGATCTGCCGCGTTTCCTCGTCCAGCTCTTCATCGGCTTCGCGGCTGTGTTCAATGAAGAATTGCCCGGTGCGCACGTCCTGCGGGCTGTACAGCAGGATGCAGTCCGCAGGGGAGCCGTCGCGTCCTGCGCGTCCGGCTTCCTGATAATAGCTCTCCATGTTTTTGGGCATATTATAATGGATGACAAAGGACACATTGGACTTGTCGATACCCATGCCGAAAGCATTTGTCGCCACCATAATGGTTTTTCGATCAAACAGAAAATCGTCCTGATTTTTGCGGCGGCTTTCCGGGTCCAGTCCGGCGTGGTAGCAGACTGCGTCGAAGCCCCAGTCCGTCAGCAAGCCGCAAATCTCTTCGGTCGCCTTGCGCGTCGCGCAGTAAACGATGCCGCTCTGCCCACGGCGATCATACAGCAGCTGCTTGAGAGCCGCGGGCTTGCTTGAAGGACGCCGCACTTCAAAATAGAGGTTTTCACGGTCAAAGCCGGTGGTCAACAAAAAAGGGTTGCGCAGTGCGAGCAGCCGGATAATGTCCTCGCGCACGTCGGCGGTCGCCGTCGCGGTGAACGCGCCCAGCACCGGACGCTCCGGCAGCAGCGCCAGAAAATCCAGAATGCGCAGATAGCTTGGCCGGAAATCCTGCCCCCACTGGGAAATGCAGTGCGCCTCGTCCACCGCAAGCATGGAGATGCGCGCGCTTCGCGCAAATTCCATAAAGCCCGGCGCGTTCAGCCGCTCCGGCGCAACATACAGCAGTTTATACTGCCCATCCGCCGCGCGGCGCAGCACGGTGCCCTGTTGCGCCGCGGTAAGCGAGCTGTTAAGATAAGCCGCGGGCACGCCGGCCTCCGCCAGAGCGCCGACCTGATCCTTCATCAGGGAAATGAGCGGGGAGACCACCAGCGTCAAACCGGGCAACAGCAGCGCGGGAATCTGATAGCAGAGCGATTTACCCGCACCGGTGGGCATGACTCCGAGAGCGTCTCGCCCCGCAAGCAGGCTGCCGATCAGCTCGGCCTGTCCGGGGCGGAAGGTGTCATACCCAAAATATTGTTTTAGAACCTGGCGTGCATCGGTCATGGGAAAGCGCTCCTTTGGATGGTTTTAGGTTCACGTGCGGTACGGAACCCTTTTATCATACCATAAATTTCGGACAAGAGGTAGTGCAAAAGCCGGGCAGGCGGATTAAGACGGGGTGGGGGCGGCGCGGTACGGACAGAAAGTGCCAAACAGGACAGTCAGGAGAGAGATTTTATGCAAAAAGAGGGTTCCTCTGCCGGTTGGGCGCGCGAATGCAAGCGGATGCTGCTCGTTATCGCCGCTTCGGTGGTCATGGCGCTCAATATCCGGAGTTTTGTAGATGCAGGCGGCCTGTTTCCGGGTGGCTTTAACGGCCTGACGTTGCTCATCCAACGCATCGCCGCACGTTATGCCGGGCTGGCGCTGCCGTTTACCGCCGTCAATGTGGCGCTGAACGCAATTCCCGCGGTCGGCAGTTTCCGCTATATCGGGAAACGCTTTACGGTGTATTCCTGCGGGATGATTGTGCTGACCGGCGTGCTGACCGACCTGCTGCCCGCCATCCCGCTGACGAACGACGTACTGCTGATCTGCATTTTCGGCGGTCTGATCAACGGATTTGCCATCAGTCTGTGCCTGATGGCCGGCGCAACGAGCGGCGGTACGGACTTCATCGCTGTCGCGCTGTCGCGGCAGCGTAATCTGGATGCCTGGAATTATATTTTCATGGCGAACGTCGTTCTTCTGCTCGTGGCAGGATATCTGTTCGGCTGGGATAAGGCGCTCTATTCGATCATTTTTCAGTACGCCTCTACCGAGCTTGTCCGCAAACTCAACCTGCGTTACCAACGGGTCACGCTGTTTATCATCACCAGCCAGACGGACTCGGTGTATCAGCAGATCCGCAGCACGCATCACGGCGCGACGCTGTTCCATGGCGTGGGGCTGTATAACGGAGAGGAGCGCACAATGCTGTATACGGTGATCACAAAGGATCAGGTGAAGCCCATTCTCCGGCAGGTGCGGGCCGTCGATCCGAACGCGTTCATCAACCGGATCCGTACCGACCAGGTGAGCGGAAACTTTTATCAGCAGCCGAATTCATAAGACACATGTTGAATCATGCCGGTTTGGGCCGCAGGCGGGATACCCCGCCTGCGGCCTTGTTTTTAAAATTATTTATGATTTTTATAAATATGTTGCATTTACAACATACAAAGCGAAACGAGTGCCGTATACTTGAGCCATAAAGAAAAGAAATGCGAAGGAGACTGTTACGATGATACGAAAAATCATTCAAATTGATGAAGATAAATGCAACGGCTGCGGCCTGTGCGCAAAAGCGTGCCACGAGGGCGCCATCGGTATGGTGGACGGCAAGGCGAAGCTGCTGCGGGACGATTACTGCGACGGTCTGGGAGACTGTCTGCCTGCCTGCCCAACCGAAGCGATCGCTTTTGTGGAACGCGAGGCCGCTGAATACGACGAGCAGGCGGTGCTGCGGAACAAAAAAATGAAAATGCAGGCGCAGGGCGCAACCATTCCACACGGTTGTCCGGGTTCTCAGGCAAGGCAGCTCAGCCGTGCGGCGGAGAGCGTCACAGCGGCCGCGCCGACAGCGGTGGCGGTTTCCCAGCTGCGGCAGTGGCCGGTACAGATCAAGCTCGCGCCGGTGAACGCGCCCTACTTTGACGGGGCGAACCTGCTGATCGCGGCGGACTGCACGGCGTACGCCTACGCGAACTTCCATCAGGACTTTATCCGGAATAAAATTACGCTGATCGGCTGTCCGAAGCTGGACGCGGTAGATTACAGCGAAAAGCTGACCGAAATCATCAGCCGCAATGAGATCAAAAGCGTGACCGTCGTCCGGATGGAGGTGCCCTGCTGCGGGGGCATTGAGCACGCGGTTAAGACTGCGCTTCAGGCGAGCGGAAAATTCATTCCCTGGCAGGTCGTCACAATTTCGACTGACGGCAGAGTGCTGGAGTGAATTTTTCCGGGTAATTCAGGGAAAACTTACAAAACAGTTGCCGGTCTGAAATTCCGGCAGAAAGGAGAACGTTATGAAGTTTTTTGTCAATGACGCGTGCATCGGCTGCGGCCTGTGCGCGGGCGTTTGTCCGGAGGTCTTTTCCATGACCGACGACGGCGTCGCGGTAGCAATCCCGGACGATGCGCCGGCCGCCGTGGAAGAGCAGGCCAAGGAAGCCCAGTCGGGCTGCCCTGTAAACGCCATCGAAGACGCGTGACATAAGGAGGCGATTTCGTGAAATATCCCTATTTGAAAAACATCCCGCACGAGGAAACCCTCTCCCTGGCCTCACTGGTGGAAGCCCAGGCGGGTCAGGTCGTCAGCAAGACGCTGGCGCAGAACTCGGCGGTCAGTATCACGCTGTTCGCCTTTGACAAAGGAGAGGAGATCAGCTCCCACGACTCCAGCGGCGACGCGCTGGTCACCGTATTGGAAGGCGAGGGGCAACTGACCGTGGACGGGAAGGAACACGTGCTGCACGCGGGAGAATCGCTCGTTATGCCGGCGAAAAAGCCGCACGCGGTCTTTGCAAAGGAACGGTTTAAAATGATGCTGACGGTTGTGTTTCCGGCGCGTGAAGCCAATGAGGACGCTTCCCCTGCCGGGTAAGCAATTCCGTATCATTGCCCGAGAGCACGACGGACGAAGCACGGAAACCAGGTTTCCGTGCTTTTTTATGCGCTCAAACGATTTTTCTGTTGCGAAAACCGGCAAAAAGCTTGACAGGATACGACGGGTTGTGGTACACTGCTCGCGTATTCTGATGAAATGAGGTCTGTGCAGAGCTATGCGCCAGTAAGGAACCGAACGTTTTTGATAGGGCAAACCACAGGGTTGCTCTGTTCGGTTGCGCGTTTTTATCTGCACGGCGGCGGGTCTATGGGATCCGTGTGTTTTGCTGCGGTAAAAATCCCTCCCGGACAGGGCCTGTTCGGGAGGGATTTTTTATGTTGCTGTATGAAGCAAATCATTTGAGCGCGCACGTTGGCGTGCAGGAACTTTTTTCGATTGCGCATCTGGCGATCACGTCCGGTGACCGCATCGGCCTTGTCGGCCGCAACGGTGCGGGAAAATCAACGCTGCTGCGTGTGCTTTCCGGTGAACGGGCGGCGGATGGCGGGGAGGTCGTGAAGCGGTGCGGGACCGCTGTCATCCGGCAGGACGGAGAGACGGGGGACGAAAGCGACGCGCGGCTGCGGAGCCTGCTGGGGCTGCGCGCTTCGGCAGTGCGGAGCGGCGGCGAGCGCACGCGGCTCGCTATCGCGTCGGCATTTTCGGCACGCACGCCGCTGCTGCTCGCGGACGAACCGACGACCAACCTGGATCTCTCCGGCGTGGAGACGCTGCAAAAGCTGCTGCTTACGTACAAGGGCGTGCTGGTGCTGGTCTCGCACGACCGCGCGCTGCTCGACGCGGTGTGCACGCAGATCTGGGAGTTAGAGGACGGCGCGCTGCGCGTATTCCCCGGCACGTATTCGGACTGGATGGAGCAGAAGCGGCGTGAGCGCGATTTCGCGCAATCCGAATATGAAAAGTACACGGCGGAAAAAAAGCGGCTGTCCGGGGAGATGCGCAGCATCCGGCAGGAGGCGCGCGGTCTGCGTACCCCGCCCCGCGGTATGAGCCCGAGCGAAGCAAAGCTGATCGGCGCGGCGGAGGCGGCGCAGAGTGCGCAGCGCCATCTGCAGAACCGCGCGAAACAGCTGCAAAAGCGGATTGCGCACATGGAGGTCAGGGAACGCCCGCGCGACCTGCCGGAAATCTCCATGCCGCTTGGCGATCCGCGTCCGGTAAAAGCGAAAACGGCCGCGCAGGTGGAGCATGTGACCGTGCAGTATGGGTCTCGCACAGTGCTCCGGGATGCGGCGCTGCGCCTGCCGACCGGCTCGCGCACCGTCCTGCTCGGCGACAACGGCGTGGGAAAATCCACGCTGGTGCGCGCGCTTATAGAACAGGGGCGCTTTGCCGAGGGCGTGCGGGTCGGCTATTTTTCACAGGGGCACGAAACGCTGGATGCCGCAAAGACCGTGCTGGAAAATGCCCGGGCGCAGTCCGACCTGCCGGAGCATGTCGTGCGCACGATCCTTGCGAACCTGTACCTGGGCGAGCGGGAAATCGGCAAGCCGGTTTCGGTGCTGTCCGGCGGGGAGCGCGCGAAAGTCATGCTGGCGCGGCTGCTTGCCGCGCGGGTGCATCTGCTGGTGCTCGACGAGCCGACCAACCATCTGGATCTCTATACGCTCGAGGCGCTTGAGGAGCTGCTCCGGCAATGGCAGGGCACGCTTCTTGTCGTTACGCATGACCGCACGCTGACCGCGCAAATCGCAGACCGGCTGGTCTTCGTAAAGGACGGCCGGGCGACGGCGTTTGAGGGCGGTCTTGCGGACTGGGAGGCGGAACAGCGCCGGCTCACCCGTCCGCGCGACCACCGCGCAGAGCGGCGCGCCCTGCTGGAGGTGCGCATGGCCGCCATCAACGCGCGGCTGTCCTGCCCGCGGAAGGGGGACGATCCCGAAGCGCTGCGGCGCGAATGGGAGCGGCTGCTCGCGGAATGCCGGAGCCTGTAGGTGAACGCAAAAGGCGGCGATTGCAGTACCGGCGGGGAGGTGCTATACTGTAAATAGAAAGTAAGCATGCATAGGGAGGAAACGAAGGTGGAGAAAGCTGTGGCGGAGCGCCGTCTCTTTACAAACGGTCAGCTGCGCCGCTTGATCATTCCGCTTGTTATAGAACAGACCCTTGCGGTCACGGTCGGCATGGCGGATGTGATTATGGTGTCCTCGGTGGGAGAGGCTGCGGTTTCGGGCGTCTCTCTCGTCGATATGATCAATATGCTGATCATCAATGTTTTTGCGGCGCTGGCAACCGGCGGCGCGGTGGTCGCGGCGCAGCTGATTGGCGCGCAGGAACGTGACCGCGCCTGCCATTCGGCAAAGCAGCTGCTTGTCGTCGTCAGCGTAATTTCCCTTGCGGTTATGGGATTGTCCCTCGCGTTCCGCGCACCGCTTTTGCGGCTGCTGTTTGGCGAGATTGCGCCGGACGTCATGCAAAACGCCATGATATATTTCCTGCTGTCCGCGCTGTCCTATCCTTTTCTCGCGGTTTACAACGCCAGCGCCGCCCTGTTCCGCGCGCAGGGCAATTCGCGGGTTTCCATGCAGGTCGCCATTGTCTTTAACCTGATGAATGTCGGCGGCAACGCCGTGTTTATCTACGGGTTCGGCATGGGCGCGGCGGGCGCGGCGCTGTCCTCGCTCATTGCCCGTGCGGCGGGGGCGGTCATCATGACCACGCTGCTGCGGCGTCCGGAAAACCTGGTCACAATCGGCGGGAAAGGCAGCTTCCGGCCGGATCCGGGCATGATTGGACGGATTCTGAATATCGGCGTGCCGAACGGGCTGGAAAACAGCATGTTCCAGCTCGGCAGGATTCTGGTTGTGGGCATCATCGCGGCTTTTGGCACGACCCAGATTGCGGCGAACGCGGTCGCGAACAATTTTGACTCGCTCGGCTGCCTACCCGGACAGGCGCTCAGCCTCGCCATCATTACAGTGGTCGGCCAGTGCATCGGCGCACGGGATTATGAACAGGCGCGCTACTATGCCCGAAAGCTCATGAAAATCGCCTATATCATCATGATTGCGCTCAACATCGTCATTTTGGCCACGCTGCCGCTGACGCTCAGGCTGTATAACCTTTCGCCCGAAACCATGCGTCTGGCGACGATCTTAATTTTTATTCACGATGGCTGCGCCATGCTGCTGTGGCCGGCGTCATTTACGCTGCCCAACGTGCTGCGCGCCGCAAACGACGTGCGCTTTGCCATGGCGGTCTCGATTTTCTCGATGTGGGTGTTCCGCTGTTTGTTTGGGTATGTTCTGGGTTCTCGATTCGGCCTGGGCGCAATCGGCGTTTGGGTGGCTATGGTCATGGATTGGATATTCCGGGCGTCGGTGTTTGTCTGGCGATACTGGAGCGGCCGATGGACCCGGCATAAAATTGAATAAATATACGGCGGGAGTCAATCCCGCCTTTTTCCATTTCTGAAAAAAACAGAATATGCACTCAAAAAAGTTCAAAATCATTCATTTTAATGTCGATTTTGGCGTAACAACGTGGTATAATATTATTACCTTTTTGCGGAGACAGCCCGGCGGCAAAGCCGGAAAAAAGGGAGTAATAAATTGCCGGCCCGGGGCCGGCAAAGTGGAGGTAGGAATTTGAAACAAGAGAGAAGCAGTTTCACAAACCGTATCGGCTTCGTGCTGGCGGCGGCCGGATCTGCGGTAGGCCTGGGAAACCTTTGGCGTTTCCCGTATCTCGCGGCCAAATATGGCGGCGGTATTTTTTTGCTGGTATATATCATACTGGCGGTCACGTTTGGTTTTGCACTGATGATCACGGAGATCGCGATCGGGCGCAGAACCCGGCTGTCCTGTATCGCCGCTTACAAGGCGCTGGACAAGCGCTTCGGGTTCCTTGGGTGGCTGTCTTCGGCCGTGCCGGTCATTATTGTACCGTATTACTGCGTAATCGGCG
>JBFWIM010000040.1:0-14288 GCA_050255995.1 Intestinibacillus sp.
ACAGTTTTCAGGCAGTCCGAGATCCTGATCGGGCGCTTCCCAATGCCATTTCACATCGAACAGACGCTGGGAAATCACAGCGGAAAAATGCAGCATGACAATGCCGATGTTCAGCTTTTCGTTGATCTCGTCGGTGTACTCGTCTTTTTTGACGACCAGAATCACTTTGCCATGATCCAGGATGAAGCCATAAGGCTGGCGGTTCAGGTAGCTCGGCGACAGGCTGGCGGCGTAAAGGGCGCGCCAGAGCGAGCTTTCCGTATCCCCGATCTCGCCGATCGTTGCCGGTTCCCCCCACTTGCGGGAGAACACCAGCTCGTCTATGCTGAGCTTGGGGGAATAATAGCCGCGCTCGACTTCAATGTCGATATTGGACATACTCTTGATATTGAGACGAAGCTTCTTGGAGGTGCGCTCACCGTAACCAAAGGCGACAATTGCAGCGACACGCTTGTCCAGATGGATGCCCAGCGCCTTCTTAATCGCCTCGCCGTCATTAAAGGTGATCCAACAGCTGCTGAGGTTCATTTCAGTGAATTTAAGTACCATATCCTCGGCGATATAGCCGGCATTTTCAATGTAGTGATCGGCCTCCTCAGAAAGGATGACCAGGTAGCAGGGAGCGCCAATCATAATGCCCTGATAACCCGCAGTACCCTCAAGGTCTTCCTTGACATCGGCGTAATATACGATCATGGAAACGTCGATTGAGGGGATCAGCCTTTTACAATCGCGGAAATAGGCTCTTACCTCTTCTACGATCGAAGTAGGAAGAGGGGTGTCCAAAAAAGCTCTGACCGATTTGCGAGCCTGTGACATTGCGCTGTAATCCATAAAATCACTCCTTTGTTTTCTATCGCGTGCTTTGGGACAGGTGAAGAACGCGGTGCAAAGGGGCAACTCACAGGGCAGCGGGGACATGCGGAGTTGCCGCTTGCATCACCTGACCTTTGGTTTCAGATTAGCACAGCCGTATGCTGCTGTCAATGTATACAAGGAAAAATCTGTCGAAGAACCTGCCTGTTGTCCGGCGCGCTTCAGCACAGGACGATGACCTGCTGCGGGGTAGTCTGCGCGGGAATGCTGCGGGTAGTGGGACCATAAACCACAATCAGATTGCGGTTTCCCAGACGGCCGGTGAACGGCTGCCCATTGGTCAGCATGACCCTTGTGTCCCTGCCGATATTCAGCCGGAGTGTGCCGTCGCTGCTGACCAGCTGGTTGCTGAACCAGTCAACCGTGACGTTTTGATTGGGGGAGTTTCTTGCGATTACAAGAGCGCGATACTGCGGGGGGAAGATCATGGGCGTTGCGACGTTGGGATCATAGAAGCCCGTGATATTGTTTCCCACCCGGACAATATCACCGTTCACAAAATAGGTGCTTGGATGTACGACGAAGTTTACCTGACCTCTGTTCTGGTCACGAACCGCATAGAGCTTATTGCATCCGTCGGGCTGGCGTGCGCTTGACCAGAAATCTTCGATTGAGGTCACGGTTCCGGTATAGAAATTAAAAACTGCCATATCCATCCGCCTCTCTTTCTAAAGGACATAAAAATGATAAAAATATGCTGTTACAGTATATGACGTGCGGTGGCAATTGTTCCCGGCAGAATGCGCGAAAAATTTCTCGCGGCGGGCAGTTGACAGATAGGATTTACCGTGATAATATGAACACATGAACAAGTGATCATATATTCAAAGGGAGGTGCAATCATGGAGTATGAAAGACAGGATTGCAGAGAAACGGCGGATATCTGCGAAGAAAATTGCGTGCACTGCGATGCGGTTTGCCGTACCCGCCGACAAATGCCGGAACCGGGCGTTACTTCGGATATGTCGGATTTTTTTAAAGCGTTTTCGGATCACACCCGTATCCGCATCCTGACGGCGCTTTCCAAGGGAGAGCTTTGTGTCTGTGATATTTCCGAGCTTTTAGGAATGACGCAGTCGGCAATTTCGCATCAACTGCGCTTTCTCAAGGGGGCGCGGTTGGTCAAAAATCGCAAAGACGGCAAAACGGTCTACTATTCTCTGAGCGATGCGCATATTGAAACCATACTTGCACAGGGTATGGAGCATGTACAGGAGGGATGATAAATGAACGCTGAAAATAAGGGCCTGCATGTACATGGGCAGGAGCCGGGTGCCGGTATGCTGCCCAAAAACAGTAATGATACACCGGGAGAGGAGAAATACAGGCACATGCGCCCGGAAGCCGACGGGGAGAACGCCGGTGCGGAGCCATACGGCAATGAGGCCGCCGACTGCTGCGGTCACGACCATGATCATACGCACGACCATGCCGATTGCTGCAGCCACGGCCAGAATCACACACAGGCGGTCTGCTGCTGTGATCATGATCACGGACACACACACGAGCGGGAGGACGACAGCTGCTGCTGCGGTGACGGCTGTGGCTGCGGTCACGCCCATGGCGCAATGGAGCAGGACGAAATTCGTTCTTCCGCCATACGCTTCGCCGTCGGTGCGGTGCTGCTCATCGCCGCGCTTCTCGTACCTGCCGCACTGTACCCGGCACGCATCGCGGTCTTTGTCGCGGCTTATCTGGTGGTTGGGCTGCCGGTATTAAAAACGGCTCTGCGCAATATCGCGAAGGGCAAGATATTCGATGAAAATTTCCTGATGGCGCTCGCGACGGTCGGCGCGTTTGCGCTGCAAAAGTATCCGGAAGCCGTTTCGGTTATGCTGTTTTACAACATTGGCGAGATGTTGTCCGATATCGCGGTCGGACGTTCGCGCCGGTCGATCGCCGCGCTGATGGATCTCAAGCCGGAGACCGCGACGATTGTGGACGCCGAAGGCCGCGAGCGTACGGCCTCTCCCGCCGAGGTCAAAATCGGGGACGTCATTCTGGTGCGTCCGGGAGAACGTATCCCGCTGGACGGTATAGTGCTGGAAGGCGAGGGCTTTGTCGATAACGCCGCGCTGACCGGCGAGTCCGTACCCGTTTCGGTTGCACCGGGGCAAAACATCCTGTCCGGCGGCGTATGCGGCAGCGGTTTACTGAAGATCCGCGTGACCGCCCTGTTCGCGGACAGTATGGTCAGCCGCATTCTGGAAATGACGCAGCAGGCTGCAGATAAGAAAGCGCCGACCGAGCGTTTTCTGACGCGCTTTGCCGCGAAATATACCCCCGGTGTGGTCATCGGCGCGCTGCTGGTCGCCATAGTGCCGCCGCTGCTCGGCTTTGGCAGCTTTGGCGAATGGATATACCGCGCGCTGACCGTTCTGGTCGTGTCGTGCCCGTGCGCGCTGGTGCTGTCCGTGCCGCTCGGCTTTTTCGGCGGCATTGGCAGGGCATCCAAATTGGGCGTACTGGTCAAGGGCGGCGAAGCGCTGGAGGCGCTGTCCAAGGTCGAGGCGGTCGTCTTTGACAAAACGGGTACGTTGACCACCGGTAAGCTGCTGGTGCAGGAAATTCTCCCGGCGGCGGGTGTTACAGACGAGGAGTGCCTGGCGCTCGCGGCTGCGGCTGAGCAGTATTCGGGCCATCCGGCTGCTGCCGCGGTCGTAGAGGCCTACCCGCACAGACCGCGCCCGGTTTCAAACTTTACGGAGCTGCCGGGGCGTGGCGTGCGCGCCGAGCTGGACGGTAAAACGCTGCTGGTGGGCAACCGGCGGCTGATGGAGGGCGAAGGCGTCACAGGGATGCCGAAGCCGGGGGGCACCGTGCTGTTCGTCGCCTATGGCGGCAGCTATGTCGGTGCGGTGCGCATTGCGGACACCGTGCGCGAGGATGCGGCGTATGCGATTGCCCGGCTGCACGCGCAGGGAGTACGCCGCACCGTTATGCTGACGGGCGATACGCCGGATGCGGCGCAGCATGTGGCCGGCGCGGTCGGCATCGACACGGTTTATGCGTCTCTTCTGCCGGGGGATAAGGTTGAACGCATGGAAGAAGTACTGAATGCGCGCACAGCGAACCGCACGGTTGCCTACGTCGGCGACGGCATCAACGACGCGCCCGTGCTCAAGACGGCCGATGTCGGCATCGCGATGGGCGCGGCGGGTACGGATGCGGCAGTAGAAGCGGCGGACGTGGTCATTATGACCGACCACCTTGGCCGCGTGGCGGACGCGGTGCACGTTGCCAGGCGCACAGAACGCATCATCGTGCAGAATATTGCGTTTGCACTCGGCATCAAGGCGCTGGTTCTCGTGCTGACCTTTTTCGGACTTTCCGAGATGTGGGAGGCGGTGTTCGCGGATGTGGGCGTGACGGTGCTCACCGTGCTGAATGCGGCGCGCATTTTGAAGGACAAATCATAAAAAGAGCAGGGGGCGCTGGAATAGTGCCCCTTTTGCCCGTGTAAAACACAAAATTTATCGTGTCGTTTTGCTGGTTTTTATGATATAATAATTCGGTGTAAGAATCAGGAGGAATGGCATGCTACATTCAAAACTCGACCGTATCCTGCCCAAGGTGCAAAAGCCCGCGCGCTATGTCGGCGGCGAGTGGGGATCGGTCAATAAAAACAAAACCGAAGTCGATTTGCGGTTTGCATTCTGCTTCCCGGATGTATATGAGGTCGGGATGTCTCATCTCGGCTCGCGTATTCTGTACGGGCTGCTGAACGACCAAAAGGGCATCTGGTGCGAACGCGTATTCGCCCCCTGGGTCGATATGGAAAAAGAAATGCGGCAGGCGGGGATCCTGCTTTACGGCCTGGAGAGCGGCGACCCGCTTTCCGGTTTCGACATCATCGCCTTTACGCTGCAATACGAGCTTTCGTTCACCAATATTCTCAATATGCTCGACCTCGGCGGGGTGCCGGTACTCGCAAAAGACCGCGGAGGGCTTCACAATCTGGTTGTTGCGGGCGGGCCGTGCGCTTATAACCCGGAGCCGCTCTGCGATTTCATCGACCTGTTCATGATCGGCGACGGCGAGGAAATCATGCTGGAACTGACCGACCTGTACCGCAGAGCGGTGCGTGAAAATTGGACAAAGCATGCGTTTCTCGTGCAGGCCGCGCGGATCCCAGGCATGTACGTACCTGCGCTGTATGAGGTTTCATACCATGAGGATGGCACGATTGCGGCCATCACCCCGAAGGAGGACGCGCCTGCGCTCGTACAGAAGCGTATCGTCAAAGACCTCGACAGCATGTTCTATCCGGACTATTTCGTCGTACCGTCCACTGACATCGTCTTTGACCGGGCGATGATCGAGCTGTTCCGCGGCTGTCCGCGCGGCTGCCGTTTCTGCCAGGCAGGGCATACCTACCGCCCGCTCCGCGCGAAATCGCCGGAAGTACTGCAAAAACAGGCCGAGGCGATTCTCAAAAATTCGGGCTATGAGGAGGTTTCGCTTTCCTCGCTGTCCACGAGTGATTACGGCTGCCTGAGCGAGCTGACGGGCAGTATGCTGGACTTTTGCGAGCCGAACCATATCAGCCTGTCCCTGCCCTCGCTGCGCGCGGACAGCTTTAACGTCGAGCTGATGGAGCGCGTGCAGAAGGTGCGCAAAAGCGGCCTGACCTTTGCAATGGAGGCCGGCACCAAGCGCCTGCGCGACGTCATTAACAAGAACCTTGAGGAGGAAGATCTGCTGAACGCCTGCGAGATCGCCTTCCGCGGCGGATGGAATAACATAAAGCTCTATTTCATGATCGGTCTGCCGACTGAGACCTCGGAGGATCTTGATGGCATTGCGGACATCTGTCGCAAGGTTGCCTACACCTGGCGCATGGTCACGCCCAACCGCGGGCGCGGCGTCAAGATTACGGCTTCGGCTTCCTGCTTTGTACCCAAGCCGCAGACGCCGTTCCAGTGGGACGCGCAGAATACGCTGCCCATGCTGGCGGGCAAGCAGGACTATATGAAAAAGATTATGAAGAGCAAAAACGTCACCTACAACTGGCACGATGCCAAAACCTCGGTGCTGGAGGGCGCGATTGCACGCGGCGACCGCCGTCAAGGTAAAGTGCTTTACACGGCATGGAAAAACGGCTGCATCTTTGACGGATGGGATCAGTTCTTTAGCTTGGAGAAGTGGGAGCAGGCTTTTGCCGACTGTGGTTTGGATCCGCTGTTCTACTCAGCCAGACAGCGCCCGCTGGACGAGCTGTTTCCGTGGGATCACATCGGCTGCGGCACGGCCAAGGAGCATTTAAAGCGCGAATGGGAGCGCTCGCGCCGGGCAGAGCCCACGCCCGACTGCAAGACCAAATGCGCCGGCTGCGGCGCGAACGCGCTGCTGGAAGGGGGGACGTGCTGTGTTTAAAGCCCGCATGAAATTTGCCAAGGAAGGCCGTGCCAAGTATATTTCCCATCTCGACCTGATGCAGACGATGCAGCGCGCGATGGCGCGCTGCCAGATGCCGCTGTGGTTCACCGAGGGCTTTAACCAGCACGCCTATGTTTCGGTCGCGCTGCCGCTTTCCACCGGTTTTTCCGGGGAATGTGAATTTCTCGATTTTAATCTGCTTTCGGAGAGCGTTCCCCCCAATGCGGTAGAAGCGCTGAATGCGGTATTTCCGGAAGGGCTGCGCGCCATTGAGATCTATCCGCTGTCGGACGGCGGCATGAAGATCGCCGAAATTGCCTGGTCGCGCTATGGCATCACCTACCGCTTTGACGACGGCGTGCCGGAGAGCTTTGTGCAGGACGTGCGGGCGCTGTTTGCGCGCGATACAGTCGAGATACTCAAACGCTCGAAGCGCGGGGAAAAGCTTGTCAATATGCGTGAGCTGATGCGGGATTTTGCCATTGAGAGTGCAGGCGATACGATCGCCATCACCGTTGTCACCGCTGCGGGCAACAGCAATATGAGCCCGGAATACCTTACCAAAGCCATTCATCAATACCTGCCGCAATACACGGTGGAGGATGCGGCGTATCATCGGCTCGGCGTATATACCGAGGAGATGCGCCCCTTCAGGTAAGCGGCCAGAGGAGTACAGGATAGATGACCAGAACCAGAAATGTTCCGGAGGAAGAAATTCGCCATCAGATGGATTTCCTCCCCTTTATCGCCCATCTCAACGAGCGCAAAGCGCAGGAGAGGGGTGAAAAGCAAAAGGCCTTTACACATACCTATGGATGCCAGCAAAACGAGGCGGATACGCAAAAAATCGCCGGAATGTTGCGCGATATGGGATATGAGATGACGGAGGACGAAAAGCAGGCGGACATCATCGTCCTCAACACCTGCGCCGTGCGCGAGAATGCGGAAAACCGCGTGCTTGGCAACGTCGGCGCGATGGCGCACCTCAAAAAACAGAACCCCGACCTGCTGATCGCGCTGTGCGGCTGCATGATGCAGCAAGAGCACATGGCAGATAAGATTAAAAAAAGTTACCCGCAGGTCGATCTGGTTTTCGGCACGCACGCGCTTTGGCGTTTCCCGGAGCTGCTGTACCGCACGCTGACCGGCGACAAGCGCGTTTTCGATATTTCCGGCGACGTGGCGGGCTCTATTGCCGAAGGTTTGCCCGTGCTGCGCGACGGCAAGGCGCATGCCTGGCTGTCCATCATGTATGGCTGCAACAATTTCTGCACCTACTGCATCGTGCCCTATGTGCGCGGGCGGGAGCGCAGCCGCCGCCCGGAGGCGATCGAAGCCGAGCTGCGGGAACTGGTTGCGGCGGGCTGCCGCGACATCACATTGCTCGGGCAGAACGTTAACTCCTACGGTAAGGATTTGGAGTTGGACATCGACTTTTCCGATCTGCTGCGCCGCTTGAATGCCGTGCCGGGGGACTTTATACTCCGGTTTATGACAAGCCATCCAAAGGACGCCTCACACAAGCTGTTTGACGCCATGGCGGACTGCGACAAGGTTGCCAGACAGCTGCACCTGCCGTTCCAGTCCGGCAGCGACGCGGTGTTAAAACGCATGAACCGCGGCTACACCGCCGCGCAGTATCAGGCGCTGATCGCCTACGCACGCAGCAAAATGCCGGAAATCACGGTATCGAGCGATATCATTGTCGGCTTTCCCGGAGAGACCGAACAGGATTTTGAAGGAACACTGCAGGTCGTGGAGCATGTCGGCTTCGACATGCTTTACACGTTCCAGTATTCGAGGCGCAGCGGCACCCCTGCCGCGTCTTATGACGACCCCACGCCGCAGGAAGAGAAGCAGCGGCGCTTTGAACGGCTGCTTGCGTTACAGGACCGCTGTGCGGAGCCGCGCATGATGGCCTATCAGGGGAAGCGGCTGCGTGTGCTGGTGGACGGAGAGAGCCGGAATGCGGATTATCCCTTTACGGCGCGCACGGACGGCAATCTGCTCGTGTATTGCACGGGGGAAGGCCTGAAAATCGGAGAATTCGCTGAAATAGTGATTGAAAAAGCGGCGCTGCGCAGCCTGTATGGACGCGAAGCGTAGCAGCAACGAAGGATACAGAAAGATTACGACAGCGGGAGGGGACAAATGGCCGAGCTCACGCCCATGATGCGGCAATATTTTGAAATTAAAAATCAATATAAGGACTATATCCTGTTCTATCGTCTGGGCGACTTCTATGAAATGTTCTTTGAAGACGCGAAGCTCGCCTCCCGTGAACTGGAGCTGACGCTGACCGGCCGCGACTGCGGACAGGAGGAGCGCGCGCCCATGTGCGGCGTGCCCTATCACAGCGCGGAAGCGTATATCGCGCGTCTGGTGCGCCGCGGCTACAAGGTCGCGATCTGCGAGCAAATGGAGGATCCTAAGGCCGCGAAGGGACTGGTCAAGCGCGAAATCGTGCGCATGATCACGCCGGGTACGGTCATTGAAGCGTCCATGCTCGACGAGAGCCGGAACAACTTTCTCGCCTGTGTGTACCAGGATACGGACGCGGTCGGACTGTGCTTCGCGGACATTTCGACCGGCGAGGTGCACGCAACGGCGCTTAACGGTTCCGAGATGCAGCGCGAGCTGATCTCCGAACTTGGCCGCTTTGTCCCCCGCGAAGCGCTGGTCGGCGGCGCGGCGACGGCCAACGAGGCGATGCTCGCCTTTTTGCGGGAGCGGCTCGCATGCAGTGTCGAACCCATGCCCGAGGAAGCGTTTGAGCTTTCGCTTGCGCAGCGGCGCATTGCGGAGCAGTTCAAAATCGAAGATTTTGGCAGCGCGGGGCTTGCGGAACAGCCGGCGCTCCAGCAGTGCCTCGGCGGTCTGCTGGCCTATTTGCATGAAACGCAGAAGACCAGCCTTGGGAACCTCAACACACTCGAGGTGTACCGGCAGTCGCAGTTTATGGATCTTGACCTGACGGCACGGCGCAATCTGGAGCTGTGCGAGACTCTGCGCACCAAGGAAAAACGCGGCACGCTCCTCTGGGTGCTTGACCGCACACGGACCGCAATGGGCGCGCGTCTGCTGCGCCAGTGGCTGGAGAAACCGCTGTTAAATCCCATACATATCAAGAAGCGGCAGGACGCGGTCAGTGCGCTGCTGTCCGACATCGTCGCGCGCACCGCGCTGACCGACGAGCTGAAGAAAATTTTTGATATGGAGCGGCTGATTGGCCGCGTCGTCTACGGGACCGCGAACTGCCGCGATCTGCGTGCGCTGTTCGCCACCATGGAACGGCTGCCTGCCATTAAGCAGTCGGCCGGTCTGTTCGGCGGGGCGCTGTTGCGTGAGCTTGCAGGGTGGATCGACCTGCTGCAGGACGTGCGCCTGTTGGTTGACGCGGCAATCGTGGAGGAGCCGCCGGTTTCCGTGCGCGAGGGCGGCTTTATCCGCGCGGGATACAGTGCGGAAGTGGATGAGCTGCGCGGGCTTTCCTCCGGCGGCAAGGGCAAAATTGCGGAAATTGAGCAGCGGGAGCGCGAGAGAACCGGCATCAAGAGCTTGAAAGTCGGGTATAACCGCGTGTTTGGCTATTATATTGAGGTGTCGCGCACCAATGCGGACGCGGTGCCGGAGGATTATATCCGCAAGCAGACGCTGGCAAACGGGGAACGATACATCACGGAAGAGCTGAAAAAACACGAAAACACCGTACTCGGCGCACAGGAAAAGCTGACCGCGCTCGAATACGCGCTGTTCTGCGAGGTGCGGGAGCAGACCGCAGCGCAGGTGCACCGCGTGCAGCGCACGGCGCAGGCGCTGTCCCAGCTCGACGTGCTGTGCGCGCTCGCTGAGGTCGCGCAGGATTACCACTATGTCTGCCCGGATGTGGACTTTTCTGGTCGCATCGACATCCGTGACGGCCGCCATCCGGTTGTGGAGCGCATGCTGGACGGCAACCTGTTCATCCCGAACGATACGGTGTTGGACGGCGGGGAAAACCGCGCGGCTATCATCACCGGACCCAATATGGCCGGTAAGTCGACCTATATGCGACAGGTTGCGCTGATCACGATTCTGGCGCAGATGGGCTCCTATGTCCCGGCGGCGGGCGCGCATATCGGCGTAGTCGACCGGGTGTTTACCCGCGTCGGCGCTTCCGACGATCTCGCAAGCGGGCAGTCCACCTTTATGGTGGAGATGTCCGAGGTTGCGGAGATTCTGAAAAACGCGACGAAAAACAGCCTGCTGATTCTGGACGAGATCGGGCGGGGCACTTCCACCTACGACGGCATGTCGATCGCCCGCGCGGTTGTGGAATATGCGGCGGACAAGAAAAAAATTGGCGCGCGTACGCTGTTCGCAACGCATTACCATGAACTGACCGCGCTGGAGGATTTGGTGGAAGGCGTTAAGAATTACAACATCGCGGTCAAGAAGCGCGGCGATGACATCACATTCCTGCGCAAAATCGTACGCGGCGGCGCGGACGACAGTTACGGCATTGAGGTTGCGAAGCTCGCGGGCGTGCCGGGCGCAGTGATCCGCCGTGCCAAGCGCATTCTGGAGGATCTGGAGCGCGATGCGCCCGGAATAGAGGTGCGCGCCCTGTCGGACGAGGCGGACGACACGCCTCAGATCACAATGACCGATCTGGGCGACAACCGCGTCGCCGATCGTCTGCGTGCGCTGCAAATCGATACCATGACGCCGATTGAAGCGATGAATGCGTTGTATGAACTCAAAAAAATGCTGTAGTATAGTATAAGGAAAGGAGGCGGCCCGCATGGCCGTGATTCACGAACTATCCCCGCATCTGGCTGACCTGATCGCGGCGGGCGAGGTCGTTGAGCGTCCCGCCTCGGTGGCAAAGGAGCTGGTGGAAAACGCGATTGACGCTGGCGCAACCCGGATCACTGTGGAAATGGAGAACGGCGGCGTGACCTATCTGCGCATCGCGGACGACGGCTGCGGCATTGCGCCCGAGGACGCGCCGGTCGCCTTCCGCCGCCACGCGACGAGCAAGCTGCGCACCGAGGCCGACCTTTCCGCCATCGGTACGCTGGGTTTTCGCGGGGAGGCGCTTGCTGCAATTGCGTCGGTTTCGCGCATCGACCTGCTGACCAAACAGCGCGGCGCGCTCGCGGGCACGCATTTGCGTCTGGAAGCCGGGCAAATTACAGAGAACGAGGACGCGGGCTGCCCGGAAGGCACGACCCTGATCATCCGCGACCTGTTTTTCAACACGCCGGCGCGTATGAAGTTCCTGAAAAAGGACTTCACCGAGGCGGGATATATCATGGGCGTGGTGCAGCACGCCGCGTTGTCGCACCCTGAAATCGCCTTCACGCTCATCCGCGACGGCAAGCAGATATTTTCGAGTGCGGGTGACGGCAAGTTAATGACGCCTGTGTTCGGCGTGTTCGGACGTGAAATGACCGAAATTATGCTGGAGATCGCGCCGTTTGAGCGGAACGGCCTGCGCGCGTGGGGATATATCACCAAGCCGCACAGCCCCCGTCCGAACCGCGGGATGCAGCACTTTTTTGTCAACAACCGGTACGTCAAGAACAAGGTGATACAGGCCGCGCTCGAGGAGGCGTACCGCAACAGGATCATCACAGGGAAATATCCCTCATGCGCGCTGTTTTTGTCACTGCCGTTTCATATGGTGGACGTCAACGTCCATCCGGCGAAAACCGAGGTCAAATTCGCACAGGAAAAGCAGATTTTTGAAACCATCTATATTGCCTGTAAAAACACACTGGAACAGGATGACAACGTCCCGGAAATCCGGGAAAAGAAGGTAGCGGTGCGCGAAGATCATGTAACGGCGGAGCAGCAGCGTCTGATGCAGCCGGCCGTGGCGGATACCCCGGCGGCGCAGCCGGTTGTGGAACCTGCTCAAGCCGTCCGCCCGATGATTTCAGCGCCCGAGCGAAAACCGTTTGGAGGCGGGACAGCGGCATGGCAACCGCCCGTCGTGGAGTGCGACGATTTTGAGGATGGCGCACCTGTGCGGGGTAGCGTTCGGCAGGCCGGTTTACCAATCGCCAAGGCGGATTCTGCGCTGCACCGGATGCCGCACGCCACAGGAAAACGCGCATCGGTGCAGACGGATACACCGGAAGTTTTCTCTTTGCCGCAAATGGAAAGCGAAACGCTACCGGAGCGCCCGCAGCCGGAAACACGGCAGGACAGCGCCGCTGCGGAACCTTTTGCGCCGTCCGCGCGTGTGCTGGGCGAAGCATTCCACACTTACATCGTCGCGGAAGATGCCGACGGGCTGCTGCTGATTGACAAGCACGCGGCGCATGAGCGCATGATCTTTAACCGCCTGCGGCAGACCGAGAAGCCGCCAACGCAGCTGCTGCTGACACCCGTGATCGCGGAGTTGCACGCCGCGCGGGCGGGCGCAGTGCTCGAGCATCTGGACGAGGTGCGCGCGGCAGGGTTCGATATTGAGCCGTTCGGCGCAGGCAGCTTTGCCGTGCGTGCCGCGCCCGCCTATTTGGACAGCGCGGACATCGCCGCTACGCTTGACGAGATTGCGGAAAAGCTGCTGACCAGCCGCGCGCCGGTCAGCGACCGGCTGGATGATCTGATCCACACGGTCGCCTGCAAGGCGGCGATCAAGGCAGGCAAACATTCCAGTATGGCGGAAATGCAGGATGTGTGCGCACGGGTGCTCTCAGATCCGGAGATCACCTGTTGCCCGCACGGCCGCCCGGTCATGGTGCGGCTGACGCGTTACGAGCTGGACAAGCTCTTCAAACGGGTCAATCAATAAAGAGGAGGCATTCGGTTGACGCATCTCAATGAGCTGATTTGTATCGCGGGGCCGACCGCGAGCGGCAAAACTGCGCTTTCGGTCGCGCTCGCGCAGCAGAGAGGTACGGAAATTATCTCGTCGGACTCCATGCAGATATACCGTGGCATGGACGTTGGCACGGCCAAGCCGACGGCTGCGGAACAGGGCGGCGTGCCCCATCACCTGATCAATATCCTCGAGCCGGAGGAGCACTTTTCGGTCGCCCGCTATGTTGAGCTGGCGGACGCCTGTGCGCAGGGGCTGCTCGCGCGCGGCAAGGTGCCGATTGTGGTCGGCGGCACGGGTTTGTATATGGATGCGCTTATTGAGTGCAGCGCCTTTTCCGGCGACGAGACGGACACGGCTGTGCGCCGGAAATATCAGGCGCTCGCAGACGAGCACGGCGTGCAGCATGTGCACGATCTGCTGCGGCAGGTCGATCCGGAGAGCGCGGATCGTCTGCACCCAAACAACCTCAAGCGCGTTATCCGCGCGCTCGAGGTCTATGATCAGACTGGCATGACCATCGGTGCACTCAACGCGCGCAACAAACGCCCGGAGGCGAAATACCGTGCCGTGATACTCGGCATTTGTCCGTCTTCGCGGGAGATTCTGTATGAGCGGATCAACGCCCGCGTGGATCAGATGCTTACGGACGGCCTTCTGGAGGAGACGCGCACGCTGTATGCCGTCGGTAAGCTGGTCGGAACTGCCGGACAGGCCATCGGCTATAAGGAGCTGATCGACTATCTGGAGGGTCGCGACACGCTCGAAAGCTGTGTGGAGACCCTCAAACGGCGTACCCGCAACTATGCAAAACGGCAGTTGACCTGGCTCAAAAGGGATGACAGAATTCATTGGATATACTATAATGAAAATACAGAATTTACGCGCGTATTACAGGAAGCGACAGAATTTTTGTCTTCCGCAGGGTTATGATGATTCCATAATTTGGTATATTATGGAGGAATCACTGTGCGGAACGAACTTAATTTACAGGATGCATTTTTAAACTGTGCACGCCAGCAGGGGCAGAGTATTACGGTCTTTTTGACAAACGGATTTCAACTTCGCGGTGTTGTGCGGGGATTTGACAGCTTTATCGTATTGCTCGAATCCGACGGCAAGCAGCAGATGATCTATAAACACGCGATCTCCACCATGATCCCGCAGCGGCGGCTGGACTTGGCTGCGAGACGGGAGGAGCGCGCGCGAACGGATTAAG
>JBFWIM010000041.1:0-14026 GCA_050255995.1 Intestinibacillus sp.
GGTCACGGTATCGATGGCGTCGACCACGTAGTCGTACTGCGAAAAGTCGATCCCGTCCGCGTTTTCAGGCGTGAAAAAACAGCGGTGCGCGTGCACCTGCGCGCCCGGATTGATGTCGCGAATCCGCGCGGCCATCACATCCACCTTATACTGCCCGACCGTAGAGTGCAGCGCGATGATCTGGCGGTTGATATTGGACAGTGCCACCCGGTCGTCATCAAACAGATCGAGCGCGCCCACGCCGCTGCGCGCAAGCGCCTCGCAGACGTAACCGCCGACCCCGCCGACCCCGAAAACCGCCACCCGCGCGGCGGCAAGGCGGGCAAGCCCCGCCTCCCCCAGCAGCAGACCGGTTCTTGCAAATTCCTCCATGATCCGATTCCCTTCCGTATTATATATCTCTATTTATCTTACAGTATTATCTCATTATACGCTGTTTCGTCATAATCATCCAGAAAATTACGTTTTGTATTTCCCTTATGATACCCCAACACCTGACACAGGTTGATGTTTTTCACACTGTTCATGATGTTCTGCTTGATCTGCGGATTGCCCTCGCAGAGCTGCGCGATGAGCCGCTTCACCTCGGCGCGTTTGGAGCCTTCGCCGTCGCCGCGCTTCGCCGTAACCGCGCAGGCGCAGCCGAGGAAGGTCAGTCCGTTTGCCCCGGCCCACGCGATCACATCGGCCTCGCGCACCAGATACAGCGGGCGGATCAGCTCCAGCCCTTCGTAATTGTCGCTGTGCAGCTTGGGCAGCATGGTCTGAATCTGCCCGCCGTAGACCATCGCCATCAGGATGGTCTCGACCACGTCGTCATAATGGTGCCCCAGGGCGATCTTGTTGCAGCCCAGCTCGCGCGCCCTGGCATACAGCCAGCCCCGCCGCATTCTGGCGCACAGGAAGCAGGGATTTTTTCCGTGCCGTTCGGCGACGCGGAACACATCGGTTTCAAACACATGCAGCGGGATGCCGAGCGCCCTGGCGTTCTCTTCCAGCTCGCGGCGGTTTTCCGGACTGTAGCCCGGGTCCATCGTCATATATTCCAGATGAAACGGAAAATCCCCGTGGCGCTGCAGTTCCTGCAGGCACTTGGCCAGCAGCATGGAATCCTTGCCCCCCGAGATGCAGACTGCGACCCGGTCGCCCTCCCGCAGCAGCTCATATTGTTTGACCGCATCGACCACCCGGTTTCGAATCGTCGTGCGGAACACCGTGTTCAGGCTGCGTTCGGCCTGCTGGCAGACTGTCATTCACGCCCCACTCCTTTTCTGATTTCACGATACCAGTATAGCAGTTTTCCCAAAGCCCGGCAAGCGGCGCGGCGCTTGCGAAACCCCCTGTGTCCGTGTTAAAATAAATAGTACAGAGACCTTATCTATGTACTTGGACAACTTTCACAACATCAGGAGGCTCGAACTTACATGAAATTTGCTCTGCGAAACAAGCTTTGCCGCGCTGCGTCTATTCTGGAGGCGGTCGTCGGCAGTTGCGTACTGGTGGCCTGCGTCGTTTGCGGCGTTGGCATTCTTGTTTCAACCGATTTGCGCGCGCTTTTTGACAGTACGACCTATTTTCAGGCTCTGCTGAACGACGCCTGCTACATCATCATTGGCATTGAGTTTATTAAAATGCTGGCGAACCATACGCTCGATTCGGTCATTGACGTGATGCTGCTCGCCGTCGCCCGCCAGATGATCGTGGAGCACACCACGCCGCTCGAAAATCTGATCACCGTGGCCGCTGTAGCCGTCCTGTTTGTCGTGCGCAAATACCTGTATATTTCGCAGATTGACAAATGCGGCCGCGATAATGCACCCTCTGTTTTCTCCAAAAAAGCCAGGCCCGCACCGGTCGAAGCAGAGACATATCCCCCGAATCCCCCGGCATGAAGAAGGACACGCTCCCGTTTTGTCCTCGTCCCGCAGACTTCTGTCTATAATACAAGGATGTGCCCGCCTATTTTTGTTGGAATTCACAATTGATTCCCTAAAAACAGCGCGTTATACTTTAGTACAGTGAATCATGAGAAAGGCAAAGACGGAGAGAGTAAGCGCCGCCGCAAAAATCGCAGCGAGCCGGGGATGGTGAAAGCCCGGTATGAGTCGCGCCCCGCTGAAAATCACTCCCGAGCCGCACGCCGATCCCGGTTTTCCGGGCCAGGCCGTGACGGATTTCCTCCGTTACAGGGAAACGCATATGCCGGTATGCCGTAACAGGTGGTTATACGACGCTATTTTGGCGGTCGTCCTTTTACAGGACGGCCGCTTTTTTGTTCCTTTCTGATCCACATTCATACATAAAAACAGTTTCAAAGGAGAGGTCAGCCATGAAAAACAAATCGGTTGAGATCCGCTGGCACGGCCGCGGCGGGCAGGGCGCGAAAACCGCATGCCTGCTGCTTGCAGACGCGGCGTTTGCCTCGGGCAAGTATGTCCAGGGCTTCCCGGAGTACGGCCCGGAGCGCATGGGCGCTCCGATCACAGCCTACAACCGCATCTCCGAGAGCGGTGCACGGTGCACTCCAACATCTACGAGCCGGACTATGTCGTGGTCGTGGACGAAACGCTGCTTACGGCGGTCGATGTGACCCACGGCCTGCGCGAGGGCGGCGCCATCATCATTAATACCAACAAAAGCCCGGACGAAGTCCGCCCGCTGCTCGGCGGCTACGCCGGCCAGGTGTGCACCATTGACGCGCGCCGTATTTCCGAGGAGACGCTCGGCCGCAATTTTCCGAACACGCCGATGCTGGCGGCGGCGGTCAAGATTTCCGGCGTAGTCGAGCCGCACAAGTTTGTCGCCGACATGGAGGCCTCCTTCCGCCACAAATTTGCGCATAAGCCGCAGGTCATCACCGGCAACATGGCGGCGCTGAACAAATCCATGGAGGAGGTACAGGTCGGATGAAAACGGCAGCTGAGATCAACGAACATACACCGTGGCAGGAGCTGACGCCCGGCGGCGAAATCTACGAGGGCGGCACCGCCCGCCTGACAAACACGGGCGACTGGCGCACCCAAACCCCCGTGTTCCGCGCCGAAGCCTGCAAGCACTGCATGCTCTGCATCCCCTTCTGCCCGGACAGCGCGATTCCCGTACAGGACGGCGAACGGCTGGATTTTGACTTTATGCACTGCAAGGGCTGCGGCATTTGCGTCAACGTCTGCCCGTTCGGCGCGATCAGCATGAAAAAGGAGGGCGCGTAATATGGCCATCCGCGAACGACTTTCCGGCAACGAGGCCGTCGCCTACGCGATGAAGCAGATCAATCCGGACGTAATGGGCGCGTTCCCCATCACCCCCTCCACTGAAATTCCGCAGTATTTTGCGCAGTATGTCGCGGACGGTCAGGTAGACACCGAGTATGTCACGGTGGAGTCCGAGCACTCCTCCATGTCTACCTGCATCGGCGCGCAGGCGGCCGGCGGCCGCGCAGTGACGGCAACCTCGTCCTGCGGCCTTGCGCTGATGTTCGAGCTGCTCTATGTCGCGTCGTCCTGCCGCCTGCCGATCACGCTGGCGTGCGTCAACCGCGCACTTTCCGGCCCGATCAACATCAACAACGACCACTCGGATTCCATGGGCGCGCGCGACGCGGGCTGGATTCAGATTTATTCCGAGAACAACCAGGAGGCGTACGACAACTTCCTGCAGGCCATGCCAATCGGCGAAGAGCCCTCCGTGCGTCTCCCCGTCATGGTGTGCCAGGACGGCTTCATCACCTCCCACGGCGTCGAAAATATCGAGCTGTTGGAGGATGATGCGGTCAAATCCTTCGTCGGCGAATACCATCCGGAACACTACCTGCTGAAGCACGAAAACCCGCTCGCAGTCGGCCCTTACGACGTGACGCACTACTATATGGAGCATAAAATCCAGCAGGCCGAGGCCATGAAGAAGGCAAAGCCCGTCATTCTCAAGGTTGGGCAGGCCTTTGGCGAGCTGACCGGCCGCGATTACGGCTTCTTCGAGGCCTACCGCATAGAGGACGCCGAGACCGCCCTCGTGCTGATCGGCTCCTCCGCCGGTACGGCCCGCGCGGCGGTGGATCAGCTCCGCGCCGGGGGCCGCAGAGTCGGCATGGTCAAGGTGCGCGTGTTCCGTCCCTTCCCGATGGAGGAGCTTGCCGAGGCGCTGCGGCACGTCAAAGCAGTCGCGGTGCTCGACAAGGCTGAGAGCTTTTCCGCCGCAGGCGGCCCTCTGTTTGCCGAGACCCGCTCCGCGCTCTACGACCTGGAGACCCGGCCCAGGGCGATCAATTATGTCTATGGCCTGGGCGGACGCGATTTCACGGTCGATACGGCGGAATATATCTTTGACCAGCTGGACGAGATCGTGAAAACCGGCAGAACCGGCGAGGTTTACCGCCATATCGGGCAGAGAGAGGTGTAATTGTGATGGGATACAGTTTAAAACGCGAGGTTGAAAAGAAGGAGCGTTTTGTCGGCGGCCACCGGCTGTGCGCAGGCTGCGGCGCGGGCGTTGCGGTGCGCGCAGTGCTGCGCGCGCTCGAGCCGGAGGATAAGGCCGTCGTGACCAACGCGACGAGCTGCCTTGAGGTTTCCTCGTTCCTCTATCCTTATACCGCCTGGGAGGACAGCTACATCCATTCCGCGTTTGAGAATGCGGCCGCAACCTGCGGCGGCGTGGAAGCTGCCTACAACGTGCTGAAAAAGAAGGGCAAGGTAACGGATACCTTTAAATTTATCACCTTCGGCGGCGACGGCGGCACCTATGACATTGGCTTCCAGTCGCTGTCCGGCGCGATGGAGCGCGGTCACGACATGGTCTATGTCTGCTATGACAACGAGGCTTACATGAACACCGGCATCCAGCGCTCCTCTTCCACCCCGCGCTTCGCCGATGCGACAACCTCGCCCACCGGCAGCGCCTCCAGCGGTAAGCGCCAGAACAAAAAGGATCTGACTGCGATTATGGTCGCGCACGGCATCCCCTATGTCGCGCAGTCCACCTTTATCGGCAACTTCCGCGACCTGCATGAAAAGGCGCACCGCGCGCTCTATACCCCCGGCCCGGCGTTCCTGAATGTCATGAGTCCGTGCCCGCGCGGCTGGCGCTACCCCGCCGACGAGCTGGCTGAAATCTGCCGCCTGGCAGTCGAGAGCTGTGTCTGGCCGCTTTATGAAGTCGTCGAGGGCGAATACCGCCTGAACTACGAGCCCAAGGATAAGCTGCCCGTGGACGCCTTCCTCGCCAGGCAAGGCCGTTTCAAGCACATGTTCGCCAAGGGCAACGAATGGATGCTCGAGCTGGCGCAAAACCATGTGGACAAAAAGTGGAAGGAACTGCTTTCCAAATGCAGGTAACGCCAAACGGCGTAAAAAAGCCCCGGCTGCCGAAACAGCCGGGGCTTTTTGATATCCAAGCGATAGCGTCAGGACATATCCTCATCGCGGTCGTAGATCGCGCAGCAGTTTTTTCCCTGCCGTTTGGCGCGGTAAAGCGCAATGTCCGCTTTATAATACAGCTCGTCAAACGTCGCGCCATCGTCCGGCGAAAACGCGATGCCGACCGAACCGGAGATCTCCCCGTCGCCCGTGCACATCGCGCTGCAAACCTGTTCAGCCTTACCCGCAGCGGTCGCCCTGTGCGGAATATCGCGTATCAAAATCGCAAATTCATCGCCTCCGAGACGGCCGATGACATCCGTTTCACGGAAAATTCCGCGCAGGCGCGCGGCGAAATCCGTCAGCACGCTGTCTCCCTGCACGTGTCCGTAAGTATCGTTGATTTGCTTAAAGTTGTCAAGATCAATCATCAGCAGCGCGCAGCGGCGCCCCTGCGCCGTTCCCTCGGCGAGAATGCTGTCGATGTGCGCTCTCGTAGCGTGCCGGTTAAGTACCCCGGTCAGCTCATCCCGCTCCGCGCGGCGGCGCAGCTCCTGTTCCTGCCTCTTACGCTGGCTGATATTCTTGAGATGCAGCAGGCCGCAGATATCGCCCGTCGTCCGGTTGCGCAGCATGTTCATCGTCGCTTCCAGCCAGACCGGTTCCTGCCCCCTATTCAGCGTAAGGTATTCCATGTACAGCACCCGCCTGCCTTCGTTAAACGCGTGCAGCGCCTCATCCCGCCCCAGCCGTTCCATAACGCGTGAACGAAAAGTGGGGCAAACCGTTTTTTCACACGCGGTGCGCAGCAGACCGCTGTAAGTCGTATCTTCGGGCGGCATATTCTCATGGTACCAGACGGAATCCGTTTCGGTGACGCGGTCCCGCGTGAGGTTGATTTCAAAGGTTATTGTCTGTGCGGACGCAAACGATACGTCAAGCGCCGGATGTTCGGCAACGCCGGCAATGCCCCCCATGCGCCATGCCGTGATATCCAGTACGGCGGCGTCCAGATAACCGTCACATACCATGCCATGCAGCAGCAAATAGCCAATCTGGTTCCGGGGGCTGAAAATTTCCAGCTCTAATTCAATCGGACCGTTCCCGCCGGTATGATCGATGGCATTTTGGAGACGTTCACGCATACGCGGCCGCAAAGCCTGCATCAGCGCCGTCCCCCCCGGCAAACGTTCGCGCAGCCAATCGTTGGCATATACGATTGGATAGTTCTCCTCGGTCAGGCGTGCGCGCAGTAGCCCGCCGGGGGCGGAAAAGCGTGCCGGCAGCGCCTCGATGTCCGTTTTTTCCACGCGAAACACATCCTTTCGGTTCAACATTGTCCGCGCCGGCATACCACGCAAAAACCCACAGCTTCTTCTCCCGGCAGGACACTACCTCGTGTTGTCTTACATAAATTTCCATTTCATGGTAATACTTTATCCTGCGGAACATAAGGCAATTTTACAATTGCCCTCGCCCTGCCGAATAGCATTTCGATCCCATAAGCCGTCCGCCGCCAGTAACCGGCGGGCAAACGTCTCACAAAATATTGCAAACGCCTGGATCCTCTCCGGGACGGTTTTCACATTTTTAATTATTTTCACATGCAGACATTCGCAGACAAAATTTCAAACCGGGACATGCACACATTCTGCCTGGCGCAAGGCCGGGCGATACATCTGCAAACCACAACCAGGGCTTCCGTTCATTGGATGCAAAACCATCATTTTGATGTTACCGCTATGGGCTGGAACCTCCCAATTTATGCATTCCAAGTAACTTTTTACATTATATGTATTTTGTACGGCCTGCGCAACGGCCAGCCCCACTGTAATACACTCCCTCAACCTAATAACAGATTTGAACCAAGTATACCTGAAAGAAATGTTTGTGTCAATACCATATATGTTTAAAAATCGTGACTATAAAGTGAAATTTTTATGTAAAAATGAGGCTTTTGAAACCGTTTTTTGACGTTCCACAGAATATCGCCGCCATGCTTCAGGCTGCTCTTTGCTGCCCCATGCAAAACTCTTGCTCTTGAGTTGATCGGGCAAATGGTTTAAAATATTTTTGGTACCGTGCGGCGGCGTCCGTAATCACACAAGGATTTTTTTTATAACCACCGGATCTTACGCATTCGGTCCCCGGGTCAACGTTCACACAGAAATTCCGAACCCGAATGTGAGGAGCCGACCGAAATGCAAATTCTGTTCAGGAGGCATTTTACTATGAAACACTGCGAACGGCGCGGCTTGCCGATGACACGAAAAGGGGTCGTAAAATAGTGCGGGCGGGGAAAGGCCGATATGCGCTTTTGGACAGCATCCGGGGCGCGACTCTGATCAGCATGGCTGCCTACCATGCCACCTGGGATCTTGTATATCTGTTTGGCGTAAACTGGCCGTGGTATGACGGCCTTGGCGCATATCTCTGGCAGCAGAGCATTTGCTGGACCTTCATTTTTCTGTCGGGGTTTTGTTGGCAGTTCAGCCGCAGCCCGCTCAAACGCGGCCTCACCGTATTTGCCGCGGGCGCGGCCATCTCCGTGGTCACCCTACTGTTTTTGCAGGAAAACCGCATTCTTTTTGGCATTCTTACCTTGCTGGGTTCATGCATGCTGCTCATGATCCCACTCGAGCGCGCGCTGCGGCATGTTCCTGCCGGGGTTGGGCTGGTTTGCTGCTTTGCCTTTTTTGCGATCACCCGGAACGTCGCGGAGGGCTACCTCGGCATCGGCGCATGGCAGCTTCTGCGCCTGCCCGCGCCGCTTTACAACAGCCATTTTTCCACTTATCTCGGCTTCGCCATGCCCGGTTTTTTTTCCGTGGATTATTTTCCGCTCCTGCCCTGGATTTTTCTGTTTGTCGCCGGCTATTTTACGTACCGCATTTTTGTGCGGAGCGGTCTGCTGCGCCGGTATTGTACAACCGGCCTGCCTTTTCTGAATCTGTGGGGACGGCATTCTCTTCTGATCTATCTCCTCCACCAGCCGGCCATCTATCTGGCGCTGGATACCTTCCTCTGATCATTTACAAGACAAGCAAAAAAGGCTCCATCCGCCGGGATGGAGCCTTTCCTGTTATGAACGCTATGCATGATACATGGTATATCCGTTTTTTCCGCGCTCCTTGGTCTGGTACAGCGCAGTATCCGCATGACGGTACAGGGCATCAAACGTCGCACCGTCCTGCGGGAACAGGGCAACGCCGATGCTGGCCGACATCTCCCAGCGTATTCCGTCCGCCTCGTAAACCGATTGCAGCGCCTGCGAAAGCGCACGCGCTTTCCTTTCCGCCCACGCTGCATCCGGCGCGGGCAGAAAAGCCGCGAACTCGTCGCCGCCAATGCGGCCTATGATATCCTGCTTCCGGAAATGATTCTTGAGGATTTCCACAAACGCCACAATCACCTGATCGCCGAACGCATGGCCAAACCGGTCGTTCACCTGCTTGAAATTATCAATATCAAAAATGAAAAAGCTGTATGTGCATTCCGGCTTCTCCGCCAGCATCTGTTCAATATGCCGCTGCGTGGCTTTTTTGGTAAAAAGCCCGGTCATTTCATCGGTTTCAGCCAACTCGGTCATACGCAGTTCAAGCCGCTTTTCCACGTCGATGTTCTTACGGTAGGTCAGCATGTGCACCGACTCTTCCTCCGTCCGGTAATAGATGTAGGCGTCCACGCGCATCCAAAAATACTGTTTATCCCCCGTGTGCATCAGAAAATCATACCTCAGCTGAGTGCGGCCTTCCTGAAAGGCACGCAGGACGTTTTCCCGTGCAAAGGTATTGAGGTATCCCTCCCTGAACTCCTCTTTGATCTGTTGGGACGCAACGAACTGCAGCATACTTTCATACAGGGTGTCGGCAGGCAGCCCCAGCCGCTGAAAATACTGTTCCGTTTGATAGCCCACGGCGTGGTTCCGGGTGATATTGTACTCATAAATATTATCGTAAAGCTTCTCGGTTGCCCGCCGGAAGTTGTCCGACTGTTCTTCGGTCAATTGGGTGATATGCCGGTGAAAGCCCCGAATCACCAGCGTGATAACCAGCATCACAAGCAGAAGGATCACGGCGATGATGGCGACGGACGTGTAAAACTGGTGGCGCAGCATCTGCGTCAGCAGCGCGGTGTCACGTTCAATTACCAGATGCCATGACAGATCCGGGACATACCTTGTCACGAGGAAGTCCTTTCCCCCATCCACCTGGCGGTTCTCTGCCCAAAAGCCGGAAGAGACCCCGGATTCATGCCAGTTCAGCACGTTTGAACGGACATCGTCGCCATAACCGGCAAACAGGTCGACCTTTTTATACCCGGTGTGCGAGGCTGAAATCTCGATATTGCCGTCCTCATCCACCAGAAATGCCTTGACGCCGTACTCTTCATGATATCCCCGCAGCAGGCTTTGCAGAGATCCCACGCGCAGACCCACACCGACGACGCCCGCGGGACGGCCACTTTCATCCCGAATGACACAGTTTACAAACACCGTTATCTCGTTTTGCGCCGCCTCGTCGTTGTCCACATTGATCGCATACTCCGGCGCAGCGTCCAGCAGGGCATAGTACCACGCGTTTTCGGGATCGTCCCGCGTCATGATACGGTTGACGCCATCAAAGTTGTAGTAACGCCCACTCGCCGCCGAAACCAGAAAAACCGAATCATACCCATATTTCCGCCGGTAGCCATCCAGATATTCACGGAGCGTCTGGGCATAGGAATCATCCCCCATGCGGTTTTCCTCCTCGGCAAGATAGCCCTTGAGCAGGCTGTCATTCGCCATGGTAAGGGAAACGCTGATCGGCTTCGTGAAAGTCGACGTAATCTGGTGGTATATCCCTTCCGACGTCAGCAGAGACACCTGCTCGATATTCCGGATGGAAACGCTGTAGTTTGCCCGGTAACTCAGCATGGATGTGGTCAGAAAGCCCGCGAGAATCACAGCGCAGACCAGCAGATTTGTGCGAATCAAAAGGCGGGATTTTTTTGGCCCTACCGACTTTTTAAAATCTTGTGATTCCGGTGCCGCCATCTCATTACCCTCCGTCAGCCGCCGCTGGCAGCCCTTTCTGCCTTTTTCGAGCTATGTACGCAATCGCATATCCTGTATACAGTATAGCGGATTTTCTGCGGGCTGTCCATATGGTGACCGTGCGGCGGGCAAGAAAAAGGCACAGCCGAAACGGCTGTGCACAGGATGGAAACGGCGGGTTACCTGCTGACGCCAGGGCCGCGCCTTATGCCGTCTCAGCGCGGCGTTTTTCATGGATGCGGCGGGCAAGATAGACCACCGGCGTATCCGCAAGCGAGGTCACAATAAAGATCACATAGCTGGAAATCACAATGGAGATCAGCGTCTGCATGTCATACACCCCAAAGAATGCCGCAAAGGTAAACAGCAGCGTGTTAAGGAACTGGGAAATCAGCGTTGAGCCGTTGTTGCGCAGCCACAGAAAGCGCCGTGCGTCGCCAAACCGCCGGGTGGTGAAGTCCCACCATTTATGATATGCCCATACGTCGAACGCCTGCACGATTGCATATACCACGAGCGAGGCGATCATCAGGCGGGGCGTATTGGAAAAGATGGCCTGGATGCTGGGGAACGCCCAGTCGTTGCCGCCCGGCCAATACAGCAGCCAGGACTGCGACACCACAATAAACAGCACCGAGGTCGCGATGCCGATGCCGACCGCGCGGTTCGCCATTTTCTTGCCCGATACCTCGCTCAGAATATCGGTGATCAGAAAGGTGCAGGCAAACAGAATGTTGCCCAGCGTCATCTCCATGCCGAACGCTTCTACCAAAATGAGCACTTCAATATTTGCGGCGATGGTTGCGAACACCGTGAAGCACAGCAGGCCGCTTTCGCCAAACAGGCGGTACCAGACCAGCACAGCGGCATACAGCACCACCATCATCACAATCAGTAAAATTTCATTCCTCATTTTTTCTTCCTCCTACGCCAAAATCCGTATTATGCAGCAGGATATCAACCCGCGGATCGTCTGTCCAATGCGGCGCAACTTCCCGCGCAAAGATTTCCCGCACCGCTGGATCCGGCTGCACCGGCGCACTGTTTTCCGTCATGACGTTGACACATACGCGGCCAAAATAGCGCAGGCCGGTCTCAATATCGCGCATCATGCTGTCCGCCGTCTGCCCCGGCAGACCGGCAAGCAGGCAGCACTCGTCAAATGCGGCCGCGATCACGGCGGGATCCTGCTCGTCAATGCCCTTGTCCAGATAACTCTCGCGGAACCGCGCGTCAAACGTCTCGACGCCGAGCTTGACGCGAATTTCCGTCCCCTGCGCGGCGAAACGGGCGCGCAGCGCAGGGATGGCTTCACGGTCGCGCCAATGGCACTCGACATGCAGCGCCCGGATTCCCTTGTTTATGCAGACATCTGCAAGCGCGTCTATCGTACCCGCGTCAAGGTCCGTGAACGAACCGGAGTTGATCGCCTCCAGCCGCCCGTATTGCCCGGTGACCTTGGACAACACCTCCCGGTTGAGTGCCAAATTTGCCGCCTGATCACGGGAAAAGTCCAAATGATAATCGCAGAAACGGCATCGCCGCCACTTGCATCCGCTGCCGCGCAGCAGCACGATCTCGCGCGGGTTTTTGTCGCGGATGATCGCATACCGGCTTAGGTCTGCCATACAATATTCCCCCTCTCAAAGAAAAAAGGCGCGCCGGACAGAATTTGGCGCACCATCAAAAAAGGTGCGCGCTTCAAATTGCGTGCACCATCAGAAAGCCCATGACCTCCGCCCCAACACGGGCGCGGCGCATAGATGTCCTAGTTTTGTTTAAAGACAGGATGGTTACGAACTGTCTTATGCAGTTTGGCTTTTAGTATACGTGCTGATGGGGTATTTGTCAAGCGGCCGGACGGAAAAGCGCGCTGTACGGCAAACGCGGGCTTGTCGAAGGGCTGATTGCGGCTGCGGGAACGATGCCTGCGCGTCCCCTTACATCTGCGGGTCGCAATAAAGAGATGGACTACTATAAAAACAGAGCTTGACACAGCCAGATCCTGCGTTACAATAAAAATTGCAGAGATAAAAACACAGTTCCGGTTGGTAGTCCGGACGCGGCGCAAGCTGCCAGTAACCTGCCTCCTTGGTTGTCCGTTCTTTGCAAGGCAAATCATAAGGAGGAGTTTTATGAACAGGACAAGATCCAGGCTGACGGTATTTTTTAGCGAACCGTTTTGGATCGGCGTGTACGAACGGGAGTCAAACGGTTGCTACGAGGCCTGCAAAATCACGTTCGGCGCCGAGCCAAAGGATTACGAGGTTTATGCGTTTTTGCTCAAAAACTGGGGAAGGCTGCAATTCAGTCCGTCCGTCGGGGCATCGGCGCTTCCGGAAAAGCCAGCCAATCCCAAACGTATGCAGCGCGACATCCGAAAACAACTGCTGGTCTCCGGTGTCGGCACAAAAGCGCAGCAGGCGCTGAAGCTGCAACAGCAGCAAAGCAAATCGGCGCGTAAAATCCGTTGCCGTGAAGCACACGAAATGGATCTGAAACGGCGGTTTGCGCTTCGCCAACAAAAGCGCAGGGAGAAGCACAGGGGACACTGAGTCCCCTGTGCTTCTCCCTGTTTCAGGATCATCCCCCGAAAGCAATGCATCCCCGCCAAAGCCTAACGGGAATGCATATAAAAAAACCTGTGTTTTGGTGCGGTGCAGCCGCAAACCGCAGCCGCTGCATTGCGCGTTCCCGGAAGATATCGCGCTTGTATCAGCTGAAGCTGCACCGAATCAGATAAATGCGGGAAAAAGCCGCGGCCTGCTCGGCGTTGTTCGCCGGATCGAGAAATACGTTTTTCGAAAAGGCGCCCTGGGTCTTTTCTTCGTCGCCGTATGCGAGATAAGCCAGCGTGAGCGTTCCGCCCGCCGGGATCGCCTGCCGGTCCGTAACCTCGACCGCTTCGGTCTTTTTGAGTTTCTCAATCGGCTCGACGACGTCGCTGCCGAATGAACTGATCACGCTTCCGTCCTGATCGCACACGGCCGCGCTGAACCGGTGATCCGCGCTCAGCATAACCGCGATCGTGCCGCTGTTGTTGCCGTTCTTTTTCGCATTGGAAGGAATGGTGCATTGCAGATTTGCGGCGTTGCTGGTCTTCTGCCCGTTTTTATAGGCCTCCACCGTAACCGTAACCGAATGATAAGTTGCGTCCGTCTCAAAATCATACATAAAGACATCCTGGCTGCCAACCAGCATTTGTTCCCGTGCGGTCAGCGTCGTGGGACTGACGGTATTGGTTGTCTCGTCCTGCTTCTGGGCGCACGCGGTCAGGGATACCGCCAATAGTATTACAGAAAGTAATAATGAGAGCGTTTTTTTCATACTATATCCCCCCAGGCTCTGTTTCTCTACTTAAAATTATATATTATATTGTCGAATGGTGCAATAGTAAAGCCGGCATTGTCCAGGAATCCATCGGTATTCACGCAACTGCCACCTGAAAGATCCCAAGGCAACAAAACATTATAAAAAAAACCTTGACTTTATATATGTACGGTGTTATTATAAATAAGCACTCAATCGAAACCACTTTTGGTTGATTCCTAATTGCATATCGCGGGGTGGAGCAGTCCGGTAGCTCGTCGGGCTCATAACCCGAAGGTCGTAGGTTCAAATCCTGCCCCCGCAACCA
>JBFWIM010000042.1:0-14008 GCA_050255995.1 Intestinibacillus sp.
ACGTGGATGTGCGGGATACGGAGGGTGCGCTGATCGAAAACTGCACGTTTACAATGTTCTACCCGGGCCTGCGTGTGGAAGACGGGTGGCTGGCTGATTGACCGGCGCGCTGTGCGCGCCGCTTCTCGACTGGTACCGTACGGAGGCGCGCCCGCTGCCCTGGAGGGAAAACCGCGACCCTTACCGCGTGTGGCTGAGCGAGATCATGCTGCAGCAGACCCGGGTGGAGACAGTGATTCCGTATTTTGAGCGCTTCCTGCGCGTATGCCCGACTGTGCATGCGCTTGCCGCAGCAGATGAACAGACCTATCTGAAACTGTGGGAAGGGCTTGGCTATTACAGCCGTGTGCGCAACCTGCACCGCGCAGCCGTATGCATTTGCGAGGACTATGGCGGAAGCTTTCCGGGAGCGTATGAGGAGCTGCTCGCGTTGCCCGGCGTGGGTGACTACACGGCCGGCGCGGTTGCGTCAATTGCGTTTGGGCAATCTGTTCCTGCGGTGGACGGTAATGTGCTGCGCGTGGTCGCGCGGCTAACGGCGGATACGCGTTTTGTATCCGATCCAGCGGTGAAGAAAGACCTGCGCGCGCAGGTGCAGGCCATTCTGCCGGATGATCCCGGCGCGTTCAATCAGGCGCTGATGGAGCTTGGCGCGGTGGTCTGTATTCCCAACGGCGCGCCGAAATGCGGTGAATGTCCGGTGCGGCACCTTTGTGAAGGCGCAGCCAGCGGCCTGGCGGCGTCGCTGCCGAATAAAGCCGCAAAGAAGGCGCGGCAGGTGGTAGAGAGGACGGTCTTTCTGCTGCGGCACAAGCGCAGGGTTGCGCTGCGCCGCCGGCCGGATTCCGGACTGCTGGCCGGGCTGTGGGAATTTCCCGGTGCCGAACAACACCTGTCGCCGGCTGAAGCGCGTGCCTTTCTGGCTGCGCAGGGCTGCCCGCCGGAACAGTTGCTCTCGCTACGTCCTGCAAAGCACATTTTTACACATGTGGAGTGGCGCATGACGGGTTATTTCGCCGAGCTGGCAGACTATCCGGCGGATACGGATCTGACATTTGTCACGCCGTCCGCGCTGCGCGAGGGGTATGCTTTGCCCAGTGCGTTCCGTGCGTTCCTCAGGGTGCTGGAGGGAGAGTCATGAATTACGAAACCGTTGTACACACGATTCCGCCGCTGTTCGCACCGGACTCCCGCGTGCTCATGCTGGGATCGATTCCGAGCCCAAAGTCGCGCGAGGTTGGGTTCTTTTATGGGCACCCGCAGAACCGGTATTGGCGCGTGCTGGCGGCCATACTCGGCGAGGATGCGCCGCAGAGCATAGCGGAAAAGCGTGCGATGTGTTTACGGCACGGAATTGCCATGTGGGACGTACTCGCGTCATGCGAGATCGTCGGCGCGGGAGACAGTACCATCCGCAACCCCATGCCGAACGATCTTGCAGGTTTGGTAGCAAAAACACAGGTGCGCGCGGTTTTTGCTACCGGGCAGAAGGCTGCGGCGCTCTATCGTAAATACTGCGAGCGGCAGACCGGCCTTCCGGTCACCGCACTGCCCTCCACCAGTCCGGCGAACGCTGCATGGACATTTGAGCGCTTATGTGAGGCATACCGTGTTATTCTACCATACCTATAAAAGGATGTATAGATTGCTGGAGGTGAGTGCATGAGGCTGTTTGTTGCGTTTCTGTTTGAGGAGAAGACGCACCGGGCCCTGCTGGACGTGCAGGAGCGGCTGCGGAAGGCGGCGGGGCGCGGCAATTTTACCCGGCCGCAAAATCTGCACCTGACCCTTGGCTTTTTGGGAGAAACGCCGCCCGAACGTCTTTCCGCCGCCAAGCAGGCGGTGACGCGCACGCCGATGCAGCCGCTCGCGCTGGTATTTGACCACCTTGGCAGCTTCCGGCAGCAGGGGAACGACCTGTGGTGGGCGGGTCTGCGAAGAGATTCTGCGCTGACGGCTACCCAGCGGGCTCTGGCGGCGGCGCTGGCGCAGGAGGGTTTCCGTCTGGAGAACCGCCGCTTTCAGCCGCACTTGACGCTGGCCAGACAGGTGCCGCCGGATACGCGAATGGACCGTGCAGCGCTGCTGCCCTCGCCGATTGCCGCGCCCATATCGCACATCAGCCTGATGCTTTCCGAGCGGATTGACGGCGTGCTGACCTATACCGAGCTGTTCTCACACGGGGCGGGAGGATCATAATAAAAAAGAAGTCTCCGGATGTAGTATCCGGAGACTTCTTTTTTTATGGTTCAGGACGGCGCAGTCGGTTCCTGCATCTGATCCTCCGGCAGGTCGTTCGACCAGCGGAGCTTATCAAACAGGTAAAACAGCAGGCTGAGCGCCATGCCGATGACGGCGGCCAGCACCATGCCCTTGAGTTCGACATCGCCGAACTGGAGCGCGATGCCGGACAGGCCGACCACGAACACGATCGAGGTCAGCGTCAGGTTGCGGTTACGGCTGTAATCGACCTTGTGGTCTACCAGAATGCGCAGGCCGGCGGTGCCGATCATGCCGTAGAGCAGGAAGGAGATGCCGCCGATGACCGGGGGCGGGATGGTCTGAATCAGCGCGGCGAGCGGCCCGACGAACGAGCAGATGATGGACAGCACGGCCGCACCTGCAATGACGCGCACGGAATAGACCTTGGTCATCGCCATGACGCCGATGTTCTCGCCATACGTTGTGGTCGGCACAGAGCCGATGAAGCCAGAAAGCATGGTGGAAAAGTTGTCCGCAAACAGCGAGCGGTGCAGGCCGGGATCCTTCAGCAGGTCTCGGCCGATGATTTTGCTTGTTACCAGCTGATGGCCGATATGCTCGGACGCGATGACCAGAATGACGGGCAGAACGATCAGCATGGCCTCCAGGTTAAATTTCGGCGTCTGCCAGTTGGGCATGGAGAAGAGCGGCGTATGAATGGCGGCGAGCAGTTGCTCTTTGGTGATAACGCCGGTGAACGCCGCCGCGACATAGCCCGAGATGATCGCAATCAGGATCGGGATGACGGACAGGAATTTGCGGAACAGCACGTTGCCGAATACGGCCACGCCCAGTGTGACGCAGAACACAATGACGTTCTGGGAAAGCACCTGCGGCACGGCCTCTGTCGGCACGACCAGACCGGTCGACGCGGCTGTGCCGGCGAGCTCCAGCCCGATGAGCGCCACGACAGGACCCATCGCCGCAGGCGGCAGCACGACATTGATCCACTGCGTGCCGAATTTCCAGATGATGACGGCCAGCACACAGCCGAGCGCGCCGACCGCCACAAAGCCGCCGAGCGCGTAGCTGTAGCCCCATTTGGCGATAACAATGCCCGCCGGCGCCAGAAACGCGAAGCTGGAGCCGAGGTATGCCGGAGCCTTACCTTTGGTGATCAGAATGAAGAGTAGCGTACCCACACCGTTCATGAAGAGCACAATCGCCGGATTGATGCCGAAAATAAACGGCACCAGAACGGACGCGCCGAACATGGCGAACATATGCTGGATAGACAGCGGTATCAGCAGCTTCACCGGCACCTTGTCCTCTACCTGGATAATTTTACGGTTATCCAAAAATTTTACCCCCTTTTATTTTTTCCTACCTAGTATAGCACACCGCTCTGCGGTTTTCCAAGGTGCAATTGTGCCTGTGCACAAAAAAACAGAAGCCGCACCCGAAATGGCGCGGCGGCATAGCATGAAGCAGAGGGGAGGAGTCCAGTCTATGAAAAAAGCAGCAGCCCTCGCAGTCGTCGGCGGCGACCTGCGGCAGGCTTATCTGGCGCGCCTTTTGCGCGCCGACGGACATGAGGTTTCGGTCTATGCGCTGGAACGGCAGGCGCTTGAACCGTCCATCCATGTCATACATGATCCGAAGGTTGATTTTGCTGCCATGCAGGCGATCATTCTGCCGGTACCCGTACTGCAAGATGAAAAGTATCTGAATGCGCCTCTTTCAAACGCGCCGCACCGGATTGAAACGATCTTTGACAGCATTCCGTCCGGCAAGCTGACGCTGGGCGGCTCCGTACAGCCGTCCGTACAGGATTACGCAGCCGTATGCCATGTGGATTTTCGGGATTACTTAACGCGGGAGGAACTCGCGGTCAGAAATGCCGTCCCGACGGCATCAGCGAAAATACCACGTTATCGTATCGTCTTCAAACTCCGGCGAAAGAACAACCTCAAAAAAGGCATGTACGCTTTCGGGAAGATTTTCAAGCGGACCGTCATTATCAAAATAATAATCATATCGGTAATTGAGCACGGAATCATCCGCACGGTTGCCAAGCGCGCCCTCAGCTTCGATCTCACGGCGGCGTACCAGCATGGTTCGGCAGCAGTCGCCCACCGCAAGGCGGAAACGCGCAATTTCCTCAGGTTCCCGGATGTGGACAAACAGCACCCGGTCGCCGCTTTCAAGAAATTCGATATATTGCTGCATGCAGTAGGAAAAGGACAGGTCATTGAATGCGGTAAAGATCTCTTTGAGCTGCGCAAGTAGCAGGCGTGCCTCCGGGGTTTTGCGGCCGTCCCAGCCCCCGCATCTGGCAATCTCAAGGATTGGCGTAATGGACGAGACCGTTCGCACGCTGTAAAATTGTGCTGCCAGCGCGCAGATGGTATCCTTACCGACTCCGCCGCGCCCGTTCACGATGATGACATGTTTGTCCAATTTGCGTTATCCTCCGTTTTGTGATGCTTATCCATTATATCAGGATCTGTCGGTCTTGTCATCGGTCAGAATCACGGTTCCATGGTTCGGACGAAAAAGTATGGCAGGACGGGCCGCCTGCCATACATGGGCTGCATATACCGGATTGCGCCCGGGTTATCATTTATCCGGCGGTCAGCAGCGTTTTTCCAAGAAGCTCGTCCAGCATATCGATCAGCATTACTCTGGACAGGCGGTTTTCCTGCAGCAGCCATTTGGAGAGCACGCCGATGACGCCGGATGCAATATACTGTGCAATATAACTCTCCTTTTCCCGCGGGGCATTGGATACCGACAAGCGGCACTCCTCAATGATGCGCATCATTTTATCCTTGAAGCCGTCTGAACCGACCGCGCGCAGAAGGGAGCAGACCATTTCCCGATTTTCCTCCAGATAATCGACCGCCTGCTCCAGCACCGGGCGCAGGGATTGGTGTTCCGGGCTGGGAAGAATCCCGGTCAACATGGAGCGAAAATCCGCAATCATTTCATTTTCGATCTTTTCCCGCAGGTCGTATACATCCCGATAGTGCACATAAAAGGTGCCCCGGTTAATGTCCGCGCGATCCACAACATCGGTCACCGTAATGTCCTTAAATTCCTTTTCCAGCATCAGCTCGGCCAGTGCCTGCCGCAATAGGCGTTTCGTACGCCGGATCCGCCGGTCCTCCGTCTGTGCCATAATGAACCTCCCGATAAAAATTTTTTCTATTAATGCACACAAATCAAAATAGATGTACGTTAGTAGACAGATATCGTTTAATTGACGGTTGTGTATATTTATATCCTGATTTATACTATACCACGGATTGATAATAAACGCAATGTACGTTTTCGGGAAGGTTGGTGTTTTTGTGAAAGGACAGGGACATAGTCCGGTCAATTTTATTATTTACAAGCGCAAGCTGATTGAACGGGTCTTTGTGATCATGATTGTGCTATGTGCTTTGAGCATACCGTTTGTCGGCGTGAATTACGACCTGACCAAGTATCTGCCGGGCAGCACAGATTCCGCAAAGGCGCTGGACATTATGAAACAGGAATTTACATATCCCGGCATGGGCCGCGTCATGCTGCAAAATGTGAGTCTGTACGAGGCCAAGGCGATCAAGGACCGCATTGATGATGTTGAAGGCGTGGATATGGTACTGTGGTGTGACACCACAGCTAATATCTACGGTTCGGACTCCTTTATCGATTATTCAAAAATCGACGACTATTATGAGGACGGCAACGCCTATATGGATATCACGTTTACCGACAGCGATTCTTCCTCCGGCACGCACAAGGCGGTAAACGAGATCAAGCAGATTGTTGGGGATAAGGGGCTTATGGCTGGTTCTGCCGTATCGGATACTATGCTCGGCCCAACCATTAATTCTGAGATTGCGCGTGTCATGGCGCTCGCGGTCATTTTTATCTTTCTGATTCTGGCGCTGACCACAACCTCCTGGTTTGAGCCTGTGCTGTTCCTGACGGTTATGTTCGTGGCAATTGCGCTGGGAATGGGCACGAATCTGCTGTTTGGGGAAATCTCCTTTATGTCAAACGCGGTCGGCGCCGTGCTGCAGCTGGCCTGTTCAATGGACTATTCGATCTTTCTGCTGCATGCGTTTACCCGTGAAAAGGCGAACGGCGTCCCGCCGGAGCAGGCGATGGCCAACGCGCTGCGATCCTCGGTGGCTTCGATCGGAGCGTCGGGCGCTACGACGATTGTGGGCTTTCTGGCGCTCGCCTTGATGCGTTTCGGCATTGGGCGCGATATGGGTCTCGTGCTCGCAAAGGGGATCGCCTTCAGCCTTGTGACCGTACTGCTGCTGATGCCGGCGCTGATCCTGCGCTTTCAGGGGCTCATTGAGAAAACCGCGCACCGCAGCTTCATGCCAAGCTTCCGGAAGTTCGGCGAGTTCGGTTACAAAATCCGAAAACCGGTATTTATTGTCGTTTTGCTGCTTGTCATTCCCTGCTATGTTGCGCAGGGGATGAGTGACTTTACCTACGGCAACACCGCGATTTCCAACACGCCCGGCACCGAGGTTTACGAAAATGAGCAGGTCATGAACAAGGCGTTTGGGCAGAGCAATATGATGCTGGCGCTCGTCCCGGTCGATGATAATGTGACGGAAAAGAAGCTGACGGAAGAGCTGGACGGTCTTTCCTATGTCAAGACCGCAATGGGTCTGGCTTCCGTCCTGCCAGAGGGCATCCCCGAGGAGATCGTGCCGCACAGCCTGGCTAACAAGCTTCACTCCGAGCACTGGGCACGCGTGATTGTCAATGTTCGCAGCCCCGGCGAGAGCGACGCGGCTTTCGGATATGCCGATGAAATCCGTTCCATGATTAAAAAGTACTATCCGGAGCAGACGACCTATTTGATCGGTGTCACCCCCTCGACACAGGACATCAAGCAGGTGATTACGAAGGATTATAGCTTTGTAAACATTTTGTCGCTCATCGGCGTCGCACTGGTGGTTGCCATCACCTATAAAGCGCTTGTCCTGCCGCTTGTCGTGCTGATCCCGATTGAGGCGGCGGTATTTATCAACACAGCGATCCCTTATATCATGGGTACGCGCACGATGTTTCTGGGTTTCATCATTGTCAGCTGTGTTCAGCTCGGCGCGACCATCGACTATTCAATTCTGCTGACAGGCAACTACCTGGACGCCCGTGCGCAGGGGGATAAAAAGGAGGCGGCTATCCGGGCGGTCACCCAGAGCGCGCTTTCCATCCTGACATCCGGTATGATCCTGACAACCGTCGGCTATGGCCTGTATTTTCTGACGTCCATTGAAGCGGTCGGCGGGCTGGGTGAATTGATTGGACGCGGTGCGTTCCTTTCTATGCTGCTGGTACTGTTTATGCTGCCAATCTGTTTGATGATCTTCGACCGTTTCATTGTGAAGCAGGACTATGCGGAAAAGAAGCACGCGCGCATGAATCGCATCCACAATATGAAGCTGATTCTGCCGCGTCTGAGCGCGCTCCAGCAGCAGAGGCAGCTCTTAAAACAGCAGATGAAACAGAACCGCAAAGCACGCGTGCAGGAACTGGTGAATCGCGTGCACAGGCGCGGCAAGCCGCTGGACCCACACGAAAATGACAACCCGGAGGAGGAACACGATGATGAACAAGACCGTTAAAAAAAGAATACTCGCAGGCGCTCTGGCGGTTGTCACCGTTCTGCCTCTGGCGGGCGGCGCACTGGCTGCACCGCCCGCCGTCTCCACTGACGAAGCGGTGTATGTCAATCTGGATTATTACGGCGCGCTGTCCGATATGCGCATCGTCAAGGGCGTCAGCCTGAATGGCGAGGCCTCGTTTACCGATTACGGCAATTATGCCGGGGTCTACAATATGAGCACCTATGACAAGCCGGAGCTGACGGACGGCGCGGTTTCCTGGAACCTTTCGAACCCGGATAAGCAGCGCTTCTACTATGAGTGCATTCCGGCGGACACGGAGGGGCTGCAAATGCCCTGGACGTTCGACGTATCCTATAAGCTCGACGGCGTGCCGGTCAAGGCGGAAAAGCTGGCGGGCGCAAACGGCCTCATGGAGATCACGGTGCATGCCGTTCCAAACGCCAAGGCCAGCGATTATTATAAAAATAACATGACGCTGATGCTGATGACCGGCATCGATATGGATAAAACAAGCTCGATCGACGCGCCAGGCGCGCAGATCCAATCGCTCGGTTCTTATAAAATGGTGGTATTTCTCGGTCTGCCGGGCGAGGACAATACATATACCATCCGCATTGGTTCGGATCAGTTTGAAAGCACGGGACTGGTCATGATGATGGCCCCGGCGACCATGTCCCAGCTCGACCGCATTTCGGATTTCCGCGACCTGAAGGACAAGGTGAACGGCGCGGAGGACGATGTCTACGCCGGTCTGTCCGACCTGCTAACCACGGTAAACAGCATGCAGAGCAGCCTGACCGCTATGTCCGCGGGTATTGCCGGACTCAATGAGGTGCGCAAACAGCTGATTGACGCGCGCGGCACCATGGATCCTGATATGGACCAGTCGCTGGCCGCACTGCAAAAGCTGGTCGATCAGATGGACTCCATGGTGCCGGAGCTGACGCGCACACAGGAAACGCTGACCGGGATCAGCAAGGCGTCAAACAGCCTGCTCGAAAAGGTCACCGACAGCCGGGAGGATCTTGCCGCGTATCAGAAGTCGCTCAAGGATATCCACACCGCGCTCGGTAATCTGGAGGATCTGATCGACGAACTGGAGAACCAGACGAGTGCGAGCGACATAACAATTGCAAGCATGGAAAATGCACTGAAAACGCTGAGCACGCAGAGCACCAACCTGAGCGGCAGTCTTGCAGATATGGTCACAACCTTTCAGGAGCTTGCCGCATACATCGGTACGCTGCCCGCCGAGCAGCAGCAGGAATACGCGCTGCTTACCACCATGCTGCCGTCGGTCAATAAGATGCTGACGTCCACAAAAACACTGATGGGCGCTGTGGCGCAGGTGTCGTCTTCGACCGCAAGCATGGTCGGTCTGCTGGGCGACTATCAGGAGATTCTGGATGACAACAACGGCATTGCGGATGATTTCGTCAGCATCGGCAAAAAGCTGGCGGAACAGGGGCAGGAAACACTGTCCAAAATCGATGCCGCGACCTATGATCTGGAGGATATGCAGGAAACGCTGGATGGCGGTACAAATGACCTCAAGTCCATCCTGCAAAAGAGCGCCGATCTGCTCACAACCACCAAGACGACGCTGGCTTCGGCGAATCAAACGCTGAGCGACCTGCAAAGCACGCTGCGTGCCGTACGGCAGCAGGCTGACGACCACACGGCACAGTCGATTGACGGACTGCTGGATATGATGCAGAAGGCGATCAACTCCTCCGGCACCACAGACAGCCTGAAAAAGGCAAATAGCACGATCCACAATTCGATCAATGACGAGATTGATGATCTTGAGAACGACACGAATGTGCTGAATATGGATAACTCCCTCGCGCTGGAATCCTTTACATCGCATCAGAATCCCGCCCCTGCGAGTTTGCAGTTTGTTTTGCGTACCAAAGAGATCTCGGTGGATGAGCAGGAGGAGGCACAGACCGAGGCGCAGGATAAGGCGGACGAAGGCGTGTTCCATCGCATTGTAAATATTTTCAGCAGGATCTATGATGCCCTGTCCGCTGCCTTTACAGGCAATGATTAAAGAGTATGATGCGAAAAGAGCCGGTTTCCGATGGAAACCGGCTCTTTTCGGCAGGATACGTCAAGATTTTCAGCGGCGGGAGGAGAACGGCGCTAGTGGGTTTCCTGATCTGTGCGCAACGCTTCGGCAGTACAGCCGAGAATTTCAGCCGCATAGTTTTTGCCCTTGCCGCTTACCCGGTACTGCACCCGAAACCGGAGCGGAATACCCCAAAATACGAAATCCAGCAGGTTGTCATGTGCAATGACGCCTTCAACCGTTTCGGCAAGCACCTCCTCCGACGATGCAAGGGCATGCGCAAGCGCTTTTTGCCAGTCGCCGGCATTCTGCACTGTACTGCGCGCGGACGTTTCCTGTGCAATGCGGTTTTCCAGCGCGGCGAGCGCCACGTCATAGGATTCCCGCATATGCGCGAGCTCTTCCGCAGTCATCTCTCCGCTCAGGAATGCATCAAGCGCCCGTTCCCGTTTTCGGCGGAGCTGTGCGGCGGTCTGGCTGGCGGGAGCAATATCCGACGCATTTTGCGGTTCGGCGAGTATTGCCGCAAGCGCGGAAAGCGCGGACTCCTGCCCCCAGTCCAGATTCATGAGCGCGTATCTCGCGCAGTCGGCCAGCACCTTATGGTTGACGGCCGACATGGGGCAGCCCCCGCCCTGCCGCCGCGCACGGCAGCACCAGAGCAGGTAATCGCTGCCGTCCGTCCGCACCGTGCGCCGTGGGAGAAAGGGGCTGCCGCACACGCCGCAGCGTATTTTTCCGGAACACCAGTACCGCGCGGAGGGCCGCGCGCCATTTTGCGGCTTGCGCCGTGCCAGCGCGGCCTGCGCGCGCGCGTAATCTTCCCGGCTGATAATGGCCTCGTGGTGGTTCCGCAGATAAACTGGAGCTTCGAGACCGCGGTTTGGGATTTTTTTATGGCTCAGAAAATCCGGTGTTATATATTTTTTTTGCAGCAGGTCGCCGCAGTATTTTTCATTCATCAAAATGCGGCGGACCGTGGCCGGGGACCAGCGCGCACCGGCACGCGGCGTCGCAATACCGGCTTCCTGAAGCTCCCGCGCGATGACATGGGTTCCCTTATTCTCCGCTGTGCATTTTCGGAAGATCAGCCGGACGACCTCGGCCTCGCTCCCGCGCACCGTCAGAACCCCGCCGCGCGTTTGATACCCATAAAGAGAATCGTTGCCGAAGACCACGCCGCGCTCCATGGAACGCTTCTGCCCCCACTTGACGCGCTCCGAGGTCTTCCGGCTCTCTTCCTGCGCCACGCTTGCCATAATGGTCAGGCGGAATTCACCGTCGTTCTCGCGGGTATCAATATTATCGCTTATGAATAGAACGCCGACGCCGAGCTCCCGCAGGCGGCGTGTGTGTGCAAGCGCATCCATAGTATTGCGCGCAAAACGTGAAACTTCCTTGGTCAGGATCAAGTCAATTTCGCCGCGCTCAGCTGCCGCAAGCATGGCGTTGAACTGCTTGCGGCGGCGTGTGGACGTGCCGGTGATGCCCTCGTCGGCATAGACGTTCACCAAATGCCACGCGGGATGCTGACTGATGTACCGTTCAAAATACTGTTTTTGGTTCAAGAGTGAATTTTGCTGATCCCCGCTGTCGGTGGAAACGCGGCAGTAAGCCGCGACGCGCAGCACGCCCGCACCATCGCCTTTCATCCGGAGCGGCTCCATTGCAGCAGGCGTGCAAAACGAACGTCGTCAAGCTGCCCCTCGCGGTACAGCGCGCGAATCAGTCCGGCCTGCACTTTGCAGCGCAGCGCCGCAGCCTGTTTTTCGGATAACCGGTACAACGGCAACTCCCCCTTTCCTGCTTTACTATATGAGGCGGAGACGGCGCGTCATGCCTGTGCGCGGGGATATATCGCTTCCGCCCTACCGACCGCCGAAGGAGCCATACAAATCGCAATGGAGGAGCTGCTCATCACACTGCATGGCGCGCGGGCTTTGGTGATTGGCAACGGCCGTATCGGTAAACTGTTGTCCGGGCGGCTGGCCTGCCTGGGCGCAAAGGTTACGGTTTCAGCGCGCTCCAATGCCGACTTTGCCTGGATCTCCGCTGCGGGCATGGAGTCGCTTGACACGCGTTCGCTCGCCGGGCATCTTGCACCATTCGATGTTCTGTTCAACACTGTGCCCAGTCGGGTGCTGGGTCTGGCTGAACTTGCTGAAATCCGGGAGGATTGCCTGATCATCGATCTGGCGTCCAAACCGGGTGGCGTGGACTTCAGCGCGGCGCAGCAGCTCGGCCGTCATGCGATCTGGGCGCTGTCTCTGCCCGGAAAGGTCGCACCCATGTCCTCGGCCATGGCGATCCGCGACACCATTTACAACATCCTGCAAGAGGAGGGGATTCTTTGAACCAGCCTGTCCGTGTCGGCTTTGCTTTGACCGGTTCCTTCTGTACATTCGAACGGGTGCTCCGTGTAATGGAGGACCTTATCCGAAGCGGTTACGACGTGACGCCCATTCTGTCAAACCATGCCGGGTCGCTGGATACCCGTTTCGGAACGGCAGCATCCTGGCGCGAAAGGCTGCGCGCATTGTGCGGCCACGACATCATTGACAGTATCATCAGTGCGGAGCCTATAGGGCCCAAAGCGATGTTTGACGTCCTGGTTGTCGCACCGTGCACCGGGAATACGCTCGCCAAGCTCGCGCACAGCATTATTGACACCTCAGTGACTATGGCGGTGAAAAGCCACCTGCGCGGCGCGCGTCCGGTGGTGATCGCTGTGTCTACAAACGACGCGCTGTCGGGCAGCGCAGCAAATATTGGAACGCTGCTCAATCGTAAGCATTACTATTTCGTACCGATGGGTCAGGATAACCCGAAGGGCAAGCCATGCTCCATGGTGGCCGTGATGGAACGCATTCCGCAGGCGATCGAGGCGGCGCTGGAGGGAAAACAGCTGCAGCCGGTTCTGCTTGGCGCCGCTGGATCCTGACCGGTGTGCAAATAAAAAAAGCTGGGATAGGATCCCAGCTTTTGTGTTATACAGCAGTTACGCCCTTGCAAGCCCGATGAAGCGAAGAATACTGGTCAGCACCGCCGGCGGTAGCGGCTGCCGGCGCATCACCTGAAAACGCTCCGGATAGCGCGGGCCGACGGATGCAAAATAACGCTCAAGCGCTTCCACACGATCCTGCCTCCACGGCATCATCTGATACAGGACATACCAATCCTCAAGCGCGGTACAGGGGACAAAGACGTCGCCGACAGGCAACATGGATACGATGTTGCTCCTGTCGAAATGATACCGGTACAAAAATCCCTTGAAATGCAGCATCAATCCGCTCATGACATAGAACTCCACGCCGTCGATGCAGTATTCATTGAAAAAACGGGTAGCGTAAAAGGGTGAGGGGACGCGCGGGCGCTTTTCTCCCAGCTTGGACAAGATGCTGTCCACCTTTTTAAAATGTTCCGAAACGACCACAAGCTCGATCGAATCGACCGTGTCCGTGATGCCGTAACAGTACAGCAACATGGAGCCGCCCAAAGCCCATACAATTTCTTCTTTACTGAGCAGCGTGGCAACCTTTGCGAGCACCATTTTTTTATGGTCGTGCATGATTCCGATCACCTCCGTCAGTTCTTACTTTAAGTATAACATATCCTGTGACGATGGCAAGGGTGTCATAAATATTTAACATTTAAAGTGCTGGACAGCAGATGCATATTGTAAAAAATGTCGGGTGCACGGGGCTTTTTCAAACTTTATGACACCTGTGCGCATTCAGGGATTACCACCGCAGAAACGCCTGTTTTTTCGCCTTTGTTTATGTTATACTAAAAGTCACAGCAAAAGACCGAGCGGAGGATCTTACATGGATGAGATGGAGTCTATACAAACAGAAGGCTGGCAGGGCAAAATCCTGACCGAACGGCAGTGTTTCTCGCGAATCGGCATGGCGTATTTTATCCTGACCGTGCTGACCAGCGCGTTGCAGGCGCTCGGCGGGCTGGCTGTCTTTCTGGCTGCGCCAGAGGCTGGCACCGGCAGCTGGCAGATGTGGGTGGCGTCGTTTTTGCCGATGTACGGCATCGCGGTACCGGTCTGCGCCGCGATGATGAGGAGAGTGCCCAGCCGCGC
>JBFWIM010000043.1:0-13753 GCA_050255995.1 Intestinibacillus sp.
TCCCTCCCCCGGATGTCCTTTTGCGCTGTAGGGGCCTAAAAAGCCCCCTCCCACCATCTTTCTACCCTCTCAATACCAGGAAAGCCGCGACCCTTACGGGCCGCGGCTTTCTGTCTTTCAGCTTTTTCAGACCTCGGGAATGCGCTTTTTGACAACCTCGGGCACGGGCATATCCGTGCCGCAGCCGCCGCACTTCGAGCAGTCGTGCATGCAGCGCATGGGATCGTTTTCGTCCATTTCGACCTCGACCGACAGGATCGAGGGGTCGCCCTGCTTTTCACCCGCGAGGTATTTGGAGATCGCCTCGTCCGCCGGACCTTCGCAGCCGGGCACCAGCTCGATTTCGATCATCTCAAACGCCGAACGCGCCATCAGCCCCAGCTCGCCGCAGATCAGGGCGTCTACCCTGCGCTCCGCCATAAGCGATACGACGGAAATCACGCCGTCCCCGCGCGCGGGGACGATCTCTTTTTCAAACTGCCTGCCGTCCTCTGAAACCGTGACGACAGTAAACTCCTTCGCCTGACCGAGCTGGGCAAAAATACTGCCATTTTCGGTCGGTACTGCGATTTTCATGGTGTTCCGCCTCCTTACTGCATCCCAAGCAGCGCGTCCACCGCGCCGGAGAGCGCCTCGGGCAGCGCCGCCTGCTCAATCGCGCCCGCGTCCACCGCGGCGGCGAGCTGCGGGTCGATCGGCAGCTTCGCCAGAACGGACAGGCCGTATTGCGCGGCAGCCTCGTCCACATGGCTCTCGCCAAAAACGGAGATGCGCTTGCCGCAGTCCGGGCACTCAAGATAGCTGTAGTTTTCGATGACGCCCAGAATCGGCACGTTCATCATCTGCGCCATTTTGACCGCCTTGCCCACAATCATGCTGACCAGATCCTGCGGGGAGGTCAGGATGATGATGCCGTCGAGCGGCAGGGACTGAAACACGGTCAGCGGCACGTCGCCCGTGCCGGGAGGCATATCGACGAACATATAGTCCACGTCCTGCCAGATGACGTCCTGCCAGAACTGCTGTACGGTCTGCGCGAGGATGGGGCCGCGGTAAATGACCGGATCGTCCTCGTTGTCCAGCAGCAGGTTGATGGATACCACGTCCACGCCGCCCGGCGTGCGCATCGGGATGATGCCGTTTTCCGTTGCGTGCAGCTTGCCGCGCAGGCCGAACGCCTTTGGGATGGAGGGGCCGGTGATGTCCGCGTCCAGAATGGCAGCATGCCGCTCCCGGCGGGTCAGGGCAACCGCAAGCATAGAGGTCGCGAGCGACTTGCCCACGCCGCCCTTGCCCGAGACCACGCCAATGACGCGGCGAATGGTGGACAGCTCATGCGCGGGCTTCAGGAAGCTCTTGGGATCGCTGCAGCTCCCGGAACAGGATTCACAGTTATGGGAACACCCCATGGTTAAACAACTCCTTACGGATCAAAAAATCAGTCTGTACGGGTAGTATGCCACAAGGGCATATATTCGTCTAAGGCATCCCCATCGCCTATGGCTTGGGTCTGTCTAAGTCCTTATTATTATACCGCAAATACGGCAAAATAGCAAATGTGGCGTTCACCTCTGGCGGAGCCGGTCCTTCAGCTCCTCCAGCGCCCTGCCGAACCTGCGGGAAACCGCGCCCGGGTAAGCGCGCACCAGCATCTTTGCCGCCAGGCGCAGTTTTCGCATGCGCTCCTCATAGGAGGCCGTGCTCGCGTCCAGCGCTTCCTGCAGGGCGCGCATACGCTCCGCAGCGGCAGCGGACAGCTTTTCCCTTGTGTCCTGCGCGGCTTCAGTCAGGCGCTCACGCGTGGTTTCGGCGGTCTCGGAAAGCCGCTCCCGCGTGCCGTCGGCCGCTTCGGCAAGCCGCTGCCGCGTTTCCTCCGCCAGCGCGGCAAGCTGCCGCCGCAATTCGTCCGCCTGCGCGCGCAGGTGGGTCAGTTCGCCCAGGATGCGCGCCAGATCAAGCGCGGTGCGCACGGACAGCAGGGCGTCCGATACAAACAGTACGGTGATTGCCGCTGCGGCTACCAGCGCGGCCGTGCCGGGCAGCCGCAGCACAAGCCGCTCGACCGGCGGATGGATCAGCCCGGTCAGAATCAGCGTCAGCGCGCCCCAGGTCAGCGAGGACTGCAGGCAGATACGCCCCCTCACCTGCATCCTGTGCCCGGTGTAATCCCAGTATTTTACCTTGAAAACAGCCTCCATTACCGCGCCGACGACATATTCAAGCACAGTGGCGGCGGCCATACCCGCAAGGAACAGCAGCGCGGGCGGCTGATTCTGCAGCGGCAGCGCCACAAGGAGGAGCAGCACCGCGCCCGTACCGTAGAGCGGCACCACCGGCCCGTGCAAAAAGCCGCGGTTGATGAACCGCCGCTCCTGCAGGGACACGACCGTCGATTCAAAGCACCAGCCTAAAAAGCAGTAGATATAGAAAAACAGCAGCCATTGTACGGCTCCATAAGCATACATCGGCGTTTTTTCTCCTTATTTCCCGGGAACAGAACGGCGGTTACACCGGCTGCTCAGCAATTTTATAAATTTCCAGGATCCTTTCCCGGTCCATCTCGCCATAGCAGGAGGGCGCGGATTTTGTGCCGTTCGCCGTAGTCAGGTTCACAATCGTCTCGTAATGCTCCGGGTGAACGCCCAGCTCGGAAAGCGTCGTCGGCATGCCGATCTCCTTAAAATACGCCTGCATCGCGCGGATGCCCTCGAGCGCGGTGCGCTCAGGATGGTCGAAATTCATCTCGCAGCCCCAGACGCGCGCGGCGAGTTGGGCGAACTTGCGCACATCCTGCCGGTAAATTGCCTTCGCCCACGCCGGGAACAGCACGGACAGCCCCGCGCCGTGCGCCACATGGTCGTGCAGGCCGGAAATATCGTGCTCGAGCTTGTGCACGGTGAAGGCCGTTTTGCGGCCGCAGCCGGTCAGCCCGTTGTGGGACAGGGAGGAAGCCCACATCAGCGTGGCGCGCGCCTCATAGTCACAGGGATTCGCAATGGCGGCGCGGCCTGCGTCGCGCACGGCGATGAGCAGCCCCTCTGCCAGCCGGTCGGTCAGGTCGGCGTCGGCATCCGGCGTAAAGTAGCGCTCCAGCGTGTGCATCATAGTGTCCACAATGCCGCAGCCGGTCTGGAACGGGGAAACGGTATAGGTGTTCTCCGGGTTGAGGAAGGAAATGAGCGGACGGTTCAGCTCGGTGGTGATGCCGCGTTTGAGGTGCGTCTCCTCATTCGACAGCACGCAGGAGTTGCTCATCTCGCTGCCCGCAGCCGACAGGGTCAGCACCGTGCCAAAGGGCGTGGTCTTCTGCGGCGTTTCGCCGTTTTGAATGTATTCCCAGGGGTTGCGGTTCTCCGCATAGCCGTGCGCGATGGCCTTGGTCGAATCGATGACCGAACCGCCGCCCACCGCGAGCAGGAAATCGACCTCCTCCTTTTTGCACAGCGCGATGCCCTCGAGCACGAGCGACAGCTTGGGGTTGGGCGCGACGCCGCCGAGCTCGACAAAGCTCAGCCCTGCCGCTGTAAGGCTCGCCTGGACTTTATCCAGCAGGCCGCTCTTCCGCACCGAGCCGCCGCCGAAGTGCAGCAGCACGCGCGTCGCGCCGAGCGCCCGCAGCTCCGCGCCGATGGCGCCCTCGATCTCCCTGCCGAAAATGACCTTTGTCGGTGTGTTGTACATGAAATTCAGCATATTGAACCTCCGTTTTGAACGAAATGACATCTGTATTTGTTTCCTTTTTTATTATACCCCTTCGTGCCGGGTTGTCAATCGAGCGGGCGCTTGCCAAAACGTTTTTAAAAGGGTACAATAAAAACTGTTTAAAAATCATCTTAACTGAAGGAGGGTAATATTTTGCAGCATCCATCCACCTGGAGCCTGGTTCGGCGGTTCGCGCCTTACTTTAAAAGGTACCGCCGCACGCTTGTACTCGACCTGTTCTGCGCCAGCCTGACCTCGCTCTGCGACATCGTGCTGCCGATGTTGGTGCGCTACCTTGCGCAGCTCGGCATGGGCGATCTCGCCGCGCTGACCGTTCCGGTGATTGTGAAGGTCGCCGGACTTTATCTTGTCCTGCGCGTCATCGACGTGGCGGCGGCCTACTTCATGGCAAACGTCGGGCACGTCATGGGCGCGAAGATCGAAACCGACATGCGCTCGGCGCTGTTTTCCCATCTCCAGCGGCTGTCCTTTTCCTATTTCAGCAGCATGAAGACCGGCCAGCTCATGGCGCGCATCACGTCCGACCTGTTCGACGTGACTGAGTTTGCGCACCACTGCCCAGAGGAATTCTACATCGCGGGGCTGAAAATTGTCGCGTCCTTTCTCATCCTGAGCACGATCAACCTGCCGCTGACCATTATTATCTTCGCCATCGTGCCGTTTATGGCGTTTGCAGCGGGCACGCTCAACCGCGCCATGCGCCGTACCTTCCGTAAAAACCGTCAGCAGGTGGGCGAGGTCAACGCGCAGGTCGAGGATTCGCTGCTCGGCATCCGCGTGGTGCAATCCTTCACGGGCGAAGAGCGCGAAATCGCCAAGTTTGAGGAGGGCAACCGCGAATGGCTCTCTATTAAAAAGGAAAACTACCACTGGATGGGCGCTTTCACCGCCACCACCCGCGCCTTTGACGGCCTGATGTACCTGACGGTCATCCTCGCGGGCGGCTTCTTCATGATGCGCGGCGCGATCGACCCGGCCGACCTGATGGCTTTCCTGCTCTATGTGACCACCCTGCTCGCCACCATCCGCCGCATCGTCGAGTTTGCCGAGCAGTTCCAGCGCGGCATGACCGGCATCGAGCGCTTTTTTGAAGTCATGGACGCGCCGCCGGAGATCCGCGACGCGCCCGGCGCGGCTGCGCTGCCGCAGGCAAAAGGCAATATTGCCTTTGAACACGTCTCCTTCGCCTATGCGGACGACCCGGGCACGCCCGTGCTGACCGATGTGAACCTGACCATCCGTGCGGGAGAGAATGTCGCGCTGGTCGGCCCCTCGGGTGGCGGAAAGACCACCATGTGCAACCTCATCCCGCGCTTTTACGATGTGACCGCCGGACGCGTGACCGTGGATGGCCGCGACGTGCGTACGCTGACGCTCGAGTCCCTGCGCCGCCAGGTCGGCGTGGTGCAGCAGGACGTATACCTGTTCGCGGGCACGATTTTTGAAAACGTCGCCTACGGCAAGCCCGATGCGACGCGCGAAGAGGTCGAGCAGGCCGCGCGGCTTGCGGGCGCGCACGACTTTATCATGGATACGCCGCACGGCTACGACACTTATGTCGGTGAGCGCGGCGTACGCCTGTCCGGCGGGCAGAAGCAGCGCATCTCCATCGCACGCGTGTTCCTCAAGAACCCGCCGATTCTGCTGCTCGACGAAGCGACCTCCGCGCTCGACAACGAGAGCGAACGGCTGGTGCAGCAGTCGCTCGAGCGGCTGTCGCAGGGCCGCACGACGCTGACCATCGCGCACCGGCTGTCCACCATCCGGAATGCCGACCGTATCGTCGTCCTTGCGGATGACGGCATTGCGGAGGAGGGCACGCACAGCGAGTTGCTCGCGCACGGCGGCCTGTACGCCCAGCTCTGCCGCCTGGCCGAGCAAACCTGAATCCATCAAAAGCCATCCCGGTTTGGGATGGCTTTTTTGTGCGTGCTGAGCCTTCCAAAGCACAGCCGCGAAGCTGCGCCAAACGGACAGAGTAAGCTGCCTATAACTTTCTGCCTGCAATACGAAAAATTTACTCTGCCTTGCTTGACGCTTCGGCGGGGCAAGCGTATAATATTTATGCCACCGACCGACCGGTCGGTCGGAAGGATGATAGACAGGAACTAAAAACAGATTTACAGGGATAGGGAGGACCCACAGATGAAACGACTCATCTCCATGCTGCTGGCAGGCGCGCTGACCATTACGCTCTGCCTGGCGGCGGATCCGGAAGGCGTGACGCCGGCTCCGTCCATGGACGCATCCCCGCAGGCGGAGGAGACCGCCGGCGCGGATACGCCCGCAGCAACCGCGCAGAACGCGGCGCAGGATACCGCCGACGCCGCGAATGCGGTTACCGTCGCAGCCACTGCGGCGAATACGTCGGCAACAGCGGACACCGGCACGCAGTCCGGCAGCAAAACCATCGGCTTCACCAGCATCGACCGCACGGTGCGACAGAACAACCTGACCGTGAAGTCCAACGACGAAACGCTCGCGGGCATCGGCGCGATGGATACGGATGCGCAGGAAATCGGCCTGTCCATGGGATACAGCACCATGCACGGCCTGAGCGAAAAGCTTGCAGGCTCCATCAGTGACCTCAAGAAACTGGATGGCGTTGACGAGGACCTGATCAGCGCGATTACAGATGGTCTTGCCGCGACCAAAGATCTTATGGATATGAACGCGGCAACCTATCAGAATCAGCTTGAAGACCTCGACGACGATACAACCATTGAGGACAACTACGTGGTTGCCAAAAAGCAGTTCCAATACGTCGCGGACCAGCTCGTCATGGGCGCGCAGACGCTGTTTATTACCATCGGTACGCTCGAGCTCCAACAGGCGGACGCGCAGCGCGGCCTGACGCAGCTCACCCGCACGCAGGCCGAAATGCAGAAGCGCTACGACCTCGGCCAGATCGCTGAGCTTGACCTGCTGAAAATCCAGAACCAGAGCGCACAGACCGCGAGCACGATTGAGACGCTCAAGCTGCAGATCAAAAACCTCAAGGGCGACCTCGCGCTGCTGCTCGGCATGGAACCGACCGTCAGTTTGACCCTGAGTCCGCTCCCCTCGGCATCCGCCGGCGCGCGCAATTATGACGCCGACCTCAAGGCCGCCATCAAGGCGAGCTATGACCTGTATTTCAAGAACGATACCATGAAAACCGCTTCCAACGATTATGAGGACAACAAGACCAACACCGTCCACGCCTATGAAGCGGCCAAGATCGCCTATCAGTCGACCGAAAAGCAGCTCACGCTAACCTTCCGTAAGCTGTCAGACGCGATTCCGGAGAAACAGCGCCTGTATGCGCAGGCACAGGCCGACGAAGCCCTCCAGCAGCGGCTGTTCGATGCGGCGGCCGCAAAGTACGCGCGCGGCCTGATTTCCAAAAATGAATACACCACTGAAAAGGAAACGCTCGAGGCCAAGCAGAGCGCGGCCAGGAAGGCGGAGATTGACCTGTTCACCGCGGCCAATCAGTACGACTGGGCGGTGCGCGGCGTAGTCGCGACCAGTTGACGGCAGATATTTCCCTGGAAATACCCCTTTATTGATAGAAAAAGGAGCTTACATAGCATGAATTTCAAGAGAACTCTCGCCGGGGCGCTGGCGCTCTCTCTGCTGCTGCTCGGCGGCTGCGGCAATGCCGACGACACATCGGGCGCGGACAACACCGCCGCACCCACCGGCACCGCGGTTGAGACGAAGACCGTCCAGCGCGGCGAAATTTTCAATGAGAGCAAGCTTTCCGGCCGCGTTATTGCAAGCCGCGAGGTTTCGGTGATGTCGCCGCTGCCCGCCAAGGTGCTTTCGGTCAAGGTGAAGGTCGGCGATACGGTTGCGAAGGATCAGGTGCTGTTCACCCTCGACCAGAAGGACATCCTGAAAAACTACCAGCCGCTGCTGGATAACTACAACCGCACCAAGACCCTGACCGAAGAAACCATCCGGCAGGCGCAGAAAAACGTTGACGACACACAGGCGCTGCTGGAGATCGGCGCGGCCTCGCAGAGCCAGCTCGACCAGGCCAAGCTCGCCCTGCTGCAGCAGCAGACCAGCGCCGCAAGCCAGCTCTCCCAGCTCGACGAGAGCATGAAGGACATCAACGACACGCTCAAGGACACCTCGGTCAAGGCGCCGATCGCGGGCGTGGTGACCACGGTAAACGTTGTGGAGAACAATAACGCGAGCCAGAGCGCGCCAGCGGTCGCGATTGCGGAAAACCAGAAGCCGCAGGTGTCGGTTTCGGTCGCGGAAACGCTCATTCCGTCGCTTAAGGTCGGCGACCCGGTCGACATCACGATTCCCGCCGTGTCCGCCACGCCGTTTACCGCGAAAATCCAGTCCATCTCCCCGACGACCAGCAGCCAGACCCAGCTTTATGAGGTCAAGATGGATGTCCCTGCCGACGCAGGCTATAAGGTCGGCATGTTTGCAAACGTCACCTTCCGCATGAACCGCCACACCGACGTGGTCGTTATTCCGTCCGAGGCCATCCAGACCGACGGCCAGGCCTCGTGGATCTTTATTGTCAACGACCAGGGCGCGGCTTCCAAGGTCACGGTGACCACCGGGCTGACGAGCGGCGAAAGCACCGAGATCATCGAAGGGCTCGCGGGCGGCGAGCAGCTGGTCGTCAAGGGGCAGAGCTACCTGTCTGAGGGCGCCGAAATCCGCGTCGTATCCAAGGACGGGCAGGAGGTAAAGGAGACCGCGCCCGCGGCGCCTGACGCGGCCGGCCAGGGGGCAGCTGCCGGCACGGAGGCAAAATCATGAAGAAGCTTGCCGCCCTGTGCCTCAAGCATCGCGTCATGGTGCTCCTGCTGTATATCCTGATCATCGTGTTCGGCATTATCGGCTTTCAGGGGCTCGCGCTCGCGCTGATGCCCTCCATGGAGATCCCGGTCGCCATGGTCACCACAACCTATGCCGGGGCGGGACCTGAGGAGGTGGAAAACCTCGTCACACGCCCGGTTGAGGAGGCCGTCGCGCGCATCGCCGGCATGGACACTCTCTCCTCGCAGTCGCGGGAAAACGTGTCGCTGGTCATTGTCCAGTTTGCAGACGGTACGGATATGGACAGCACCATGACCGACCTGCGCGCAAAAATCGACCAGATGAAGAGCAGCCTGCCGGACGACGCTTCCGCTCCGGTCGTGATGGAAATGGACCCGGACGCAATGCCGGTCATCCAGTTCGGCATCATGGGCTCCAGCCTTGAAAATCTGCAGTCCATCGCCGAGGATACGATCAGCCCCGCGCTCGAGCGTATTGACGGCGTGGCTTCGGTCGATATCACAGGCGGCTACAACTCTGAAATCGCCATCGACATGGATATGAACCGCATGCGCGGGTACAACCTGTCCATTTCGTACATCTCTCAGATGCTTGCCGCGGAAAACGTTGCTATTCCAGCGGGTACCGTGCAGAACGGCACGCAAAAACTGACCGTGCGCACCACAGGCGAATACAAAACCGTGCAGGACATTGCAAACACCATCATTCCGCTGCCCACGGGCGGCACCGTGCGCCTCAATGAGCTTGCGAACGTCTATGAGACCCACGAGGATGTGGACAATATCTCCAAAATCAACGGCAAGGAGTGCGTACAGCTCTCGGTCAACAAGCGCTCCGGCGTGAATACGGTCACCGTCGCGGAGGCCTGCGCCGCCGAAATGGCGAAACTGCACGAGGAAAAGCTGCCGCAGACGGAGTATCTGGCGCTCATGGACCAGTCCGACTATATCAACGATTCGGTCGATTCCGTTATCCAGAACATCATTATCGGCGTTGTGCTTGCCGCGCTTGTGCTGTTTATATTCCTGCGGGACTTCGGCGCGACGGCGGTCATTTCGGTCGCGATGCCGATCTGCATCCTGACGACCATCCTGCTGATGAAGTCCATGGATATCACGATGAACCTCATGTCTCTCGGCGGTATGGCGATGGGCGTCGGCATGATCGTCGACAACTCGATCGTTATCCTCGAAAATATTTACCGGTACCGCGACGAGGGCCACAGCCGCTACGAATCCTGCATTTACGGCACGGGCGAGGTCGGCCTTTCGGTTATGGCCTCCACGCTCACGACCGTCGCGGTCTTCCTGCCGATCGCGCTCTCAGGCGGCATGGCGGGCATGATCTTCAAGGAATTCTGCCTGACCATTGTTTCGCTGCTCATGTCCTCTCTGCTGGTGGCGTTGACGCTGGTGCCGCTGCTGTGCTACGCGCTGCTTGACCGCGGGCAGACCAAGCCAAAGCTGCGCGCCAAACACACCGAAAAGCTCGCCAAAAAGGATAAGAAGCAGGGCCGAGGCGCCATCATGGCAGCCTATGAAAAATCGCTCCATTATGCCATCCATCACCGTCTGATTTCCACGGTCGTGTCGGTTGTGATGCTGGTGGTCTTTGTGGGCGGCATTGCCACAGCGGGCATGGAGCTCATGCCGAGTATGGACCAGAGCCTTGTCACGGTTTCGGTCACCATGCCGATTGGCTCCCGTATAAACCAAACCGCCGATATGGCCGACCGCATCATGACGATTGCGGAAAATACCATTCCCGAAAAAAAGAGCCTGTTTTATTCCGCATCGGATGAGTCCGCAACGGTCACGGTCAATCTGGTTGGGCTGAAGGAGCGCAAACGCTCCTCGGATCAGGTTGCGAACCAGCTGCGGCAAGACCTTGCAGACCTGGCCGGCGCAGAGATTTCCATTTCGACGGACGACGGCGACATGAGCGCCATGAGCGGCGACGCCATCAGCGTCAAGATTACGGGGGACGACCTTGACCAGCTCGCCGTCATCACCAAGGACCTTGCAAACAAATTCGCGGCAATTCCGCAGGTGACGGAAACCAAGAGCACGGCGCAGGAAGCCGTACCGCAGGTCAAAGTTATGCTCAACCGCGAAAATGCCGCGTCCTTCGGCCTGACCGCCGCGACGATCGGCCAGGCGGTGCGCGCGCAGATCGACGGGCAGGCCGCTTCGGAGCTCAAGGTTGCGGGCGATGAATACGACATCGTCGTGCGCGGTGACCAGCAGGCCTCCGGCAGTCTGGACGCCATCAAGAGCATTCCGGTGCCGCTGGCCACCGGCGGCTCGGTGCCGCTCGATCTGGTCGCAAATGTGACCACCGAGCTTGCGCCGCAGACCATTACGCGCGAAAACCAGCAGCGCATGCTCAACGTAACCGGTACCGCGGAGGAGGATGCGGACATCTCCAAAATCACCACCGAGGTGCAGTCAATTCTGGACAGCTATGATTTCCCTGAAGGGTATGGCTACGAAATTAGCGGCGAAAGCGAACAGATGGCGGAAAGCTTCGGCGCGCTCGGCATGGCGCTGCTCGCCGCGCTGGCGCTGGTGTATTTCGTGCTGGCGAGCCAGTTTGAGTCCTTCCTTATGCCGGTCGTCATCATGCTGATTCTGCCGTTCGGTCTGCTCGGCGGCCTGTTCGGCCTTCCCGCCACCTTTCAGGCGGTCTCCATGCCCGCGCTGATCGGCGTCATTGTGCTGGCCGGTACGGTCGTCAACTCGTCCATCATCCTGGTGGACTACATCAAAATCCGACGACAGCGCGGCGAGGACAAGAACACGGCGATTCTAAACGCCTGCCCGCGCCGTGTGCGCCCGGTTATGATGACCGCCATGACTACGGTGCTCGGCCTGCTGCCGATGGCGTTCAGCACAGGCGAAGGCAACGAAATGATGAAGCCGATGGCAGTCGTCATGATTTTCGGCATGGTCATTTCTACCCTTGTCACGCTGTATGTCACGCCGGTGTACTATTCCGTGATGGACAGCATTACGAGCCGGTTTCATCGTCATCCGGGCGAGCGTCCGCCCGAAAACGAACGTCGGGAACTTGAGGAGGCGCTGAACACACCCGGCATTGTGGACTAAAGCGTTTCTGAAAAGGGGGAAAAGAGAACCATGCCAACCGATATCAGAACCAAACGGCGCGCGGAGATTCTCTCCGCCGCCGCACGCGAGTTCGCCGAAATGGGCTTTGAGCGCGCTAAAATTGAGGAGATCGCCCGCCGGGCGGGCATTGGCAAATCGACGGTGTACGAATATTTTCCGTCAAAAAACGAGCTGCTGACCGCTGTGCTGACCGAGGAATTCCAGTCCATGAACTGCGAATTTGAAGCGTTTTTCGACAAACCGATCGGTCTCCGAGACAAGCTGGTCGCCATCCTCGACGGTGATGCCGGTAAACTGCTGCTCGACAAAATCGGCACGCTGCTGAACGTGCGGGACACAGCGCCGGCCATGCAGTTCATGCGGAAATTCGGCAGAACGGAACGCGATTTCATGCTCGCGCTGCTGGAAAAAAGCGTATGCCGCGCCATCGGCACGGGGGAGATCCGCGCGGATATCCGGCCGCATCTTGCGGCGATGTTCATTCTGGCGCTTATGATGACTGCGAGCAACCAGCTGATTTTTGGCGACGTGACGGAGCAGGTGCTCGCGGAAACCGTCGATTACCTGTTTGAAGGCATCGGCTCGCGCGGGTAATGATACAAGCGTAAGAGTTTGTTCATGGAATGTCCTTGATTTTCGCGGGGGAACAGGGTATGATTAAAGTATGATCAGGCGCGTAGTTGCGCCGCCCAACCCCCAGAAGGAGGATATTCCGCATGAAAAAGAACCAAAACAGACTGGCCGCCGGCCTGCTCGCACTGTTGCTTGCGGCAGGACTCGTTCTGGCCGGCTGCGAAAAGCAGACCGGGGACACCGGCCAAAACGTCACCCCGCCGACCCAGACGGACGACGCGAATACCGATACGCCGGCAGACGCCGCACCCAACCTGACCGAAAAGGACGCCAAGTCCCTCGTAGACGAAAAGCTGCCGGAGGGTTATACCTCGCAGTACGCCAGCGAGATCCAAAGCGACCAGTATGAGGCAGGGCGCAAATACAAGGTCTTTGATGTATCTGATCCGGACGGCAAAAAAGTCGGCGCGGTGGCCATTGATCTGGTCAGCGGCGACCGCTACAATTACTCCGACGACGGCAAGCTCGGCGATTACAGCGAGTTCCTGCTTTATAACGCCGGGGCCGACGCCATTATGGACTGGAACGGCGTTTTCCGGAACGGCGACCTCACCGTCGAGCTGATGCAGGGCGACTCGTCCTCGTTTGAGTTCCGGTTCTCCGACGACACGGCCGGCGTGGCGCGCATCCGCGGCAACACCGCGTCCTATAACGACGGCGAGCTCACCTTCCTCTACGGCGACGACGGCACGCTCACCATCGGCGGCAAGCTCACCGAGCTTGCGGGAGCCTACACTCCGGATACGGGTTCATAAACAGCAAAAAAGAGGACGGATGCATTCCGTCCTCTTTCTGTTTTACACCCGCCGCCCCAGCGCCCGGCAGACCTGCCGCCATTCGGCAAGACCCCGCGACAGTTCTGCCGGCGGGATGCACTCCCGCGTGCCGTCCGCCGCCGTCACGGGCAGCGGCACGCCCTCCCGCAGGGTTTCAGCCAGCGCGTCGCACGCGGTCCAGACCATGCGCTGCACCTCCGGTCCGGGGGAAAAGGCCGGGGGCTTTTCCGCGACATACGCGAACGAGCCCGCCAGCTCGTCGTCCACGAAATCCGGCGCGTAGACCGTTTTGACCCGCTGCTCGCCCGCCGGGCGCAGGCTTTCCGCAGGCAGGGAGAGCCCGCATTCCTCGAACGCCTCGCGGCATGCGGCGTCCAGGGGATTTTCCCCCGGATCGACATGCCCGGTAGCCGCCCAGTCATACGCGCCCGGCGCGGCCTTTTTGTCAAAGCTGCGCTGCTGCAGCCACACGCCGGGCACACCGTCCCGCGTTTGGAACACATGCAGATGCGCCACGAAGTGCAGCAGACCGCAGCGGTGTACCAGCGCGCGCGGCAGCACGCCGCAGGGCTGGCGGTTTGCGTCATAGACGGTCAAGAACTCGTCTTCCGACCGCGCGAGCCCGTCTGCGAGCGCCTGCTTCTCCGCGCGCGGCAGCTTTTTGAGCGCGGCCTCGCGCCGCATGGCTTCTCCGCGCGT
>JBFWIM010000044.1:0-13716 GCA_050255995.1 Intestinibacillus sp.
TGAGAACGTTTTTTACGGCTTTTATTTTATCGTAATTTTTATGTGCGGTCTTGTAATTTTAGTCGTACCGCTTCTGGCAAAAGTTCTGCTCAAGGGCGCGTTTTACAACGCGTGGAGATATGTGCCAGTTTTAATCATTGCGACCTGCTTAAATTGTTTTTCCATTTATTTTGGCACGCTCTATAATGCCGCAAAGAAAAACTCCATGATTTTCTTCTCTACACTTCTCGGTGCGATCACCAATGTAAGCGTGTGTTTGCTGCTGGTACCGCGAATCGGAATATGGGGGGCGTGCGGTGCAAGCGTTTGCGGGTATTTAGTGATCGTTATGATACGAATCGTAGATACACGAAAAATCATCAAAATCCCGATATCAAAGCGCTTTGTGTTGGGGAACTTTTGTATTCTGGCTCTTGAGGCCGTTTCCATGGCTTTCGGTACGGGAACAATGATGCTGATCGCCGGTTCACTATTTGCTCTAATAAGCATAATGTGCATATACCAGTTTCATACCAAAATACACAGATTATGGTCTTAGCACGTGAGTGAGGAGGCAGTTATGAAGATTGGTATATGGGGGTATTATGGACAGCGCAATGTTGGAGATGACCTCCTTATGGAGACTCTGGTTACCCGGATACAAGAGATCAGAGAGGATGCTGAAATACGCATATTTGTCAATCCGGAACAGGTTGAGTCTATGCAAGAACGATACCTAGCTTTACGCATACTTTCAAGAACGACTAAGATAAGCCTGAAGCAGGCGCTATCATTAGACGTTCTTATTATAGGCGCTGGCGGACTGTTGCCAAAGAATGATACGAAAAAGATCTGCTTTTTTTGATATTGTCGTTTTTGATGCGGTTGCGAGGAAAAAAGGTTGGCCTTATCGGGCTTGGTATCGGAACGGAAAATTTTAAATCACAACTGAATTTATTTTTATTCTCCATTTGGTTTCGCCTTTGCAACGTGGCTGTTTTCCGGCAGGAGATTGATCGTCAGGTGCCTGGGTGGGTACTCGTACCTCGGAAAAATATTATTAGCGCAGATCTTATGCTCTCTCAAAATTCTCTTCCGCGATTACAAACGGAGACTAAGCATCAAGTTGCGATATCATTGGCGAGCGAATTTAAAAACAGGGAAGAGAGCCGGCAGGACTTTATTGCGGAAATCGTTCCAGTTATTAAACATGTGATTGAGCAGAATTATGAGGTGCATTTGATCTCATTTATGAACGAAGAAGATCAAAGCTTAAATGATGATGTAGCTGCTAAAATGAATCATCCTAAGTGTAAATGCATCCAATATTCAGAGCAAACAATTCATGCATGTACTGAGTTTGCGGAAGCGGAATATGCATTATGTATGCGGTTCCATGCATCCGTGCTCGCGCTGAACTACGGAACGCCCTTTTTCGCCATAAAATATGGAGATAAAACGGACGATTTGGTACATCGCACGGGGTTGGATGCATATTCTTGCAGATACCGACTGAATGACTCCCAAGCAGGAAATGCATTTACAAATATTAAACATAGTGTTTTGATAGAGGGCTTTGACCGGTTAAGAAAATATCGAGAGCAAGTCAGAGCTGGCATGAGAAAAGGAAGGCTTGAGTTGGCTATGCTTTCGGATAAAAATCTGGACGGACTCCGCGATTTACTTCTTTAAAATAGGTGCCTCCCAGGTTATTTATCATATATCCAACCGGGTGAATGATCAAATAACAATTTTGATAATGAAGGTAAAAGTAATGTCCATCTTAGTCTTAGGCGGGGCTGGCTACATCGGCTCCCATACCGTATATGCATTAGTTGAAGCCGGAGAGGATGTTGTCGTGGCGGACAACCTGGAAACAGGGTTCCGCGAAGCGGTACATCCAAAGGCGCGGTTTTATCAGGCGGATATCCGCAAACGTACAGAAATAGACCATGTATTTGACGCCGAGAAGATTGACGGCGTGGTTCATTTTGCGGCGAGTTCTCAGGTCGGGGAGTCCATGGCAAATCCGCTTAAGTACTATGACAACAATCTTTGCGGAACCAAAGTGCTGCTGGAATCGATGGTGGCGCATGGTGTGGATAAGATCGTATTTTCATCCACTGCGGCGATCTATGGTGAACCGGAGCGAATGCCAATTCTTGAGGCCGATGCGGCCCGCCCGACGAGCTGCTATGGTGAGACAAAGCTGTCCATGGAAAAACTGTTTCAATGGGTCTCAGCGGCGCACGATCTTCGATTTGTGTCTTTGCGATATTTTAATGCATGCGGCGCGCATGCTTCGGGAGAAATTGGAGAAGCGCACGCGCCCGAAACACACCTGATTCCTTTAATTTTGCAGGTGGCGGGTGGACAACGCCAAAAAATCATGATTTTCGGCGATGATTATCCGACATCGGACGGCACCTGCGTGCGGGATTACATACACGTCGCCGATCTGGCGCAGGCGCATATTCTGGCGTTCCGGTATTTGACGCAGGGTGGGCAGAATGCTATTTTTAATCTTGGCAATGGCGTCGGTTTTACCGTCAGGGAAGTGATTGACGCTGCGCGGCGGGTTACTGGCCATGCGATTCCGGCCGAAATTGCCCCGCGCCGCGCAGGCGATCCTGCACAGCTTGTGGCTTCCTGTGAGAAGGCAAAGTCGGTACTGGGGTGGAGGCCGCAATATGATGACCTTGGAACCATCATTTCCACTGCATGGAACTGGCATAAAACCCATCCGGAGGGGTACCGGGCCGTGCAATAAAGGTCCCGCGGTGCAGGCAACAGCGCCTAAGCGCATAAATACAGGGTTTATTTCACGCCGGAAGAGCTTTACCCCGCCGATTGATCTGCTCTTGCCTTTGCGATACCCCTGCTGGAAGTTATTTGTTACGGATTACTGGCGGAAGGGTTTGGGGGAAGTCTGGTGAAGCGTATGAATCGGAGAAAAGTCTGGGCGGGGCTTACTGTCCTGTGGTTGGGATTTATTTTCTGGAACGCTCTGCACACCGGCACCGCATCCGACCATATGTGCTCTGCTGTATTGGCATGGCTGCATGAGCTTCCGGGTACCGCCCGGATTTCGAGCTGTATGGCTTGGGAGGTTGCCCGTTTTACGGAGTTCTGGATTCTTGGCGCATTGTTCAGCCTGTGGTCCCATGCCCTTATGTATACTGTGCAGAAACGGTTTACTCTCTCGCTGCTTGGCGTTTTGCAGACCGCCGTTATTTATGAAACCGTTCCGTATTTTGTCCCCGGCCGTACGGGCATGGTGCGGAATGTGCTGATTGATTTTTCTAGCGGCGCATGCGCGGTGCTGATTGTCGCGGTTCTGTTGTGGCTGCTTTGGGGGCGCAAGCAAATTAGGCAAGCCTCTTGCCAGGATGTTGGCGTTTCCTGGAAGAAAACGCCACACCGGTGGCTTTTTTTCGTGATATTGGCCGTTCTCCTGTGCTTTATCTGGGGGAATTCCATTCTTAACGCCTGTGTTTCGAATGAAATCAGCGAAACCTCTTTAAAAATTGTGAGGTTTTTGGAAACGGCGGCTGAAAGAAACAAGTTTGTAAAAGCGGCAATCGAGCATATGGGCATTGCCGTAGATAATCACCGTATACGGAAGCTTGCACATTTCTCGGAATATTCGTTGCTGGGCATGGCGCTGTTATTTTTAGTTGGCGGCAACCGCCGAAAACCATGGGAATACTGGCATCTGCTTTGGCTGCTGGCAGTATGGATTCCTGTAATGGACGAGGGCATACAGTATTTTTCAAAAGGGCGTACGCCCCTGATCACCGATGTATGGATTGACTTCTGTGGAATTGTGTGCGGTATCTTTCTGGCGTCTGTTTTTGAACGGTTGAGGCGTCGGCTATGGCACTGATCCGTTTGGACGCTGCGGGTTCAGGTGGTGAATACGGCAAACTTCTTTTCCAGATCCGTGTTGATGGATTTGGTCTGCTTCCGCAGGCTGCGCGTGCTGTCGCGCAGCTCTTTTTGCCTGTCTGCGGCGAGCTCCAATGCGTGGATATAAGGCGCGGCGCCCGGCTTTCTCAGCATTCTTTCGCAGAGTTCCTGCATGTTTCTGCCGATTTTTTCATCAATCGACGATCTGACGCGCGCCCACTTTTTCTCAATAGGCAGATTCATCAGATCCTGCTGCTCCAGCAGCCACTCCTCGTAGCTGGAGATGACACCGCCGGAATTGGCGATGATGCCAGGAATGGAGATCACGCCCCGCCGGTTGATTTCCTCACGCGCCGCCATGTCGGTGTATGCGATATTCGCGCCCTCCACAATCAGCCGGGCCTGAATTTTCCGCACATTTTCCGCGTGGATGCTTCTGCCCGGTCCTGCCAGCAGCAAAATATCCGCTTCCTGCTCCAGCAGCCATCTGCTGTCAGGGTGGAAGGTTGCGCCCGCAAACGCACCTTTCTGCTGCGCGATGGTGCCCTTTTGATCAATCAGCGCGCACAGAGCCTCGCCCGGCAGACCGGCTTCGCAGTAAATTGCGCCCGAAATATCGCTCACGCCAAGGATTTTCACGCCCTTTTCCAGCAGAATTTTAATGGCGTTGCCGCCGACCTCGCCGATGCCCTCCACAATGGCGGCCGCGCTTGGCAGGGCAAAAGGCAGCCGCAGGTGCGCAATGGCTTTTTCCGCGCACAGCACCGCGCCGTATGCCGTGCTTCCCAGTTCGTGAGGGATGCCGCTGCTTTTGCCGGTGGCCGCGATCCGGGCTTTGCGCCAGCCCTTTACCGAGGCACAGCCCGCCACAAAGGCATCCACCGCGGTGCTGTCGGTGTTGACATCCGGCGCAGCGCACCATTTGTAGGGCAGGAATTCAATTTTGGAAAGCTCCCGGCCGAACGCGTACATGGCCTTTTCCACTTCGCCGTAGTCCGCAAGGCGGATGCCGCCCTTCGCGCCGCCGAACGGCAGGCCTGCCAGCGTGCATTTTCGCGTCATTTCCGATGCCAGAGAGGCGATTTCCTCCTCTGTGACATTCGGGTGGATGCGGATACCGCCCTTTGCCGGCGTGGTGCTTTCCACGGAGTCGATCACCAGAATCGCTTCCGCGTCCAGCTTGTATTTCTCAAGATTCAGCTTTATGACCATCGAGGACATTTTCTCATCAACCTTTCCAATGCGCATGTTTCCGTGCAAAATAAAATCATTTGTGAGGGTGCGTTTTTGCCAAAGGCGTTTCGGGACACAACGCCGGCCCCTTTTGCTCCAAATTTTCCAGCCTCCTTTTGTGCAGATTGATCAATAATTTGGTTCTAAATATACGCTGTTTGCGGAAGGTACAATTGTATATTTCGGAACAACGTTGGTTTATAAAATAAGGCGGAAATACGGGGCGATACAGCCAGAGGCCGTACCCCGCAAAATACTGTTAAAAATGACTGCGCCGAACAGTTGACATTTTAGTATGCCTGCGCTATCCTACCGGAAGAACAGGCGCGGGGAGGCGTCGCCCGGAGGCCTGTGCTCGTTGGTTGGAACGCCTGATGCAGAGAGGATTCTCGAAGGGGAACAGATGAAACCGGTACAGCCTTATTTCGTACTTGCCACGGACCAATACTATGAAGCGCCGGTGATGCGCGACGGGATTGCGTCCCTGTACCACTACCGCAGGAACTGCCGCGCGCTCGAGCGTATCCACGCTATTCCCGACGGCTGTATCGACGTATATTTTGAAAGGGATTGTGCCGGCATACATGCCCGTGTCTGCGGCACGGTGCGGAAAAGCACTCCGGTGCCGATGAAAAACGGCAACGAATATTTCGGCATCCGGTTTCTGCCCGGCGTTCTGCCCGCGAACCTGAACGCACAGATGAAGGATTTTGTGGAGCGGCGCGTCGATTTGGAGGATGTCGCGCAAAGCCGCAGCCTTGTCTGGCGGATTGAGCAGGCGAAGGACTGGAGACAGTGCGTCGGCCTGTTTCTGGAAGCGTACGAGGCAACCCGCCGAGAGCCGGGCTCCTGTCAGGAAAAACTGGCCGTTTATGTCACGCAGCAGATGCTTTCCGCAAGGGGAGGCATCCGCATTCAGGAGCTGGCGCAAAAGAGCGGCTATTCCGCCCGGTACATCGCCACGATTTTCGAGCAGTACGTCGGCATCAGCCCCAAAACGCTGGAACGGATCATCCAGTTCCAGAATGCCGTACACAGCATCAGCTATCACCAGGCGCGCCCGCTGACCGAGGTGGGCGCAGAAGCCGGTTATTTCGACCAGGCGCATTTTATTCGCGAATTTAAAAAGCATATGGGTCTCACACCGAACGAATACCGCAAACTGGTGCGCGAGCAGGCGTATTTGACGCATTTCGACGTTTCGCCGCCTGCGACCGCGCCATGAAGAAAGGCCGCATGAAACGCGCTGCAACGGATTTTGCAACTGACGCGGCATCCGGTGCGCAGTGTGCAATCTGTCAGGTTGCTGCATGTGATTTTTCCGCAAATTTGAAAACCGCCGCCCCTTTCGAAACAAGGGGGCGGCGGTTTCTTTTCATTGTGACGCTTCGTCCGAACCACGCGTCGAAGAGCAGCCGTTTGTACGACGATTCGCGGCCCACGGCGGGTGCGGGATCAGGCCTTGCTCCGCTTTGTAATATATGGGATACATTTGACCTATTTCTTACAATTGCATGATATTAGAATCTGAATTTCATTGGTACCATAATAAGGGTATCAAAGCAATCCCAAACAATGAGTGGAGAAAGGGCAATCAAAGATGAAAAGTGGACAATCAAAAGCGACACCAATTCTGACCGGCGCACTCGTTTTCACCATGCTGGTGGTCATCGGACAGACTGCGCTGGCCGCCACGTCGAACTACAACGACGGCAGCACCGTGGGCGGCAGCGCCGAATGGCAGGCCTGGACCGAGAAGTGGGAGACTGTGGCCGCAGATTTCACGCAGGTTTCCCTAACCCCCGGCGCGAACGAGACGGAGCTGAATTTTGCCTGGTACAGTAAGGGCGAAGGAAAGGCTACGCCCGTGGTTCATTTTGGCAGCAGTAAGACCGATATGAAGGTTTTCACCGGTACCTCGGCCGCCGTGGATACCAGCCTCACAGACAACGTGGCCTATGACTATAACTATGTGACCGTTACCGGGCTGAAAGAAAATACCACCTATTACTACACTGTGGAGAAAAACGGCGTCCAGACGGCTCCCGAGGCCTATCAGACCGGAAGCTTCTCTACCGTCCGAATGCTATATGTAGGTGATCCTCAGATCGGCGCGTCCAAAGGACAGCCGCAGGGCAGCGCCAAGCTGGTTGCCGACAGCGGCGCGGCGAACACCGCGGCGAGAAACGACAGCTTCGGCTGGAACCGGACACTGGAGATCGCCGCCGCGCAAAACCCGGAACTGAACTTCATAATTTCAGCGGGCGATCAGGTCAACAAGACGGGCAAAGCCAAAGAGGAGGAATATGCCGGCTACCTCAATCCCAAGGCGCTGGCGGGACTGCCCGTGGCGACCACCATCGGCAACCACGACTCGCTGAACGCCGACTATATGTATCACTTCAACAATCCAAATACCACGAGCTATGGTGCCACCCAGGCCGGCGGGGACTATTATTACTCCTACGGCGACGGCCTGTTCGTCGTGCTGAACACCAACAACTATAATGCCGCGGAGCATGAAAAGGCCATTGCCCAGGCCGTAGCGTCCGATCCCGCCGCTGCGTGGCGGATCGTCACCATCCATCAGGATATCTACGGCTCCGGCTATGACCATTCCGATACCGACGGAATGATACTCCGCACCCAGCTCACCCCCATCTTTGATGAATATGACATCGACGTGGTGCTTCAGGGCCACGACCACACCTACAGCCGTTCCAAGCTGCTTTACAGCGACGGACTCACCCACAGCAGTTACTCCATGCCGCTGAACGCCGACGGCACCGACTATGACTGGGATCATGCCGAGAACGTCGCCACCGACGAGCGTTATACCCTGTGGCCGGAGGACGGCAACACTGAACAGGCCGCTTCCAAGGAGGCTTTCTTAAAGGGCAACGAGTGCTACACCATCGAATCCACCGCGGGAAACACGGTTGTAAACCCCAGGGGCACGCTGTATATGACCGCCAACTCCGCTTCCGGCTCTAAGTTCTATGAGCTGCTCTCCGCGCAGCAGGACTACATCGCGGTCCGGAGCCAGAACTGGCTGCCCAGCTACTCGGTCATTACTATGACCGGCGGCAACTTTTCCATCGACACCTATCAAATCACCGATTCCGGGAAAGCCGAGCGGATTGACAGCACCTTCACCATCCAAAAAACCGGGACGCCTGCCTCTTCCGCAACCGCGCTGACCCGTGGCGAGGCCATTGCCCGCATTTACAACGCGGCCGGCGCGCCCGCAGTCTCTTCCGCCGCTTCTTTTTCCGACGTGTCCGCCGGTGACGCCTGTGCGAAGGCGGTGGCCTGGGCGCAGTCCAAGGGGATCGTCAAAGGCATCTCTTCCGGCAGGTTTGCGCCCGGCCAGAACATCACCCGTGCGGAGCTGGCGGTCATGCTGTACAACTACGCGGCGGCGACCGGCGTTTCCACCGCTGTGACCGGCGAAAAATTTGCCGCCTGTTCCGATTCGGCTTCCGCGCCGGCGTGGGCGAAAAAAGCGCTGCAGTTTGCCATTGACGGCGGGCTGCTGACCGGTTCGACGGTCAATGCATCCGGATCTGTGACGGCCTCGGCAACCGATTACGCAATGACGAAGCTTGGCGGGATCTGAACCGACACTCTGCGGGAAAATGCGGAATCTCTCCTCGGGCTATCTGCCTGAGGAGAGATTCTATGTTTTACAGAAAGCGAGGAAACGTGCTTGCAACACAAAAATATCAGGCATTTCGGACTTCGGTGGGGGTTGCCGATCCTGCTGTCGGTGGTTTTTATCCTGCTGATCGTGCGGCTCAATCAGGTGCAAAAGACGGAGCTGGTGTCCAGGGCGGGCCAGACCTTTGAGACCGGTGTGGTCATGGAAATTCTGCAGGATAACGTGCAGGAGGACGGCACCCGGGTAGGCCAGCAGACAGTCGTGGTCCGGATGACCAGCGGTGAGAAAAAGGGGCAAGAGCTGACGACCACCAGTTCTGCGGGATATCTCTTTGGCGTCGCCTGCAGCGTCGGCATGAAAGTTGTCGTACTGCAAAGCGTGGCAGGGGACACAACGGTCACCAGCGTTTATTCCAGGGATCGCGGCAGCGTACTTTGCGTATTTGCCGCGCTCTATCTGCTGGTGCTGTGCGTGGTAGGCGGAAAGCAGGGCATTCGGGGCGCATTGGGACTCGTATTCACCTTCGCCGGTATTATTTTTGTCTATTTGCCTCTGGTCTATCTGGGATATCCGCCATTTTGGTCGGCGGTGTTCATCTGCGCGCTGACCGCAGCGGTAACGCTGTACCTGATCAGCGGGCCGACCAGAAAGACCTTGGCGGCAACGGCGGGCACGCTGACCGGCGTCATTATCGCCGGACTCACCGCCACGCTGTTCTCTGCCGCATCCGGCGTCACCGGCTGGAACGTATCGGACATTGAGAGCCTGCTCGCGCTGCGGGAGACCAATAACATTCAGGTGGGCGGGCTGCTGTTCTCCGGATTGCTGATTTCCTCCCTTGGAGCGGTGATGGATATTGCCATGTCGATCAGCAGCGCCATGAGCGAGCTGTCCGTCCAGAATCCGGCCATCGGGCGGCGGGAGCTGTTCCGCGCCGGTATGCGCATTGGGCGTGACATGATGGGCGCCGACTGCAATACGCTCATCCTTGCCTTTGCCGGCAGCAGCGTCTCCATGCTGGTCCTGGACTACGCCTACGACCTGCCGTGGCTGCAAATCATCAACTCCAATAACATCGGCATCGCCGTTATGCAGGGACTGTCCGGCAGCTTCGGCGTTATTCTGAGTGTGCCCGCAACGGTACTGCTGGCAGCATGGATTTATGCGGGAAAGGAACAGCCCGGAAAACCTGCAGGGCGCGCCGACGGAGGTTCGCAGTCTGAAAGCCCCGTAAGACGAGCCGGATGAGGGGCGAAACCGCCTTTTCCGCATGGCAAAAACGCAGAGAGGCAATTCCGCATGCGGGATTGCCTCTCTGCGTTTGATGGACCTATGCGGTGAAAGCCGGAGGTGGACCGGCATTTCATAACGAAGTTTTCCCCGGCGGCTACTGACAGATGACGCGCTCGGTCTTTTTGTCGAATAGGTGGATGCGGTTGGTGTCGATCGCGACAGGGATTGTGTCGCCTGTCTGCGCATGGACGCGAGAGGGGACGCGAGCCGTCAAACGGTTGCCGCCGCACGTGCCGTACAGATAAATCTCCGCGCCCATCAGCTCGGCAAGCTCCACATGGAAATCCACTACGCTGTGGCCGGAAGCTTCGACGAAAATCTCTTCACAATGCAGATCCTCCGGACGCACGCCGAGCACGACGGTTTTTCCCACGTAATCGTGCAGCGCCTGCCCGCTTTTACCGCGCGGCACCGGAATGACGTAGCCGCCGAAGGATACGGTATAGTCTTCTCCGGCCTTCTGCACCTCGGCATCGATGAAATTCATCTGCGGCGAGCCGATGAATCCTGCGACGAACAGGTTGCACGGCGCGGTATAAAGCGTCTGCGGCGTGTCAAACTGCTGCAGCACGCCGTCCCTGAGCACGGCGATGCGGTCACCCATGGTCATGGCCTCCGTCTGGTCATGCGTAACATAGACAAAGGTTGTGCCCAGCTTTTTGTGCAGCCGCGTGATTTCCGTACGCATCTGCGTGCGCAATTTGGCATCCAGATTGGAAAGCGGCGGAATCGCGCACCTTTTTGTCGCTCTCTTTTTTATCGACGCGGCTGAGTTCCAGACTGAACGCCATATTCTTATATACCGTCATATGCGGATAAAGCGCATAGTTCTGGAACACCATTGCGATATTCCGGTCCTTCGGCGCGGTGTCGTTGGCACGCTCCCGGCCGATATACATGTCGCCGTCTGAAATCTCCTCCAGCCCGGCAATCATGCGAAGCGTGGTAGATTTACCGCAGCCCGACGGCCCTACCAGAACGACAAATTCCTTGTCCGCGATCTCCAGATTCATATCGGGCACAACCGTGACGCCGTTATCGTAGACCTTCCGGACATGCTGTAAGCTGATATTCGCCATTTTCGATCCCTCATTCTTCCGTTGTCACATCAGCACACACTTCACGGCATGCAGCGTCTGCACAATCTCCACGGCTTTGACCAGCGCCGCGCAGCCGGTTTCCCCCGGGATGATGACGCCCGCTGCGATGAGATCCGTGAGCTTGCCGGAACGGCCGTCCAGTCCTACGCGGATAACGTCATAAAACGTGTTTTCGCCGCCGATGTGCACAGCGTATGGTCTTTGATGGTCTGAATCATAATCCTTTTCCTCCTTACGGCTCAACGCCCTGGCTGCGCAGTGTTTTCTGGATTTCTACCCTGCCGACGCCCTTTTTTCGAAAAGCCGTGCACCACCGCATTTTCTACGAGCGGCTATAAAATGAGCTTGATCACAGTGCGGTCCAGCAGCGTTTCCGACCCGCAGTTCGGATTGACGCGCAAAAAATCACTCAGCGCCGTTGTGAGGTGGACAATGTCGCTGTTATCGTGCAGGCACGCAAAGCTTTTGATGCAGTCGAGCGTATTGTACAGAAAATGCGGGTTGATTTGCGCCTGCAGTTCGGATTGCCGCTGCCGTCCGGCGGTTTCCCGCACCTCGCTGAAAAGTATGTCGATATGGCTCATCATACGGTTAAAGCTGTGATAAAGCACGCCGATTTCGTCGCTGCGATCCTCAGGGAAGCGCCGGGAACGGTTGGTATCAAAATTTTGCATTGCATGTGCGACCAGATGAATGGGGCGGGACAGACGCTGAGAGATCAGGTGGGTGAGCACCAGCGCGAGTAGCAGCGCAAACAGGAGCTAAAAAGCCCGCAAACGCCATATTCCGGGCGGCGCAGGTTCTTCCATTCGCAACCATAGGAGGGAATACCCTCATTCTATAATGAAACGGTTATGCTGTCAATCATACGCACCGGCACGGCAAAAGCCGGTTCGCCGCTCCGGCTCCAGGCTGCCGCACAGGTTTTCACTCGGGCTGCGTGGCTCCAAAAGCATAGCCGTTATGAAGCAGCGGCGGAAAATGATACCGCTGCGTTTCCGCATCATGCAAAAATGCCATGGCAAACGTAACGAAAACAAAAGAGGTTTTCCGTACAAAATTACAAACTTTCCGTGTCAACGGTACAATCGATAAAAATAGCATTGACAACCGGAGAGGAAATGTGCATAATGGCATCACAAGGAGCGGCGAGTACGTACTCGTAATTCCTGCAATCCAGGTTCTGCGACTGAGGGAAGGTTTGCATATGAGGGTGACAATAAAAGAAATTGCCGTGATGGCAGGGGTGCATCCCTCAACGGTAGACAAAGTGTTGCACAACCGTATCGGCGTCAGCGATGATGTACGCAAGCATGTGCGGGAAATTATACAGCAGGTAGGATATACGCCAAACCTGGTGGGACGCGCGCTGCAGAAGCAGCGGATCACCTTTCACATTGCGGCGGTTCTGGTTGATGTGGATGCAAAGGCATACCTGCAAAAAGGGATCGAGCGGCAGATCAACCAGTGGGCCGGGTTTGACATCAAGATTACATACTACGGAACCTCCTTTATGAATATTGCCGAGCAGGCGCAGATCATCGAAAAGCTGATTGAAGAGCGGGTGGATGGGATTATTCTAAGCCCAATCAACTCGCAGCCGGTACGGGAGGCGGTTGACCATGCGGTCAATGCAGGCATTCCGGTGATCACGACGAATTCCGATCTGGAAAACAGCCGGCGCACCTGTTACATCGGGCAGGACGGAGTGCGTGCCGCGCGCGTGGCCGGACGGTTAATGGGTGAATTCATGGGGGGCTGCGGCAAGATAGCCGTCGTGACGAGTTCCTCTGCAAAAGAGCATAACAGTTATTATGTTCGGATACGCGAACAGGAGTTCACCGCATTTTTGCAAATCGAGTATCCCAGAATCGAGGTTGTAGAACGGCTCGAAAACATGGAGGATCCACGGATTACATATACCAAGACAAAACAGTTCCTGGAAAAGCAACAGGATCTGAACGGCGTCTATATTACCTGCGGCGGTGTGCCGGAAGTTGGCCGGGCCCTGCGTGAGGTCGGCAGGGAAAAACAGATCAAGGTATTGTGCTTTGAAGATTATCCGGAGATCCTGCAAATGATGCGGGAAGGCATAGTGACCTGCACTTTGGCAAGCGAGCTGGAGAAGCAAGGCGAGCTGCCGCTCCGCGTTTTGATGGAATATCTCGTTTATGGCACTCTGCCACAGGAAAAGACCATCTTTACCGACATCAAGATATTGGTCAAAGAAAATCTTATGTGAGTCGGCGTATCTTTGCGAATTCTCATCGGGGATTCGCAAAAGTTTTACACGATAAAGAGTACGTACTCGTTGTCAAAAATTTTTTTAAATCTTAACCAGCACGTACTCGCAATGAAGTAAAGCTTTACAAAGGAGGGATTTCAAACATATGGATGAACAGAGCACAGGATATGTTTTAGAAATGCGCGGCATCGTCAAAGTTTTCCCCGGTGTACGCGCGCTGGACGGCGTGGATCTGAAGGTGCGTCGGGGCAAAGTGCATGTCATCTGTGGTGAAAACGGCGCAGGCAAATCGACGT
>JBFWIM010000045.1:0-13613 GCA_050255995.1 Intestinibacillus sp.
CTCTAGATATAAGAGGAAAGCGCGCATTTGTCAAGAGGCTGCGCGCAAAAAAACGGGATAATGGGTATACTAAAATCTGTAAATCAATTTCTTAATAATTTATTTACCATTCCGACAAACTTTTGCCACAGTAACATGTTATTCTAAATACGCACACAAGGGAAACAACGGTTTCCCATCAAGAGGAATGTGGAAATTCCTCTTTAAAAAAACCTGCCAGTCCGGCCGTGGGACGGAATACCGCGCGGCCAATGGATATGGCAGACTAAAAACAATGGGCAGGACATACGCTCTGCCTTGGGAAAAAAGGCGCTCCGAAAAGTATTCGGGAGCGCCTTTTGTGTGTTGAGATTTGCAATTTCCGGGGTGGGGACTTTGGACACGGTATCGTGATCTGCGTACTATGTAAGACTCCACCCGAGCAGCAGCAGCAACACCAGCCCGGCGGGGCCAAGTATCGCGACAATTGCCGTATTAATTAGATTGATGCCAATGGTAATGCCGATCAGTGAGCCAAATACATTGCAGACAACCAGTCCGAGAAACCCAAAGACCATGTGCGCCAGCGCCTTGAGCCCCCAGCGAATGGGCGTGAACAGCGCCCCGAATGCCAGAAGTATAAAAAGCGCCAAAACACCATATACCAGATACGCGCCGATATCCATAAAAAATCCCTCCCACAGTTCCAGTCTATGGACGGGAAGGACAAATTATGCGGGAGGCGATTTGACGAATGCATAAAATTAGACTATAATAATAGCAACTGCGAAAAAATGGGTGAAATAGATGAAAAAAACCACGGCACAATACGGAAACGACAGCATTTCCTCCCTCAAGGGTGCGGACCGCGTCCGCAAACGCCCGGGCGTCATTTTTGGTTCGGACGGGATTGAGGGCTGCGAGCACGCTGTGTTCGAAATTCTGTCCAACTCAATCGACGAGGCGCGCGAGGGCTACGGCGACCGTATTACGGTCACGCGCTACGCGGACGGTTCCATCGAGGTCGAGGATCTGGGCCGCGGCATCCCGGTCGACTACAACCCGAACGAGGAGCGCTACAACTGGGAGCTGGTCTTCTGCGAGCTGTATGCGGGCGGCAAATACAAAAATAACGAGGGCGAAAATTATGAATTTTCGCTCGGTCTCAACGGCCTTGGCACCTGCGCAACCCAGTACGCCGCGGCATACATGGATGTAACAATTATACGTGACGGGTTCGAGTATACGCTGCATTTCGAAAAGGGCGAAAACAAGACCGGAACGGCGGAAGGTTTTGTCAAAAAGCCGACGGACACTAAAAAGACCGGCACTACAATCCGTTGGAAACCGGATCTGGAAGTATTTACGGACATCAACATCCCGCTGGAATATTATCTGGACGTGCTGAAACGTCAGGCAGTCGTCAACAATAAGCTGCGCTTTGTCCTGCGTAATCAGGTGGGCGGAAGGTTTGAAACGACGGAATTCTGTTATCAGAACGGTATCGTCGATTATGTCACCGAGCTTGCCGGGGAAAACCCGCTGACCACGGTGCAGTTTTTTGAAAGCGAGCGCCGCGGGCGCGACCGCGCGGATAAGCCGGAGTACAAGGTTCGCTTAAGCTGCGCGTTCTGTTTTTCCTCTTCGGTCAGCCGCACGGAATACTACCACAACTCCTCCTGGCTGGAATACGGCGGTGCGCCGGACAAGGCGGTGCGCTCCGCGTTTGTGTCCGCGATCGACGGGTACATCAAGCAGCTTGGCAAGTACCAGAAAAACGAGAGTAAAATTTCCTATCAGGACGTGCTCGACAGCCTGGTGCTGGTTACAAACTGCTTTTCAACCTACACCTCTTACGAAAATCAGACCAAAAAAGCGATTACCAATAAGTTCATTCAGGAGGCGATGACCGATCACCTCAAGTCCTCGCTCGAGATTTATTTCATTGAAAACAAAGCCGAGGCCGACAGAATCGCCGAACAGATTCTGATCAACAAGCGCAGCCGGGAACAGGCGGAGAAGGCCCGGCTGAACATTAAAAAGAAACTGTCCGGTAATCTGGATATGGTAAACCGTGTACAGAAGTTTGTTGATTGCCGCACCAAGGACGTATCCCGCAGAGAGGTTTATATCGTGGAGGGCGACTCCGCGCTTGGCTCCTGCAAGCAGGGACGAGACGCGGAGTTCCAGGCGATCATCCCGGTGCGCGGCAAAATTCTCAACTGCCTGAAGGCCGATTACGACAAGATATTTAAAAATGATATCATTACCGATCTGCTGAAGGTGCTTGGCTGCGGCGTTGAGGTGCGCACCAAGGCGTCCAAAGACCTGTCCGCGTTTGATCTCGACAGCCTGCGATGGAACAAGGTCATCATCTGCACCGACGCCGACGTGGACGGCTTCCAGATCCGCACGCTCATTCTGACGATGCTGTACCGTCTGGTGCCCACGCTCATTGAAAAGGGTTATGTCTATATCGCGGAGTCTCCGCTGTATGAAATCATCTACAGGGACAAGAGCTATTTTGCATTTGATGAGAACGAAAAAGCCGCAGTCCTCAAAAAGTTCGAAGGCAAAAAGCTGCTGATCCAACGCTCCAAAGGCCTTGGCGAAAATGAGGCGGATATGATGTGGGAAACCACGATGAACCCTGCAACCCGCCGCCTGATCCGCGTCAAGCCCGAAGAGGCCGAGGCAACCTCGCGCATGTTTGACCTGCTGCTGGGCGAGAATCTGTCGGGGCGCAAGGAATACATCGCGGAAAACGGCCATCTCTACCTCGACCAGGCCGACATTTCTTAAATCCCGGCGAAACAATCTTTTGAGAGGCTGAACCAAATCCATGATAAAGAAACCTGAAAATCCCGCCCACCCGGAGCATCCGGCGACAGACCAGCGCATCACCGATACGCTGGTCAAAAACTACATGCCCTATGCCATGAGCGTCATTGTGTCGCGCGCCATTCCGGAGATCGACGGCTTTAAGCCGTCTCACCGTAAGCTGCTCTACACCATGTACAAAAAGGGCCTGCTGACCGGAAACCGTACCAAATCGGCCAACATTGTCGGCGAGACCATGAAGCTCAATCCGCACGGCGACGCCGCGATTTACGAGACCATGGTGCGGCTGACGCGCGGCAATGAGGCGCTGCTGATACCGTTCGTCGATTCCAAGGGCAATTTCGGAAAGGTCTATTCGCGCGACATGGCCTACGCCGCCGCACGTTACACCGAGGCCAAGCTTGACCAGATCTGCACCGAGCTCTTCCGTGATATCGACGGCGACGCGGTCGATTTTGTGGACAACTATGACGGCTCTATGCGGGAGCCAACCCTGCTGCCGACGACCTTCCCCAACATTCTGGTATCTGCGAACACCGGCATCGCGGTCGGCATGGCGTCCAATTTCTGCGGCTTCAACCTGCATGAGACCTGCCGCACCGCCATTGAATGCATTAAAAACCCCGATCACGATATTCTTACGACACTGCCCGCGCCCGACTTTTCAACCGGCGGCGAGATCATCTTTGATGAGGATGAGATGCGCCGCATTTACAGTACGGGGCGGGGCTCGTTCAAGATCCGGTCAAAGTGGCAGTATATCAGGAAGGAAAACCTGATTGAAGTGACGCAGATTCCGTATACCACAACGCTTGAGGCTATCATTGATAAGGTTGCCGAGCTGGTGAAGTCCGGCAAGATCCGGGAAATTTCCGATATCCGCGACGAAACCGACCTTTCCGGCCTCAAGCTCGCGATCGACCTCAAGCGCGGCGTCGACCCGGACAAGCTGATGGCGAAGCTTATGAAGATGACGCAGCTGATGGACTCCTTCGCCTGCAATTTCAACGTTCTGATCGGTGGCATGCCGCGTGTGCTTGGCGTGCGTGAGCTGCTGGGCGAGTGGACAGCTTGGCGCACCGACTGTGTCCGCCGCCGCGTATTCTTTGATCTGAGCCGTAAAAAAGAGAAGCTGCACCTGCTGCATGGCCTCTCCAAAATCCTGCTGGACATTGACCGTGCGATCAAAATTATCCGTGAGACCGAGGAGGACGCCGAGGTTATCCCGAACCTGATGATCGGCTTCGGCATTGACGATAAACAGGCCGAGTTCATCGCGGAAATCCGTCTGCGTCACATCAACAAGGAATATATCCTCAAGCGTGTGCAGGAGACTGCCGATCTCGAAAAGGAGATTGCGCGTCTGGAGGATATTCTGAAGCACCGCTCCAAGATTCAGGCGATCATCATCAAGGAGCTCGAAGCCGTTATCAAGAAATACCCCGCGCCGCGCCGCAGCGAAATTATTTATGCGCACGAGGTGGAAGCGTATGACGAGCAGGAGGATACCCCGGATTATCCGGTGCTCATCTTCCTGACACGCGAGGGCTATTTCAAAAAGATCACGCCCGCGTCCTTCCGTATGGGCTCCGACCACAAGCTCAAAGACGGCGACGAGATTGTCTGGCAGACGGAGTCGACCAACCGCGCCGATATCATCTTCCTGACCGACCGGCAGCAGGCCTACAAAGCCCATCTGTACGACTTTGAGGATTGCAAGGCGTCTGCTCTGGGCGATTTCCTGCCGCAGAAACTCGGCATGGACGAGGGCGAAACGCCGGTCTTTGCCTTCCTGCCCGGCGATTACAAATCCACGCTGGTCGTCGTATTCCGCAACGGCAAGGTTGCGCGTTTCTCCATGGAGAGTTTCGAGACCAAGACCAACCGCCGCCGTCTGACCGGCGCGTATTCGGACAAGTCCCCGGCTGTCGCGTTCTTTGCTGCGGGTGACGATGAGGAGATCACGCTGTTCTCCTCCGCGAACCGTGCCATGACCTTCCGTGTCGGCGCGCTGGATGTCAAGACTACGCGCTCGACACAGGGCGTGCAGACCATGGTGCTGCGCGGTAAGCATGAGGTCACCCGTGCCTGCCGCATGGAAGAGGCGGGGCTGTCGGATAATGGCCGCTATCGCTGCCGGACGATTCCGTCGATCGGCGCGATCTTGCGGGATGAGGATTTGCCGGATAAACAGCTTACGCTGTAATCCCAAAAATGAAAAATAAAAAAAGTTGACCGTTTGCGGTCAACTTTTTTTGTTTTTCATGTCTCCTTATGAAAGGAGGCATGAAATATGCAGATTCAGGAAAAACTATCGCGCGGGGAAAACTATGCGGCGGAACCCAAGCGGATGGCGCGGGACATTCGGTATCTGGTCATCCATTTTACCGGGAACGACGGCGATACGGCTGAGGCAAATGCGGCCTATTTTGCGCGCGAGGCCGCCGGCGTTTCGGCGCACTATTTTGTGGACGCGTCGGAGGTATGGCGCAGCGTGCCGGAGGCATGCACGGCCTGGCACTGCGGTACCAGAGGAGCGTACTTCCATCCGGAGTGCCGCAACCGCTGTAGCATCGGCATTGAGCTGTGCAGCAGAAAAAACAGTGCGGGCCGGTACATTTTTGCGTCGGAGACGGTGGAGCGCGCAGCGGCGCTGGCTCAGCTGCTGATGGAGCGTTATGGAATTCCGGCGGAGCGGGTGCTGCGCCACTACGACGTCACGCACAAGAACTGTCCGGAGCCGTTTGTCCGGGACGCGGCGGCGTGGCAGGCATTCAAAAACAGGCTGAAGGAGGATGAAGAAATGACAATCTATAAAACCTGGGCGGAGGTGCCCGATTGGGCGAAGGATACGGTTGCCAAGCTGACCCGGAAAGGGCTGCTGCAGGGAGAGGAGGGCTACCTCAATCTGGAACATAATATGCTGCGCGGCCTGGTCATCAACGACCGGGCGGGGTTATATGACGGCCAATAGACGTTTCCGGGTTTTAGAGTCGGAGACTTTTGCGGTTTTGAACCCCTCAAAGATTCTGCTTAAAGCGGCGGATGCGGTTTCGCCCGATGGGAGCGGTCCGGCTGCCGGCACGGCTTTTTGAACCCCGCATCTCAATCAGAAAAAAAGAGCCCATCCGAAAGGATGGGCTCTTTTTTGGAGCGGCTGACGAGGCTCGAACTCGCTACCTCCACCTTGGCAAGGTGGCGCTCTACCAGATGAGCTACAGCCGCAAAATGGTGCCTCCGGGCGGAATCGAACCACCGACACGGGGATTTTCAGTCCCCTGCTCTACCGACTGAGCTACAGAGGCAAATAAAATGGCGACTCGGAAGGGACTTGAACCCTCGACCTCCGGCGTGACAGGCCGGCGCTCTAACCGACTGAGCTACCGAGCCATTTCATTTACAACGAAGTGCTTAATTAATATATAACATAAAATGCGTTTTGTCAACAGTATTTTCACAAATCGTACAGCGCTTTTTAAAAGGCCGGATGAGCCCTGTGCTTGACCCGTGTCCTCCGCGGGTGCTATTCTATAGACAGTATCGAAAAGGAGGGGCAGTCATGCGGATTTGGACCGGACGCGCGGGGAGCGGCAAAACCACGGCGCTGCTGCGTGAAATTGCGGGCGCGGCGGACAGAGATGAGGGACGGCAGGTGCTGATTATCCCGGAGCTGTTTTCCCATGCCTATGAGCGCCGTCTTGCGGAGGCGACGGGCAATCACGGGGCGCGCACCGCCGAGGTGCTGACCTTTTCCCGCCTGACCGGGCGCGTATTTGCCGAGGTAGGTGGGCTGGCGGATACGGTGCTCAGCCCAGCAGGGCGTCTGCTGACACTGCAGGAGGCGATCCGCCGTGTGGAAAGCGGCCTGAGGATCTACGCGGGCGCATCGCAGAAGCCCGAAACCGTGCGCGAGCTGCTGCGCGCGGTCGATGAGTTCAAGTGCTATGGCGTACTGCCGGAGCAGCTTTTCGAAGCTTCGGAAGAGCTCGCGGGGGAAGAGGAGGCGCTGGCAGGCAAGCTGCGCGACCTCGGCCAGCTTTACACGATGTATGACCGTCTCTGCGCGGAATCGCTGCCCGACCCGCGCGACGCGCTTTCCCTGCTGGCCGCGCGCCTGCCGGAAAGCCATGCGCTGGACGGCGTACAGGTGTACCTGGACAGCTTTCTCGGCTTTACTCCGCAGGAGATAGCCGTGATCGACGCCATGATGGCCAAGGGCATTGCACTGACTGCCGCGGTCACCTGCGACTTTGGCGAGCCGGATATTTTCCTCTCCGGCTGCAAGACAGTGAAGCTGCTTCGCCGCATGGCACGGCGGCATAATCTGGAGGTGCAGACCGAGGATTTCGGCGGCAGCAGGTTGGCGCGTCCACGCGACCTGGCCGCGCTTGAGCGGGAGGGGCTGCTGCCTGCGCGCGCGCCGCGCCCGTCGGATGGTGAAAGCCTGCGTATTTACGCCGCCGCGAGTCCGTTTGAGGAGTGCGAATATGCCGCGGCTTATATCCGCCGCATGGTGCGGGAGCGCGGCGCGCGCTACCGGGATTTCGTTGTGGCGATGCGCGACCCGGAGCCGTACACCGCCGCGCTCGAAATGGCGATGGCGCGCTACGACGTGCCGGTTTTCGTGAGCGAAAAGACCGACCTGCTGCAAAAGCCGCCGCTTGCGCTGGTGACCGGCGCGCTCGAGACCGTGACGAACGGCTGGCGGTACGAGGACTTTTTCGGCTGCCTGAAAACCGGGCTGTGTAATCTGGCGCCGGATGAGATCGACCGCCTGGAAAACTACGCGCTGACCTGGCGCATCCGCGGCGGCGCATGGCGGCGGCCGTTTACCGGACATCCGGACGGCTACGGTCTGCCGTTCGATGACGACGCAAGGCGCACGCTTGAAGAACTGAACACCCTGCGTGAGCGGGCGGCCGCGCCGTTTGCCGTGTTTTCGGACGCCCTCAAGGCGGCGGGCGCCGTGAAGGACTATGCGCAGGCGTTGTATGACTTTCTCGAGGCGGTCGGCGCGCCGGAGCGCATGGCGGACAGGGCGGATGCGCACGAGGCGGCCGGACGGCTGCAGATGGCTGAGGAATACCGGCAGCTCTGGGAGATTCTTGTCGGCGCGATGGAGCAGTTTGCCTGGGTATGCGGCGACGCGCCACTGGACGCGACGCGCTTTGCGCAGCTGTTCCGGCTGGTACTCTCGGAATATGACGTCGGTACCATCCCCGTCTCGCTTGACCGCGTGACGTGCGGCGGCATCGAGCGTGTGACGAGCGAACCCGTGCCACACCTGATCCTGCTCGGCGTGAATGACGGTCTGCTGCCCAAAGCGCCTGCGCCGGGCGGCGTACTGACCGAGTTCGACCGTCTGACGCTGGATGGCATGGGGCTGTCCCTTGCATCGGCGGGCGCAGAGCGCATGCTGATGGAGCAGGAACTGATTTACCGCGCGCTGGCCTGCCCGGCGGAAACGCTGCTGCTCAGCTATCACACGGCGGACGCCGCGGGGGCGGAAACGCGCCCTTCTTACCTGATCGGCGGCATCCGGTCGATGCTGGAGGGCGTGCCCGTGGACAGCAGCGCCGCACAGGACGGCGCGTACCGGCTGGAGGCGGATCGGCCCGCGGTCGAGCTGGCCTGCGCCGCGCTCAGCGGCACGGATTCCCCTGCCGTACGTGCGGCGTACGAGTTTTTTAAAGCGGACGAGCGTGTGCGGCGCGCGGCGGCGCAGCGGCTGGCGCGCGGCCCGCTGACGCGGCGGGATACGGTCGCGGCGCTGTACGGGAAGGAACTGAACCTGACGGCCTCGCGCGTCGACAAATTCTACTCCTGCCGTTTCGCCTTCTTCATGCAGTACGGCCTGCGTGCCAAACCGCGGCGCGAGGCCGACTTTGCCGCGCCCGAGGCAGGTACCTTTATCCACTTTGTACTGGAAAATACGCTCGCGGAGCTTGCAGCGCGAGAGGGCGGCGCAGCGGGCGTATCCGAAGTCGACGCCTTTGTGGTGATGCGCAAGTTTGTGCGCCAATATGTTGAGGAGAATTTAGGCGGTCTGGAAAATAAGACTGCGCGTTTTCGCTATCTGTTCCGGCGGCTGGTCAAAACGATGGAGAACATTTTGCAGAACGTGCTGGACGAGCTGCGCGTGTCCGACTTCGCGCCGATCGATTATGAGCTGGACTTCTCGCGGGACGGCGATCTGCCGCCGGTCTCGGTCGCGGACGACGAGACGCACGCGCAGCTTTCCGGCAAGGTCGACCGCGTGGATGGCTACATAAGGGACGGCCGGCTCTATGTGCGCGTGATGGACTACAAGAGCGGCAAAAAGTCGTTCTCGCTGTCGGATATCTGGTATGGACTTAATATGCAGCTTATACTGTATCTGTTTGCGCTGCAAAATGAGGGGCTTGCCCGCTATCGGGAAAAGCTGAGCCGTGAGCTTAGCGAGGTTGTTCCGGCGGGCGTGCTGTACGTCCCGGCACGCGAGGAACTGCTGGATGCCGACCGTGAGGCGGACGAAGTGGAGCTCCGCGCCCTGCGGGAAAAAGCGCTGCGCCGCTCCGGACTGGTCACCGACGACATAGAGATACTGAACGCGATGGAGCGCGGCCTGTCCGGCGACGGACGGTTCATTCCGGTGAGGCTCCTTGCCCCCAAAAAGGGGAAGGGCGACGAGGAACAAAGTCCCGCGCTCGCGGCGGCTTCGGCGGTTGCCGATCTGGCGCGGTTTGGGCGGCTTGCGCGGTACGCGCAGGGCAAGCTGCTCGAAATGGGGCGCGAGCTGTCGCGCGGCGACGTGCGCGCAAACCCCTACCGCAACGGGCAGCAGGACTACTGCCAGTGGTGCGAGTTCCGCCCTGCCTGTCAGTTTGACGAAACGGCGGGCGACCGCGCGCGCATGCTGAAGACGGTCGCCGATACGGAATTCTGGGAACGCATCGAGCATCCGGGAAATGAGGAAGGAGGGAATGCAGATGGCGACGAACTGGACAGCGGAACAGCGCGCGACGATTGAAAACCGTGGCGGCACGCTGTTGGTCTCAGCAGCGGCCGGCTCCGGCAAGACGGCCGTGCTGGTCGAGCGTGTGCTGCGCCGTCTGACCGATCCCGCCGACCCGGCGGATATTGACCGCTTCCTGATGGTCACGTACACCAACGCGGCGGCGGCCGAGCTGCGCGGCAAGATTGCGGACGCGCTGACGGCGCGGCTCGCCGAAACGCCAGATGACGCGCGCCTGCGCCGCCAGCTTTTTCTGGTGCACCGCGCGCCGATCACGACGGTGCACGCGTTCTGCCTGAATCTGGCGCGGGAGCAGTTCGCGCTGCTCGGCATCGCGCCAGACTTCCGCATCGCCGACCAGACCGAAGCGCAGTTGCTGATGGACGAGGTATTGGACGGCGTGCTGGAAACGCAATATGAAGAGGAAGACGCGGGTTTTCTCGCGCTTTCCGATCTGCTGACCGCCGGGCGGGACGATAAGCGGCTGCACGAGGTCGTGCGCGAGACTTACGAAAAGATTCAGGCGCATCCCTATCCGGGCGCATTCCTGGAGCAGGTGCGGAGCGGGTATATCGCGCCGCAGGCAGATCCAACGCAGACAGCACACGGGCAGGTGTTGCTGCGGGAGGCGCAGCTCGCCGTTTCGTACGGCGCGGGCTGCCTTGATCGCGCGATTGCCCAGCTGCAGGAGGACGACGACCTGCGCGACGCCTATCTGCCCGCCTTTCTGTCTGACCGCGCGAGGGCGGATGAACTGCTCGCCGCGATTGACCGCGCGGACTGGGACGGCGCGGTGGAGACAGCGCAGAACATCGGCTTTGACCGGCTGAAAAGCGTGCGTGGATATGAGGATAAGCAGCATCTGGAGAACCTCAAGGCGCAGCGCGAGGAGTGGAAAGCCGTGGTCAAAAAGGTCGCGGGCAAACTGCTTTGTGTGACTGCCGCCGGGGCCGAGGAGGATCGCGCGCGCGTCGCTCCCGCCATGAGCGCGCTGGCCGACACGGTAGAGCGGTTTACGGCGGCCTTTTCGGAGGAGAAGCGCCGCCGGAATCTGGTGGATTTTAACGATCTAGAGCATTTCGCCATCCGGCTGCTGCTGAACCATGCCGGACAGCCGACCGATCTGGCGCACAGCCTTTCCGGCCAGTTCACCGAGGTGCTCGTGGACGAGTATCAGGACACCAATGCCGTACAGGACGCGATTTTCGGCGCGGTTTCGGACGGAGGACGCAAGCTCTTCATGGTCGGCGACGTGAAGCAGAGTATTTACAGTTTTCGGCTCGCGAACCCTTACATTTTTTTGAACAAGTATCAGGCGTTTGCCGATGCGGACAGCGCGGCGGAGGGGCAGCCGCGCCGCGTAGTGCTCAGCCGTAACTTCCGCTCCCGTGCCGGGGTGCTGGACGCGACAAATTATATCTTTGGCTCTGTTATGAGTTCCGACGTCGGTGATCTAGAATATGACGCGCGTGAGATGCTGTACCAGGGCGCGGACTTTGCGGACGAGGACAACCCCTGCTATCGCACCGAAATATGTGTGATCGACGCCTCTAAAAATCCGAAAACCGGTGAAACGCCGGACAAGACCGCCGCCGAAGCGCGCGCGGTCGCCGCACGCATCACCGGACTGCTGCATGAAGGCTTCCCGGTCTATGACAAGGCGCTTGGCCGCATGCGTCCCGCCGTGCCGTCGGACTGCACGATTTTGCTGCGGTCGGTTAAAAACAAGGCGGCGGTCTATGCGCGCGCACTTGAGGAGGCCGGCCTTTCCGCGCAGACGGCGGACAGCACGGGGCTGCTTGCGGCGGTGGAGGTGCGCGCAGTAGTGTCGCTGCTCAGCGTGATCGATAATCCCCGGCAGGACGTGGAGCTGATCGGCGTGCTGCGTTCTCCGCTTTTCGGCTTCACGGAACAGGAGCTGGCGGACATCCGGCTGCGGGACAAAAAGGTCTGTTTTTATGATGCTTTATGTCTTGCGGCGGAGGATGAAAAAGCCGCGTTGTTTGTGCAGCAGTTTGCGCGCTGGCGGCTGCTCGCCGCCGATCTGCCGGTCTATCGGCTGCTGCGCCTGCTCTATGACGAGACGGGTGCGCTCGGCCTTTACGGCGCGCTGCCGAACGGCGTGAAGCGGCAGGAAAATTTGCTCGCCTTTTTCGAGCGCGCGCGTGCCTATGAGGCGCAGGGGCACCGGGGACTGTTCCGCTTTATGCATCAGATTCGCGGGATGCTGGCAAGCGAGGAGGATTTCCCTGCGGCAAACGCCGAAACGGACGGCGGTGCGGTACGCATTATGTCCATCCATAAATCCAAGGGGTTGGAGTTCCCGATTGTATTTCTGGCCGACTGCGCCAAAAGCTTTAACGAAAGCGATCTGTACGCGCCGGTGCTTGTACACTCCGAATTGGGATTCGGGCCCAAATGCCGTGACCTTGAGCGGGGCATTCAATATCCAACGCTGCAGCGACTCGCCATTGCGGCACAGGCGCGGCGTGAGCAGATCAGCGAAGAGCTGCGCATTCTCTATGTCGGCATGACGCGCGCACGGGAAAAGCTGATCGTCACCTGTGCGTCCGGCTCGGCAATTTCTTCCCTGAAAAAATGGGCGCCGCTCGCGGCGATGGATAAAATCCCGCCGTATGCGCTGGGTGCGGCGCGTTCAACCGCGCTGTGGCTGCTCACGCCGCTGCTGCGTCATCCTGCGGCAGGCACGCTGCGGGAATGGGCGGAGGTTCCGCTTGCGCCTGATACCGGCGCGCCGGAGAGCATGGATTTCCGCTGCCTTCGCGCGGAGGAATGCGGGATCGGCGCGCCGCAGACACAGGAAACCGCACCGGACACGCGGGGAATAGTACCGGCCGTGCAGCCCTACCTCCAATATGCAGCGGCGTTTTTGCAGGATATCCCGGCCAAACTGACTGCAACAGGGATCAAAAAAGGCTTTAAGGCCGAGGAGGCGGCTGAGGATACGCCGACCCGCCGAACGGAAAGGACGCTGCGACGCCCGTTTTTCGATCGGGAAGCGCAGGGCCTGACACCTTCCGAAACCGGCACAGCGCACCATCTATTCATGCAGTTCGCGGATTTTTCAGTGTGCATATCAATAGAGGGGGTGCGCGCCGAGTGTGCGCGGCTTGCGGAAAAGCACATCCTGTCGCGGGAGCAGGCGGACGCGGTGGATGCGGAGAAGATTGCTGCGTTTTTTGACTCTGCGCTTTACCGGGAGGTAATGTGCCGGGGAACGCTGCGGCGTGAGTTTAAGTTTTCGGTTTTAGCGCCTGCGGCACAGTTCTACCCGGCCGCGGAACAGTATCCAGAGGAACGTGTGCTGCTGCAGGGCGTCATTGACTGTCTGGCAGAGCATCCGGACGGTTTTACGATTGTGGATTTTAAGACTGACCGGGTGACTCACAAGACGTCTTCGGCACGCGCGGAAGAATATCGGCCGCAGATGGCCGCCTATGCTTTTGCGGTTGAACAGGTTTTTGAAAAGCCTGTTATCCGAAAAACGGTGTATTTTTTCAGTACAAAACAGTATTTTGAGATGAATTAAACGGAAAACCGGCGGGGGCTCTGCATCATAGGGTTCCCGCCGGATTAATTTCGCAAACCCCGTCGAAAAAAGTTGTTGACAAACGTAGGCTAAGGGTGGTATTATAACAAAGCTGCTTCCGGGAAGCGGCGAACGATGAAGAACAACGGCTGAAAAGAACGAACAAAAAGTTCTTGACAGGTAAAGTTCGGAGTGCTATAATAAATAAGCTGCCCGGTGAGAAAAATCACCGAAAAGCAGCGAAACAAA
>JBFWIM010000046.1:0-12841 GCA_050255995.1 Intestinibacillus sp.
ATACAGCGCGACGCGGTACAGGGTTTCGCCCTCCGCCGGATAGACGATGTTCTCATCGCAGGTGACCGCACGCACCGCGTCCCTGACCACGTACGCCTTCATCTCCTCAATGGTTTTGGCATCCGGTTCATAACCTTCTGTATAAATTACGCCGTTCATTACACCACTGTTTCTCAGAATGCGGGTCAAGCGTCGGGTATCAATGCCGGTCAAACCGATCACGTTCTGCTCTTTGAGATATTCATCCAGCGTCAGCTTGCAGCGCCAGTTAGACGGATGTTCGCTGATTTCGCGCATAATGAAGCCGGAAACCCAGCTCTTGCGGCTCTCATAATCTTCAAAGTTGATGCCGTAATTGCCGATCAGCGGATAGGTCATGCAGACCGTCTGCCCGTAATAGGATGGGTCGGTCAGCACCTCCTGATATCCGGCCATGCCGGTGTTGAATACGATCTCTCCGATGCTGCTGCCTTCGTGGCCCACGGCTTGTCCCTCAAACAGGGTGCCGTCCGCCAACAGCAAAAATGCTTTTTTCAAAGATACCCACGCTCCTTCATTCGTATCGGGCAAAACTGTGTCTTCACCCGAGGCTGCGGCCGGGGCGCCGCACTGGGCAGCGCCTCCGGCTCTTCCGGCTGTATTTCTGAAACTCTCCGCGCGACGCGGAACGTCCTTCGCGCAGAGAAAGGTCTTTCTTAAATCGCGGCAACGATCTCGTCCCGCATGCGGATGGCCTCCGCGCGCGCGGCTTCCTTATAATCCGCACCGTTCTTCCCGGTCTTCTTCCAGGCGCACATGATGCCGCGCGAGGAATTGACAATCGCGCCGAGGCCGTCGTCGTTGAAGGCGTTTGCGATGTCCTTGGCGGTCGCGCCCTGCGCGCCGTAACCCGGCACCAGGAAATACGCGCGGGGCAGCAGCTGCCGTATGATTTTTTGCTCCTCCGGATAGGTCGCGCCGACCACCGCGCCGACCTGATTATATCCGCAGGCGGTATCCAGCCCTTCGCCCCAGGCGGCCATCATTTCAGCCACGCGGGCATAAAGCGGCCGCCCCTCCATATCGCGGTTCTGGAACTCACCTGAGGACGGGTTCGAGGTCTTGACGAGCACAAAAATGCTCTTATCGCGCCCGCGGCATTCCTTTAGGAAAGGCTCGATGCCGTCGGTGCCGAGATAGGCGTTGACCGTCGCGCTGTCCGCGCCATACGGAGCGATTTCGGTATCTCCCACGCGGGTCTTGCCGATGTAGGCTTCGGCATAGGCCGAGGCCGTCGCGCCGATGTCGTTGCGCTTGACATCCGCGATAACATAAAGCCCTTTTGCGTGCGCGTAGTCAATGGTCTCCTTGAGCGCCATCGCGCCGTAGGAGCCGAGCAGTTCGTAATACGCCGCCTGCGGCTTGACAGCCGGAATGACGTCGGACAGCGCGTCCATCAGACCGCAGTTGAACTCGACGATGCTTTCCGCCGCCGCGCGCAGGGTTTCTCCGTGCAGCATCAGGTGTCGTCGGACGATCGCCTCCGGAATGTACTCCAGACGCGCGTCCAGTCCGGCGACGCTCGGGTTGCCCTTTTTGCGGATCATTGCGACTAAGGTGTTTATGGACATGTTGTGCTCCTTCCCGCCCCTCAAAGGGCTTACATCATCACCATGCGGTCGAGTACGCGGATGTTGCCGCTGACAATGGTACATACCACCTCGCCCCGAAGCTGCGCGCCCTCGTAAGGCGTGTTTTTCCCCTTGGACTCAAACGCCGCGCGGCGCACCGTCCAGGTGGCGTCGGGGTCGAAAATCGTGATATCCGCGCGCGCGCCCTCACGGATCTCGCTGCGGCCAAGCTGCAGCAGATCGGCGGGCGCGGCGGTCAGTTTATACAGCAAATCGTCCAGGGACAGCTTGCCGGTGTGGTACAGATAGGTGAGGCACACGCTGAACGCGGTCTCCAGACTGGACATGCCGTAAGCCGCGCGGGCGAACTCCGCAATTTTGCTGTCCTCCGTGCAGGGCATGTGATCGGTCGAGATAATGTCGATGGTGCCGTCGCGCAGCCCTTCTACCACCGCTTCGACATCGCTCTGCGCACGCAGCGGCGGATCGAGCTTCGCCATGGTGTTAAAGCCGGTCACAGCCTCTTCGGTCAGGGAGAAATACTGCGGACAGGTATCGGCCGTCACCCGCGCGCCCATTTTTTTGCCCCAGCGGACAATCCCGACCGAGCCCGCCGTGGAAATATGGGTCAGATGCACCGGACAGCCGGTCTCAAGCGACAGAATGACGTTGCGCGCGGCCATCGCCTGCTCCGCGGACTTCGGGATCGGCATCAGGCCGTGCAGCGTGCTGACCAGCCCCTCGTTCATGACGCCAGTGGCCGCAATCGAGCGGTCAAGGCAGTTGGCCATGACCGGCATTTTGAACGCGTTTGCATATTTGAGCGCGTTGCGCATGACGCCGCCGTCCGCCGTCGGCTCCGCCTCGTCGCTGACCGCAACCGCGCCCGCCATCTTCATCTCGGCGATCGGGGCAAGCTGCTCGCCCAGACCGTAGCGGGTGATGGTGCCCACCGGGAACACATGCGCCGCGCCCACGCGCCGCGCGCGGTCCAGGATATAGGTGACCGAGGGCGCGGAACAGGTTTTGGGCTGCGTATCCGGCATGCAGGCAATGCTGGTAAATCCGCCGCGCACCGCGGCGCGCGTGCCGCTTGCGATATCCTCGCGGCTTTCAAAGCCGGGTTCATACAGATGGCAGTGAATATCCACCAGCCCGGGACACACAATACATCCGTCTGCATCTATCATACGCACATTATCGTCTTCATAATACTGCGGCAGCTCAGGAGCGACCTTCACAATGGTCTCGCCGTCAATCAGCACGTCCATCACACCGGACAGTTTATTCCTTGGGCTGACAACTCTGCCCTTCCGAATCAGGATCACCGTAAAACCCTCCCTTCTTGGCAAACATATAAAGAACCGCCATCTTGATCGCCACGCCGTTTGTAACCTGCTCGTCGATGACCGAGTGCGGGCCCGAAATGACCGCGCCGGACATGTCCACACCGCGCCGGACAGGCAGGGCGTGCATCACGATGACGCCGGGTTTGGCATAGGTCAGATCCTCTTCATGCAGACCGAAATAGCGGGCATACTCACGCTCGTCCGGCACCAGGCCGCGGTCGACCGTATCGCTGCGCAGTCGCATGGACATCACGACGTCCGCGTCGTTCAGCGCTTCGCGCAGGGTATGGCAGACCTGTACGCCCATGCTGCCAAGCCCTGCCGGAATCAACGTGGCAGGGCCGGCCACGCGCACGTTCGCGCCCAGCTTGAGCAGCCCCCAGATGTTGGAGTGGGCAATGGGATTGTGCAGAATATCGCCGATCAGCGCGATGTTCAGGCCCTCGATCCGACCCATTTTCTGATAGATGGTGAAAATATCGACCAGCGCCTGCGTCGGCTGCTCATTAATGCCGTCGCCCGCGTTGATGATAGATGCGTGTACGAGCGGCGCTATCATGTGCGGCGTGCCGGACAGCGGATGCCGCAGGATGATGACGTCCGCACCCATGTGATCGATCGCCGTCACCACGTCACGGATGCGCTCACGTGTCGCGTCCTCAACCGATATCGTGGAAACCGTACCGGTCATATACTGCGCAGCCAGCTCGAAAGAGAGCTTGGTGCGAATGGATTCGCCGACGAACAGCTCCACAACGCTTTTGCCCATCAGATGCGGCGCTTTTTTGAGCGGCTGGCTGAGCACAAACTTCATGGTTTCGGCGGAATGCAGGATCGACCGGATGCTCTGCGCGGGCAGCTCGCGCAGACCGAGCAAATCCTTACAGGTTTTTAAACTGGTAATCACAGGCCTATTTCCTCCCATCCAGAATCACAACGCCGTCGCAGCCGTCCACTTCGCGCACCATTACCCGCACGCGTTCGCTCTGTGCCGTCGGCAGGTTCTTACCGACAAAATCAGGACGAATCGGCACTTCCCGGTGGCCGCGGTCAATCAATACGGCAAGCTGGATCCGTTCAGCACGCCCCATCAGCAGGATCGCCTCAATCGCGGCGCGCACAGTACGCCCCGTGTACAGCACGTCATCCACAATGATGACGGTGCGTCCGGCGATATTGGGATCGGCGGGAAAACACGCGGCCGGGCGGTGATCGGCTGGAATATCGTCTCGCAGCGGCGAGATATCCAGCGGCAGCACAGGCGGCCGCACGCCCTCCACCTCGCCGATTTTATCCGCAATGCGGCCCGCGAGAAACTCGCCCCGCGTTTTCACTCCCGCGAGCAGAATATCGGCGACATCATGATTTTTTTCTATAATTTCAAAAGCAATGCGGGTGAGTGCACGGCGAACCCCGCCTTCATCCATAATCTCTGCTTTTTTATGCATGCTCTCCCCTCCTCTCCGGGTGCAAAAAAGGCCCCCCACGCCTGGCGGGAAGCCTACAAAATACAGAAACGCCCTTGGATTTTCCGTTTTGCTGTTTTCCACCTTGGCGAACTCACGGGTTACGCTTTAAAGGCTGGTTTATCATCTAAATAATTTTTATATAGTATAACGTATTTTTTCTCATTTGTAAATGGCTCATTCGCTAAAAATAAATTGGTAAACCCGGTCAAATTTATCTCCTTTGTGTAGGCATGGCACGCGCGGCACAAACTTGCGCGTAAAATTCTGCGCGCGCGGGATACACTAGGATCGGCGGCATTTTTCATATAGAAACAACAGATCAGAAAGGGGACGAAGACAATGCGAGTAGCTCCGTTTGTTACAGGGGTTGCGGCCGGTATCGCCGCAGGAGCCATTGCTTCCGCAGTTGCGGCCGGCGCAATGCACAACCCGAAGGCGCGCAACGCAATCAAGAGCGGTGCACGCAAGGCGGAACACCTTGCGCATGATGCAGCGCACAGCGTTTCCAACATGATGGGCTGATTCCCCGGCCAGGGGAACGGCGCGGGGTGCGGGGATGCCCCGCGCCGCCAGTGACTACCATACATACCGGAAGGCCGCGGCGCTTTATGCGCCGCGGCCTTCCTAAAATATAACCATGTGGAGACAATGATTATCAAAATAAAATTAGATATCCGGGAAGAACTTCGCATCCGGCTGCGCAGCCCAGGTAAAGCGCGGGTCGTTGATGGTGTTGATGTTCTTATCGTCGCGCAGGCGAATCGCCCACAGATAGAACATGGAGTAGCCCGGCGCGGCAACTTGGGAATGGGTCGCGCCCTTGGGCATACCGGTCAGGTCGTTGTTGTGCAGCTTATGCACCTCATCGTTGATTTCGCCGTAGCCATAGCCGTTTCCATCATCGGGGAGGAACTTGTAATAATACAGCTCGGGCTCAACGTGATGATGCGGCGGATAAGAAGACCACTTGCCGGGATCGTGCACGACTTCGCCGATGAAGAAATTGGTCTCCGGGCAGTTGGAGCGGTCGAAGAAGGTGCGAACCAGACGGGTGGAGCAATCATTCATGATGCCGAAGCCGCGCTTCTCGTTCGCGCACAGCAGATCGTTCTCCTGCAGCAGGCGGGATTCGAACTTCTTGGAGTTCTCCGTCTTGGTGATGGCGATTTCCGCCTCATCGGACAGGCATTCGATCGAAACCGCAGTGTTTTCCGGGACGTGCAGCACGATCGGTCCAACATGGAAGCAGTCCTCGCGCTCCACGGTCTCGTTCTTCCCCTCCCAGGAGAAGGTCACCTTGCCGCACAGCAGATCGTAAACAACCTCCTGCGCGTAGTTGAAGTTTGCCTTGTCACCGGCGTCCATCTTATAAACGCCAAAATCCATGCCCATCATTTCCGGATTCTGGTCAGTGATCATTGCATTATAGCCCTTGACGAACGGGCCCTTGCTTGTATACTTCAAGATAAATACCTCCCGTCATGCAGATAGCCGCCCCGCTCGAATGGGGCGGCGATCTGCGCGTTGTATGGTTTGTTGCTGTTAAAATCAGTCTCTGAGAGGGAGCATCTCGCCGCACTCAAAGGATTCCTTGCAGCGGTAAGCGATTTCGGAAACCGCGGTGCCGTCATAAACGGTGACTTCCGGCTTGCGCTCCTCACGGATGCAGCTGACGAACTCGATGATCTCGTTCGTGTAAGCTTCGTGCCAGCGGGCCAGGAAATCCGGATAGCACTCACGGCATACGCCATGCTCGCTCAGTACTTCCAGCATGCTGTCGGTGCCGACAGACGCAATGCGCAGGGTGCCGCGGGTACCGATGATCTCGGTTTCAACGTTGCAGCCGTGTGCGGAAGCGCGGCCGGCGAACATGAATGCCATCGCCTCATTTTCGCACTGCATCATGCAAGCGACGTTGTCGCCGTCATTCAGCTCGCGATAGAGCTCAAATTCAAATACGCCGCCGATGCCCCAGACATTCTTGGGCTCGGACTTGGTGAACCAGCGTACGAGGTCGATGTCATGTACGCACATGTCCAGGAACTGGCCGCCGGAATGCGGCGCAAACTTCAGCGTGCCCTCAATGGTGGTACGGGGATCCTGAGTGTAGGAACGGACCAGAATAACCTTGCCGATGTCGCCGTTGTCGATCTTCTTCTTCGCCTTGACATAGGAAGGATCGTAGCGGCGCATAAAGCCCAGCATGAAAACCTTATCCGGATGCGCTTCAACCGCCTTCTCCGCAATCTTGCACTTCTCAACGGTGGTGTCGAGCGGCTTATCACAGAAAACGTGCTTGCCGGCGTCCAGCGCAATCTTGATCTGCTCGCCGTGGTACATAGAGGGGGATACGATGACAATCGCGTCCAGCTCCGGATTGTTGCACATCTCGGTAAAATCGGTGTACTGGTACTTTACGCCCAGCTCCTCGGCAACCTGCTTCACACGGCCTGCGTCAACGTCGCAGATCGCGGTCAGCTCAGCGCCCGGTACACGGGTCGCAATGTTGCTCGCGTGTTCGTAGCCCAGGCGACCCAGACCAACAGAACCAATCTTAACAGTTTTCATAGTGTTCTCTCTCCTTAAACTCTTCATTATCTTTCTTCAAAATCCTTAATTTACGGATCCCCGTAAATGGAATTTGGCCAATTAAAGACCCGTGTGCTCGCGAACGTACGCGCGCGCCATGCGGGCATATTCCAGCGGGTTCGCAATTGCCGGATCCTGTTCAGCCTCTACGACCAGCCAGCCCTCGTAGTTGTACTCGTCCAGGAGCTTGAATACGGTCGGGAAATCCACACAGCCGTCCGGATCGCCCGGGACGGTGAACACGCCTTCCGGGATGGAACGCAGGAAGCTCTTGTTCTCGGCATAGCACTTGTCCATGGCCGCCTTGCGGACATTCTTCAGATGCACGTGGCCGATACGGCTGTGATGCTTTTTCAGAATCTCAATCGGATCCTCGCCGGAGAAGGTCAGATGACCGGTATCATAAATCAGGCTGACGTACTTGGGATCGGTCATCGCCATCAGGCGGTCGATCTCGTCGGTCTTCTGCACGGTGGTGGTCATGTGGTGGTGGTAGACAATTTTCATGCCGTTCTCAACCGCAATCTTGCCGAGGTGATCGAGACCCTTGGCCAGCACTTCCCATTCGTCGTCGTTCAGAATTTTCTTGTACGACAGCGGGGTGTTCCACTGGTGCTGGATGGAGAAGCTTTGGTCGGAGGTGTTGATCACTTCCGCGCCGATCGCCTTCAAAAAATTCATGTGGTCAATGAATGCACGCTCGTTCCACCACATCGGCTGTTCATTGATATAGGTGCTGATCCATGCGGTAATCGCGGAAATGCCGCGGCGGCCGAACTCCTTGTTCAGGATTGCCGGATTGCGGGGGTACTGGCAGCCGATCTCGGTACCTACGTAGTCGGTCAGCGCGATCTCGCTGATCGTCTGCAGAAAGCTGTTTTCAGCGCCCATTTCAGGCATGTCGTCTTCGGTCCAGGCGATTGGCGCAATACCAATCTTGACCTTGTCTTTATTCAGCATAGTGATCAAATTCCTCCTCTTTTTCTCTCTGAAATTGTGCAAATCGCTAATTCAAGCCGCTAAAAATGGCGGGCGCTTGGGCAGAAATGCTTTGGGCGCCCGCACATTTTAGTACGGTTTCAGTTGTAAAAGTGCGCTACACGCGGGTTTATTAATACATTCTCGCCTCGGCCAGATGGTCGTCGATTCTCTTGCGGGCTTCGAGAACGCTTTCAGACTTCGCGGTGGACGCAACGCCGATATGCCACCAGGACTCATAGCCCTCGGCCATGGTCTTGGGCAGAACCTTCGCGTCGATAATGCAGGAGACCGTCTCCTTCTTCGCCGCGCGGAGCGCCTCGCGGAACTCCTCCGGGGTCTTGGCCCAGAACGCCTTCATGCCGAAGCCTTCGCCAATCTTGCCGAAGTCGGTGTAGCAGTAAGCGCCGTCCAGCTTGCCGGTCTTTTCGTTTCTCTTGCGCATCTCGGTGCAGAGCGTGCCGACGCCGTTACCCATCTGCAGGTTGTTGATGCAGCCGAACGCCGCGTTGTCAAACACAACAACGGTGATCTTGGCATTCTCCTGCAGAGCAGTCGGAATCTCAGAGTTCAGCATCATGAAGGAGCCGTCGCCGGTGAGCGCATAGACTTCCTTGTCCGGGCAAGCGAGCTTCGCGCCGAGCGCGCCGTTGATCTCGTAACCCATGCAGGATGCGCCGTACTCCATGTGATAGGAGTCCTTGGCGTCGGTAACCCACAGACGCTCCAGGTCAGCCGGCAGGGAGCCGGCAGCCGCGACGACGATCGCATCCGCGTCCGCTTCCTCGCGGATGATGCCAACAGCGTTGGACTCGGTGATGGTGCCGCCGATGTCGCGGACGAAGTCGTTCATGATCTCTTCGGTCCAGGACGGTACGCACGGTACGAACTTGCCTTCGCCGAAGCCCTCGCCGTTGTACTGCACGCCCAGAACAGCCAGACGCTCCTTCTCCCAGATCTCGCGGATCTTCTGGATCTCGGTGGTGTAAGCGGACTTGTAGCCGGCCGCCTTGAGCTTGGCCGTAATCGCCTCGAGTGTGACCTTGGCGTCGCCGACGCAGCGGGTCGCGTCCAGCTTCTCCGCGTGGAACTCAGAGGTGTTGATCGCCAGAACCTTTACGTTCGGATTGCGGAACAGAACCCACTTGGAGCCGGTAACGAAGTCATTGAAGCGGGTGCCAACGCCGATAATCAGGTCAACGTCCTTACAGAGGTCGTTCGCAGCCAGGCCGCCGGTAACGCCGACGCCGCCGACGGACAGATCAAAGGAATCCGGCAGAGCGGAGTGACCCGCCTGGGTCTGGGATACCGGAATGTTGAAGGACTTTGCAAAGTCCATAACCACTTCGCCCGCCTCGGAATAACGGACGCCGCCGCCGGAGATCAGCATGGGCTTCTTGGCAGCCTTGATCAGCTCAACAGCCTTGTTGACTTCATACTCGTCTGCGCACTGGCGGGAGATGTGATGTACTCTCTTCTGGAAGAAGTACTCGGGGAACTCAAAGCTCTCGCCCTGAACGTCCTGCGGCAGGGATACAACGGCGGTACCGCAGTTGGCGGTATCGGTCAGTACGCGCATAGCGTTGACCAGCGCGGGCATCAGCTGCTCCGGACGGGTTACGCGGTCCCAGTACTTCGCGACGGGCTTAAAGCAGTCGGAAGCGGTGATAGACAGGTCGGAGGGAACCTCCAGCTGCTGCAGCACCGGGTCGGGCTGACGGGTTGCAAAGGTGTCGGACGGAAGCAGGAGCAGCGGCACGTTGTTGATGGTGGCCGTCAGGGCAGCGGTAACCATGTTAACCGCGCCGGGTCCGATAGAAGAAGAGCACGCAATGATGCGGCGGCGGTTGTTCTGCTTGGCATAAGCCATTGCAGCGTGCGCCATGCCCTGCTCGTTTCTGCCCTGATATACGCGCAGATGGCCGGGATCCTCATCCAGAGCCTGTCCGAGGCCAACAACCATGCCATGGCCGAAGATGGTGAAAATACCATCTACAAACGGATGCTCGATGCCGTCCATCTCAACATACTGGTTGTTGAGGAATTTGACGACGGCCTGGCCTACAGTCATTTTGATTTTGTTCATGTGTGAATGCGCCTTCCTTTCTCCTTGTGCACCTCGCGGTGCATCATTGTCTCCATAGGATCTTTTGTTGTCTCTATTGTAGCAATAACATGCACAATATTCTAGTGGTTTCTTGCTTTTCGCTTGTTCCTCACCGGCGTGAGCCATGGGCGAAAGAGCCCTACGTGAGGAAAAATACAGCATTCTTGCGGTTGCCGGTTTGACCGCCGGCAACCCTTACTTTTCGCCGCTTGAAACGATATAGTTTTTGCGGTATTTGCGCGGCGTCATACCGACATTTTTTGCAAATAACAGGTTGAAATGGCTGGGATTGTCATACCCCACCATGGATGCGATGCGCGTGACCGGGTAATTCGTCGAAATCAGCAAGGTCTGCGCCTCGCCAATCCGCCGCCGGACAATATATTGCAGCGGCGAATATCCGGTCATGTCCTTGAACACATGGGAAAGATAATACGGGCTGACATTGAGCTGATCGGAAATGGACTGGAGGCTGATGTCCTCCGAAAAGTGGGTATCGATATAGGTTTTGATGCGGGTGCCGAGCACATTGCCGCCGTATTCCTCTTCGCGCACTTCGCCATGGGTCACATGCCAGCAGCAGGTCAGCAACGCGAGCAGCAGATGGTGGCTGGTCTCCTCGCCCCCGCCCTGCCCGCTGACCAGCTCGCTGAACATCAGGTCCATCAGGCTTTCCAATCTGGCGCACTGCGCCTCATCCACGGAAAAAACCGGCGATCCCTTATCGCTGATCAGCGCGTTTTCGCGAAGACCCTCTATCCGGAGTCCGCCGACCGCGCAGCAATAACTGCCGATCAGCACATCCGGCCCGGACAGTTCGTCGTGTACGACGCCGCTGTTATAAATCGCGAGGTTGCCGCGCTGCACCTTATGGCGCACGCCGCCGATGGAATATTCCCCGCTCCCGCCTGTGATCAGCACAATTTCGACCAGATCCTCATGCGCGTGCATGACACGCGGATGAATACTGGCCGCCTGTTCGATCTTGCTGACATATACCAGCCGGGGCTCGCTGTTGAGCTTAAAGCTGGGCGTGTAATTTTTTTTGACAAAGCACTGTATCATGCGCTTGCTCCTCACCCCGCTACCCGTATGTTGCCGGCAGCCGTACGGCTGCCGGCAACATGCAAGCAGTATGAAAAAAGTATAAAAAAGATATGGGCCGATAAAAACCGCGCCGGCTCAGATGGCAGCGCGTTTGTTCACGCCCTGCTGCAGCTCCAGGCGGCAGGACAGGCCGGAAATATGATAGAAGCCAGAGAGATGCCGGGTAAGGCTGTTGACAACAAGCTCCGTATTCCGTTCCTTCAATCCCCGCACAATGTCGTCGTGCAGCGCGATTTGGCAGGAGCTTTCGTTGCCGCGCGCAGCCATCAGAAGACTTACCTTTTTATATAGCGTCTCCTGCATCTCATGCAGCAGCGGATTGCCGCTGATTTCAGACAGCATAAGATGAAACTCCGCATCCGCCTTGATTTTCATATAAAGGTCGTCCTGCGCGCAGTAATAGCGGCACCGCTCGCTCATCTCATGCAGGCGGTCGAAATCCGCATTGCTACCATGATAAATTGCAAGCTGCGCAGCCAGAATATCCTGGTTGAGGCGGATCATGCCCAGATTGCGGATATCGTTCTCGGTAAAAGAGATCACCTCTGCGAAGCGCTTGGGATAAATGTTGATCAGTCCTTCGCCATGCAGGCGGCGAAGCGCTTCCCGGATGGGCGTACGGCTGATACCCAGCCGCAGCGCAAGGCTGTCCTCCGGAATGCGTTCACCGCAGGCGATTTCCCCGGTCAAAATCATTTTGAGGATGTACTGATAGACCGTCTCTCCAAGGCTCGCCTTGCCCCTTTTCGTCAATTCGTCCAATCATTCATCCCCTTTTTATACTATATATACAAAAGTAAAAATAAATTGCATTTTTTTGACTCTTGAAGTTGTCTAAAGCATAACAAAGAAATGTATGCAAGTCAAGTTCAAAAATAAAATGCAAATTAATTGTATACAATTCCGAATCATAATTTTGCAATCATTTTTTTATTGTTTTTCCTGCTATTATTTGAGATTTTATTGTATTTATTCAACATTAATCGGCAAAATTATCGTTTGACAATTGTTTTTGCGTCTCCTATACTGAACGTGTCAATAACAAACCGTCCGTCCCCTCGGACAATATTCACAAACAGGAGGCTATATTATTATGAAAACCTTTTCCGTTCGGCCGACAATCGTGGAAGCCGAGACATTTGAAGCCTTTGCAAAAGACTTTAACCTGTGCGAAACCGATCTGATTCTCACCAACGAATACATCTACAAGCCCTTTATGGAGCGCTTCAACCTGCCCTGCCACGCGATTTTCCAGGAAAAGTACGGCGGAGGCGAGCCCAGCGACGTCATGGTTGACGCGATTCTGGAAGAGGCGCACAAGGTGCCGACAAACCGCGTCATCGCAGTCGGCGGCGGCACCATCATCGACATCGCCAAGGTACTGGCGCTGGGCGGCGAGTCCGGCGTGGACGCACTGTACGACAACATGGCGAACCTTGAGCGCCGCCGCAGCCTGGTCATTATCCCGACGACCTGCGGCACCGGCTCCGAAGTGACCAACATCGCCATCATCAACCGCACCCGCAAGGGCACCAAGATGGGACTTGTTTCCGAGCACATGTTTGCGGACCATGCGGTGCTGATCCCGGAGTTCCTTTCCTCGCTCCCCTACGGCGTTTTTGCGACCAGCTC
>JBFWIM010000047.1:0-12779 GCA_050255995.1 Intestinibacillus sp.
ATCTACGAGAAAAGGGCTTCCACTTTTCATCGTGGAAGCCCTCGAAAGGCTTGGATTTACTGGCTTTGTAAGCAATAAATCTTTTTTGCCTTTTGTTTTTGGCACGCCCGAAGGGACTCGAACCCCCAACATTCAGAACCGGAATCTGACGCTCTATCCAATTGAACTACGGACGCATACCGTAATTGTTAGTATATCATAACACGTGCCGCTTGTAAAGACCTGTTTCTCCCTGTCCCATACCGGAAAAATCCCCGCGTTGCCGTTTGCCGCGCGCTCAAAACCGCGTTGCGCCGCATAAACTGTAACTGGTGGTGATGGCTTTGAACCTGATGAACAATCGGATTACAGTCGGTCAGATCTTGTCCAACCCAAGCGCACGGGCGCTAGCCTATCAGGAGATTCCCGCGCTGCGCAATCCCAGGATCCGCCGTATGGTATGGAATATGCCGCTCTCACAGGTCATCCGGCTCGCTCGCAGATGGGCGCCGGAAAACAGGATTCGATTTTTGCTGCGCAGGCTCCAAGAAATCTGAGGGAGAAAGGGTGGCAAACGCCGCCTGTGGTGATCTATGGAAAAAGCGATGAGCGAACTGTTGGATTTCGCATTGAATTATTGGAGGCAGGCGCTGGCTGGAATCCTGTCCGTGGGGCTGGGAACGCTGTTCCGCTGGCTTCGCAAGAAACTGCATGAAAGTGATTTACGCCAGGCCGCCATGGAAAAAGGCATTCAAGCGCTCCTGCGCGATCGCATTGTGCAGGCGTACTACTATCATATGGATCGTGGTTGGATCACACTATACGGTCTGGAAGCGATCGACAAAATGTACACCGAATACCATAACCTTGGCGGAAACGGTGCAATCTCTAAATTATGGGAGGATATTCATAACCTTGAAGTGCGGTAATACAGCACAAAAACCGGCCTGCTCCTTCGGGCAGACCGGTTAAGCTTTAACGACGCGAGGCTTTGACGCGGATGGGCTGGAGTTCTCTGCCGGTAAGGCGCTCCCAGAGGCGGATAAACTGCGGCAGTCTCCCGCGCGATGCGGCTTGCCTGGACGCCCAGATTAAAAACTTGTTCATGAGACATTCCATCCTTTCTCTCGTTATTATAACGGATGATGCGCGGAGGATTGGTACGAGAAAATGGACAATCCGTAAATAATCTATGAACATCGCACTCTCCACATCCATAAATGCAGCGGCATTCCAATGTTTTCAAATCGTTCATGATTTGATCCCGGAATCTCCACAAAAGCGCAATAGGATATAGTACATAAACAAACTCATCCTCTCTTTTCTATCGTTCCCAAGCAGCGCGCACATGTCCCGTCCACGTTCACCGCAGCATAAAGGGCATGTGCGAAAAAGGACTGCGCCGGTAATCGGCGCAGTCCTTTTTATGTAAGCGGACAGTCTTATTTTTTCTTTTTAAAGTAAGAAATCGGCTTGCCAATCCATAAGAAGTTGTGCCCAAACTGCTGATTCAGGATATTCGCTGCAGACAGATAAAAGGACAAAACGGCTATGGTCAGCTCAGAATATGCCGCGAGCTGATGCATCGGGCCCTCCAGAATGCCCAGCGTGCTGAACGTCAGGCCAACAAACAGGAAATCGATCATAACGAATATGAAAAACAGAATCTTATTGGTAACCGTGGCGCCCAGCGTCATAAAAATGCTGAAAACCAGATAGCCGGCAAATGCTATGCCAAGCTGTTTGGGGTCAATATTGTTCGCCACTTCCGCACCGAACATGCCCAGCTTCATCATCCAACTCACGGCAACACCAAGCCAGAAGAATCCATAGCCGCCAAACGCCGTTCCCCCGAAGGCGTTTTCCTTTTTAAAGTCCAGAATGCTTGCATAAAGCTGTGCGAATGCTCCGAGGAAAATGGCCCACGGAAGCACATAAGATAAGCCGTGCGTAATTTCAAGCTTTTGGGAAGATGCAACCAAAGTAACCATCGCCAGACCGAAAAGGCCGATTGCGCTGGGGTCGCCTGTTTTGACGCTTACATACACTTTTTCATCCACTTTATTCATTCCTTTTGATTCCCGATTCCCGGAAACCGTCCTCCCTTTTTACATCTGAATTCTTGCATACTTTTCGATTATAGCAACAACCCTTGATTCCCGTCAATATAAATTATTTGTTTGTAAAACTATGGATTGCTTGCGTACTTCCGGGTTTCCGCCTGCCGTTTAAAAAGCGTTCCATTCAGGATCGCATGCCGGTTATGCAGCGCCTTACCTATGGAGGGGCGGGGTGTCCATCCGCATCAGAGAAGTCTGCAAAGCAGCTGCACCGGATCCACATCATAAGGGATCAAAAAAGTAGGCATTCCGGAAGAATAGGGCGCAATCTCATATTGCCCGTAGAAAATCTCAATCCCATCGGGCGTCAGGTAAAACCGTTCGGGATTAAAGTACTGCGCTGCCAGCTGCCCGGAGTTTTCGAAAAACTCATCCGGACGCTGTGAAATCTGTTTCCGAATCTCTTTGATCAAATACCCCTCGCAATCCGGGCGATTGGGAAACAGTTCGCACAGCCGTACATTCGCACCCGTCCGCATATTCCATGTCTGCGCCGACCGCACGGTGTTCCCATGCGCGCCTCCGGTGAACACGTAAGTATCTGTATACAGGCTCAACAGGCATCCGTCTGTAAAAGTGGTTTTGAAGTCCGATACCGCCTCATGCGGCAAGGCCGATGAACCGGCCGCGCGGGCACGCACCGCTTCGGGAAAAAGCGTTGCCAGAAAATTGCGTCTTTGCCCCAGCGCAAGGCTGTAATAAATGATATTGAGCTGCTTGCATACGTCCGGAGAGCCACTGCATATAAATTGTGGATAGGTAATGCTCCAGCTAAGCACAGGCTCTCCTTCGTCACTGATGACGTCCCGCATCGTCAGCGACTGAATTTGGACCGGGATATATTCCATAAAAATCCACCACCTGTTCTCAGCATATTCAGCACGGCAGGAAGCGGTGCACCGATTCGGTGGAAATTCACAAGCAAGTTCACAAAACCCCTGCGTGTTCTGGAAACTTTTCCCCTTCCGTTTTTTCCCAAAATAAGTTATAATCGACATATCCCCCATATCCATATTGTTTCCGTACATTCTACCGCCAATGTATATATTATCTTTGCAAGAAGCGAGTCCCGAAGGAGGCCCTTTTCATGGAAGAATTTATTGTGCACCCACTGCTCCAAACAGACCGTTACGGTAAAATCTTTTTATACACCACACAGAATGACGCTGCGTGCGTGCCCCGTCATACGATCCAAATGAGCGAGCCGGTGCGTCCGCAGCAACTGCAGCAGGCCGTAAAGGCAGCTTTAATGCGCTTCCCGCATATGACGGTCGGCATCCGGCCGACCCCTACCAGTTATGAATACCACATGATCAGCGAGGAGCCGGTTGTGCTTCCCTTTGACAATGCCTGCTTTCGCTACACCATCGGCTCCGCGGACACAAACGGCTATATGTTTTTGATGGGGTATCAGGGCAACAATATTTATATGGAATATCAGCACAGCATCTCGGATGGCCGCGGCTTCGAGGAATTCATCCGCTGCGTACTGTTCCAGTATCTCAAGCTGTGCGGAAAACCGGTCGAAAATGACGGCACCATCCGCGCGCAGGATACCCACTACACGCCCGCCGAGAGCGAGGACGCATACCACTATCTGGACGACCTTGATCCCTCGCCTGAGGGGATTTATAAAAAACCGGAGGCGCTGCACGCCGAGGGACTCGCTTGGCCGGAGGACGCGCCCGAAATTGTCAACGAGGTGACGTTCCGTTTTTCCGAATTGCGTGCGCTGGCCAAGCAATACGGCGTCAGCCCGCTTACAGTCATCGCGCCGGCATTCTGCCGCGCCTTTTACAACAAATTTGGTAAAGGACAGGACAAGCCGGTTATCGCCCAAATACCGGTCGATATGCGGCAGTTGATTGAGAGCATAACAACACGCTACTTTATCTGCTTCATCGACCTGCCCTATGAGGCAGCGTGGCAGGCGCTCCCGCTCACCGAAACCTTTCAGCTGTCCAAGGATTTTCTGGAAAGCCAGATGGAACCTGAACAACTGCTGTACCGCGCCAAGGCAGCCAGCGACGCCTGCCGAAATCTGCACCTGAAAGATATCCCGCTTGCAGAAAAGGAACTGGAGGCGCGCAACATGTCACGCGATTTTGTTCAGGCCGACAGCTTCCTGATTACAAATGTCGGCCGCTTCTGCCTGCCGGAATCCATGCTGCCCTATGTTGAGGGGTACGGCGCGGTACTGCCCTGTGCGGCGCAGCCCTTCGCCATGCTGATCAGCTCCTATAAGGATACCATGAAGATCTCCATTGCCCAGCGCGATCACGACATGAAGGTATGCAGCGATTTTGTCGCCATGCTCCATGAACTGGGCGTACATGCCAGGATGGAAAGTTATCCGTTCTATGTAACCCGATATGACGGCGCCGTCTGTACCGGAAGGCTTGCATGCGTCCGGCAAAAGAAGTATACATAAAAAAGTCCCCGCTGCAACTGCTGCGGGGCTTTTTATGGGAGGAAACAGCCTGTGCTAAGGCATTGTCTTATCTATTTTGCGAGATGGCGTCCATCGTACCGGGTGACATGGAAGGGGTAGGACATGGTATGTACGCGCATGCCGGTCTCCTGCAGAACGTTTACAAAGTTGTGCACCAGCTTCGGGTTAAAGTCGCGCTGGGAAAGGGAAACCTTGATCGTATCCTGATAGGAGCTGATCAGCACGCCAAACGGCTGGTGCGCGCTCGGCAAAATTGCGCTGTAATCCAGGATATAGGGCTCCATGCTCTTTGTCGGCGCAAACGCGCCGATATTCGTCAGAATGAAGCTGTCACGGCGAATGTAGTTGCGCACCTGCTCGCGCACAAGCGCCTCTTTCTCGTCGATCGGCAAATCGGCCTGATGCGTATCAAATACGCGCTTTGCGTTTTTAAGCGCCCACCAGGCCGCGTGGGGCAGCGCCTTTTGCGTATCCAATACCTCTCTGCACCTACGGCAGGCCTCCACAAACGGCAGCGAGAAATACTCATACCGGAACGGCAGATCAAGCAGCGCCACATAAAAGCGCGTGGTTTGCGAGGGTACCTGCGTGCGCAGATCCATGGGCACCTCGGCGATAATGGGCTCTTGCGAGCCGGAATCCCGGTAGCAGGTGCGGTAAAGGGCATGAGACAGCGCCGTCATCAGATACGGCAGCGGGGACAGCCCGTTCCGCTTTAAAAAATTCTTCATATCTGTCAGCGAAAACGAGATCTCTGTCGTCATCTCGTCGCTATCCTCGTCGTTGCGGCATGGCAGGTGGAACGATGGCTCCTCCTGAATATGGTTTTCCTCGGATTGCGGCGCGTACCGCAACCGCAAAAAACCGTCCTCACTCTCTTCCGGATAAAATTCGGTTTCCAGCGTACGGATTGAGCCGTCGTTCTCAACCGGCTTGCCGCTGTATTTGAGATAGTAAAACAGCACGCAGCGGATAAACTGATCAAAGCCTCGTCCGTCCGAAATGCAGTGATGATACTCCAGAAAGATTGTGTTCTGGCGATAGCCGCACAGAAACAGATAGCCGTTGGTGTCATCCGAACCGATATAGTAGGGTGAGCAGTCATCAAACGGAAGAACGACCGGTGGCAGATCCAGAAAATGATAACTGTATCTGCGCTCCCCCCGCGTAAGACCGACCGCCATTTGCGGAAAGCGCAGCAACGCAGCTTTCACCGCTTCAAGCAAAATTTCCGGATCGACCGGCTCCGACATGCGAATAATATGCCGCGGCGCGGTAGTCAGGTCACGATGAGTAACATACATAAATACGCAGCCGTAGCTGTCTACATTCAAAAGACAAGGATGAGAAACTGTAGTCATGATAGCTCCCTCCATTCCATTACGGAACACAGCCCGCTTTGGCCTCGAATTGCACCTGTCTGTACCTTTATTATAATTGGTCGGGCACAGGAAATATATAGTCCAGATGAACAACTTTGGAAGTGGACATTCAGGTATATTTTGGATGCCAAACGTCGAATTTGCGCGGTCCTGCGGGCTTTATCCGGAACCTGCGCGGATGCCCCGCTAACTGCCCCGCACGGTTTACAGAAAGCTGCATGCCGAATGTTTTTCCGCTGTCCGGCAGCGGCCGCGCCCTGCTGCCGGGCATGACAATAGCAAAAGCCGGCGCAATATGCGCCGGCTTTTGCTGAATGAAGAGATGTATATGGAGTCTAGGGGCTATTTTATGGCAGGAATGCAGCGGTTCCGTCTTTCCGTCAATGCCGCTTTTCCTTATGTATGTAATTCTATCACAATGTATACATAATGGCAAGTGGTTTTGCTCTAATTTTTCATTTTTCTCATTTTAATATACCTTCGCGCCTAATGCTGATCATAGGCCTGCCATTTTACAGCAGGCCTATTGCTTTCGCGTCCAAAAAAAGGTATAATAAACAATAAACCAAAACTTAATTTGGCAGAGTTTGTGCATTTCGCGAATCGCAATATCAGAAATACCATATAGATTGATTCATAAGAGTACCTGTTTACATGTACAGCGGGAATTCTGCTGAGGGGTTGAAATGGATGCAGAAACAGAACATGATCCTGCTGGTTGACGCGGAGACGAAAAATCGCGCTGCTCTCAGCGGATTATTGCAGGATACCTATCACATTTTGCAGGCAAAGAACGGCAAACAGGCGCTTTTGCTCCTCAAGCAGTATCACAGCAACCTTGCGGTAATGCTGCTGAACGTTGCCCTGCCTGATCAGGACGGCTACCAGTTTCTCGGCGAGCTTCGGGAAAACGGACTTATGGACACGGTGCCCGTCGTCGCCATCGTGCCCCAAAACGCCGTGGAAAGCGCCGCGCGCGCCATTGATCTGGGTGCGGCGGACAGCATTGCCGTACCTTTCTCGCCCCCTGCCGTTTTGCGCCGTCTGGAGAATATTATCTCGCTGTCTGAGCACAAACGGGCTCTCAATTCCATGGTTACGGAGCGTGCGGAAAAGCTGCAGGAATCCAATGAGCTGCTGATTGATGCGTTGTGTTCTGCCATTGAATCCCGCAGTCCGGAATCCAAGCAGCATATTCGGCGTGTCCACGCGTTTACCAAAGCGCTCCTGCAGGAAATCGCGCGGAGCTGTCCCGAATACGGTCTGGATGCGCACATGATTAAAGTGATGACTTCCGCTGCCGCGCTGCACGATATCGGCAAAATTGCCGTCCCGGATCATATTCTGCAGCAGGACGGCCCTTTGACCGATGCGGATCAGCAGATTCTGAAAACCCATACGATCAAGGGCTGCGAGATTCTGCAATCTCTGCATTTCCTGCACGACCAGGAATACCTCCGATATGCCTATAATATCTGCCGCTACCACCACGAGCGCTGGGATGGAAACGGATATCCAGACGGCCTGCGCGGCGACGACATTCCTATCTGCGCACAGGCTGCCGGACTGGCAGACGAGTATGATACGCTGACTTCGGGGCGCTCCCGTCTGGGGAAATTCCGCCATGAGCAGGCGGCCGTTATGATCCTGAACGGATCGCGCGGCGCATTCTCCCCCAAACTGCTTGAGTGCATGAAGAATGTCCTGCCACAGTTTGCCGCGCTTCTGCAGGACTATGCCGGCAGCAGTCCCGCCTCCCCTGTCAACCCGCCGCTCCCGTCTTCGGAAAGCGCGGCACTGAGTGCGTTTCAGCGCGAACACCTGAAATTCATCGCCATGGCGCGTCATACGGAGGCCACGGTCTTTGAGCTGAACCTCTCCGACAATGGTTTTCATCTGCTGTATTCCTCCAGCCCCGGCTCCCACGACCTGCTTCGTGAAAACAATTTTCACGATTTGCTGGATAAACATATGAACCGCCTGGTACATCCTGATGATGTTCCCCTGGTTCACCGGATCTGGCAGGAGGACGTGACGCGCTTCCTTGCGGAAGGCGGATTTCGGAACAGCTGGTTTTACCGTGTCCATGACCTTGCCAATCCGTCCGCCCTGCGGTGCCGGATGACGATGCTTCGTATCAACACAGAAAACCCGGACGATCACAGGGTGCTCCTGCTTTTTGAACAGTCCCCCGCTGAAGATTCGATGCAGCCCACCGAACAGACAGAAAACCTCTGCTACCGCCTACTGGACGGCGTGGTTCACTGCAAAAACGACGCTGCGCTCACAATCGAACGCATAAACAGCGTTTTTCTGGGCTACACGCAGCAGGAACTGCATGACAAATTCCAAAACCAATACATAAACCTGATCCACGAGGACGACCGCGCGCGCGTGCGCCTGCAGCTCAGGCAGTTGTCTGTCGGCGCGCATTACGAAATTGAATACCGGGTTTGCCGCCGCGACGGGGAAACCGCCTGGGTGCTCAATCGCGGCCAGCTTGTGACGGATGAACATGGACACGAAACACTTTATAATGTATTGTTGAACATTGATTCCTCCAAGCAGGCGCAGGAGGCGCTCCGCCTGAGTTTGGACCGCTACCATATCATCATGAATCAAACCAACGACGTGGTTTTTGAACGGGATATTGCGACTGACCGCATGATATATTCATCCGTCTGGCAAGCTAAATTTGGTTATGAGCCGATTCAGGATCATGCTTCGGCCCGGATTCTCAGCGCCTCCCATCTGCATCCCGACGATACGGAAGCGGCCAAAGGATTACTGCAGGAAATGCAGGACGGACTGCCGTACGGCGAACTGGATATTCGCATCGCCAACGCGCAGGGTCTTTACCAGTGGTGCCGTATCCGCGCCACCGCGCAGTTTAACAGCAATGGACATCTCTGCAAAGTGATCGGCGTGCTGGTGGACATCGACGACGCCAAAAAGAACGAGCAGAAACTCCAGTTTCAGGCTGAGCGGGATTTGCTTACCGGACTATATAACAAAACTTCGGCGCGGAACAGAATAGAATCCCATTTGCAGCAGCGGGGCAATAAAGACGGCATGGTGCTGTTCGTCATCGATATTGACAACTTCAAGCATGTCAACGACCGCTACGGTCACCTGTTTGGCGACGCTGTGCTGAGCAAGGTGGCGTCCGCTGTTTCGCGCCTGTTCTGCGGCGAAGATATCATCGGCCGCATCGGCGGCGACGAATTCGTAGTGGCGTTGCAGGGCGGGCTTGACAATGCACAGGTGGAGTTGGTGTCCGGGCGGCTTATCCGCTGTTTTGAGGAAGCGCTGCTTGACCTGCCTGTCTCATGCCACGTGACTTGCAGTGTTGGCGTGGCCCGCGCCCCGCAGGACGGCATTGACTTCCAGACGTTATTTCAACGGGCGGATACCGCGCTTTACGTGGCCAAGGCGCATGGCAAAAACCAGTATATTCTGTACGATCCGTCCATAGAGGGCGCGGCCTTCGACTCTGCCGCAAGCGAATCGTCGGTTCGAACACAGATTGATTCGGATGCGCTGACCGATGCGGATCTGTGCGATCTGATCCCTGGCGTATTCCGGGTGCTGAATAACGCGCGGGACCCGCACAAGGCAATCCACATGATGCTCACCATGGTGGGGCGGCGCCTGTCCGTAAGCCGGGTTCATATCTTCGAAGAATCCGTGGACGGCCAGTCCTGCAGCAATACCTATGAATGGTGCGCCGAGGGCATTATATCTCAAAAAGACGACCTTCAGAACCTGAGTTATGCACAATTGGGCTTTCCTTATCATGAACTGTTCAATGAGCGGGATCTGTTCTACTGCAGCGATGTGGATACGCTCCCGGCGCCGCTTCGCAAAGCTTTCCGGGCCAGCGGCGTCCAATCCATACTGCAATGCGCGCTGCGCAGAGACGGCCGGTTCTACGGTTGGATCGGCTTCGAGGACTGTGTCAAACAGTTCCTGTGGACGCAGACGCAAATCAACGTGCTCTCCTTTATATCGGAACTGCTTTCTCTGTTTTTAGCGCCCAGGTTTGCGCATTTCTCAGAGTATCCGTTCGCCAACATCGGAAACGAGCGCCGCAATCCTGCGGAAACGGAAAACATTCCCTTCCAGCCACCGCATAATCCGGAAAAATGAAAAGAGGCGTAATCCAATTGGATTACGCCTCTTTTCATCTTCTGCTTCAATTGCGCCGCCAGACCAAATTAATGTCCGCCGAAGCGGTCGTAACGGAATGCATCGATGGGCAGTGTCGAGGTTTTGCCGTCGAGCGTGAGCTCGGAAAGCAGCAGCCCAGTGATGGGGCCGATGCCGAAGCCATGCCCGGAGAAGCCGCAGGCGATGACAAGCCCCGGCACCTCGGCGCAGCGATCGATGACCGGCACTTTGTCGGCGCACTCGTCCATGGAACCTGCCCAGGAGCGCACGAGCTTGGTGTCGCGCAGGCGCGGGAAGTAATCCAGAATGGCGCGCGCGGCCGTCGGCGCGGAAATCGCCTGCGAAAAATTGTTTTCATTATCTGCATATATGCCCATATACCCCTCATATCCGGTGTGCCCGCCGAACACGAACGAGCCGTGCGGCGTCTGGTGTCCGTAAAAATCAGCCATAGCGGTGCCGAGCATCTGCTCGAACATCGACGGCTCGGCCTCGGTCACAATGGCCTCGAGCAGCACACGGTTCATCGGCACATCGATGCCCACTGTGTGCAGCAGCGCGCGGCTGGCATAACCCGCCGCCACCAGAATGGTATCGCCCTCAAAGACGTCGCCGCAGGCGGTCTTCACATAACGGAGCGCGCCTTTTTCGATCACCAGCTCCGTCGCTTCCTCTTTGGTGTAAAAGCGTGCGCCCAGACGGCGGGCGGCACGGTAAAACGCGAGCGTGGCGCGCAGAGGGTTTGCATGCCCGTCGGTCGGGCACCAGGAAGCGCCCAGTACCTCGTCGGACAGATACGGATTGATCCCGCGCACCTCATCTCCGGACAGCATTTTAACGTCCAGCCCCTGCGACGTGCAGCTGTCGCAAAGGCCCTGCAGGATTTTAAGATGCTGCTCGGTCTTGCCGAGACGCAGGTTGCCCTTTTTAAAGTATTCCACGTCCATGCCGAGCTCCTCGGACAGTGTCGGCCACATATGCTCGACCGCGTGCATGGCAAGCGGCAGTTCGCGCGGGTCGCGCGCGGACTGGCGTACGCCGCCGCCGTTTCGGGACGAGCCGCCGTTGCCGATGATTTCGCTGCCCTCCAGCACGATGACAGACGCGCCGCGTTTCGCCATATAGTAGGCGGCCGCGTTGCCGGTGATGCCGCCGCCGACGATCACAACCTCGGCCTTATCCGTAACAGCCATATTCACTCGCCCTCCTTTGCGTAGACGCTCATTTCGATCGGGCGCGCAGGCGCGCGGGATGTGGTCATGGGCAGATCGGCCGGCCGCACGCCGAGCTCCCGTGCCACAATCGCGCGCACCAGGCGCGAACAGGTCTGTCCCTGGCACAGACCCATGCCGTTGCGCAGCACACGCTTGATCTCGGTCAGGGAACGGAAACCGTCGTGCACAGCGCGGCGGATCTCGCCCTTCGTAATCTCCTCGCAGCGGCAGACAATGATATCGTCGTCCGGCATTGGCCGGAATTCCCCGATGTCTGCGGCGCGGTTCATCAGTTTGTCCATCTGTTCTCACCTCCGTTCAGCGTAAAAGCGCGTGCCGACCGCACAAATTCTCTGGGGACGGCAATGGTCAAAAGCGCGGTGCCGTCGGTCGCGGCGCTTGTGCGGAAGGATACCACCTCGGCATCGCACACCGGGCGCCCCGCCCGGTCGAGCGCGGTGCCGACCTGCCCCTTCTCCGGGGCGGGCAGAAACTCGTAAGCCATGGTCACGGACGCGCGCGCGTCGTCAAAGTTCTCATCCACCAGGAAAATCGCCTGTCCGGAGCAGGATGCGACACACAGGCCGCAGCCCGTGCACTTCTTTTCCGCATCGAGCGCCGGGATACCCGTGATCTGCTCGCCGACGCGGATGCAGCCGAATTTGCAGGCGTCCTGACACGGATTGCAGGGGATGTTCTGCGTGCATTCGATCACCGGATGCACGCCCCCGCGCTTACTGCCCGCAGACGGGAACGCCGCGAGCTCCGCTTCCTCGACATAGCCCTTCTGCAGCAGAGTCTGGGACAGGGCATAGCCCTCTTCGGTTTCGGTCAGGTCGGTGCGTCCGCGGTTTTCCCTGGCGAACATGCCCTGCCGGAGCTGCCCGAGCGAAGCGCGCGCGGTTTCCGCCTGCGTCTTGAAGGCCTCCTCATCCAGATATCCCGCGCGGCGCGCCGCCGCGAGTCCCGCAATACGCCCGCCGATCATGGCGGAGGACGCTTCCTCAATGCCCGCCACGTCGCCCGCAGCGAACAGGCCGGGAATCGTGGTCTCGCCGTATGCGTCGGTCCTGGGAACCAGACCGCCGGGGGTGTCCTCGATTTCGCAGCCGGACATGCGGAGCACCTGGCTCATCGGCGACAGGCCGACCGCAAGGCAGATCGTGTCAATCTCAAGGCGCTTTTCGGTGCCGGGAACCGGCTGGAACCGGTCGTCCACCTCCGCGATGACCGCGCCCTCGACCTGCCCCCTGCCTTCGGCGCGCACAATGGTATGGCGCATATAAAACGGCACGCCGTAGCGCGCCACCTTGGCGGCGTGCACGCCGTAGCCGCCCACGCGGGGCGCGGCGTCAATCAGCGCGGCGACCTCGCAGCCCGCCTGCATCAACTGGTAGGAAACAACCAGACCGACGTTGCCGGAGCCGACCATCAGCACCCTCTGCCCCGGCTGCACGCCGTG
>JBFWIM010000048.1:0-5581 GCA_050255995.1 Intestinibacillus sp.
TTGGACCGGCCGAGGATCTTGCGAGCTATCCGCGCGATTTCGCGCGGGACAGCGCCCTGTGCGAAGCCGCGGGGGTCGATCTGATCTTCCATCCGGAGCCGGAAACGATGTACCAGCCGGACTTCTGCACCTTTGTGGACATGAACGGGCTGACCGGAGGCCTGTGCGGCAGGAGCCGCCCGGTCCATTTCCGGGGCGTGTGCACGGTGGTGACCAAGCTGTTTCACATCTTCGCGCCCGACCGCGCGTATTTCGGGCAGAAGGACGCGCAGCAGCTTGCGGTCATTCGGCGCATGGCGCGCGATCTGGATATGGACGTCGAAATCATCGGCTGTCCGATCATCCGGGAGCCAGACGGTCTCGCAAAGAGCTCGCGCAACCAGTACCTGAACGGGACGGAGCGGCAGGCGGCGCTCGTCCTCAGCCGCGCGCTCGGCGTGGCGCAGGCCGCGCTCGGGGAGGGGGAGACCGATTGCGGCGCGCTGCGGGCGGCCATGACCGCGTGCATCGGCGCGGAGCCGCTCGCCAGAATCGACTATGCGGAGATCGTGGACAGCCTGACGCTGCAGCCGCTGCAAACGGTCGACCGGACGGCGCTCATCGCCCTTGCGGTCTATATTGGCAAAACGCGGCTGATCGACAACTTTACCTGGGAGGTGGCGCGCGCATGATGCTGACCATGCTGAAGGGCAAAATCCACCGCGCGACCGTCGTGCAGGCCGAGCTAAGCTATGTCGGGAGCATCACGGTGGATCGCGACCTGCTGGACGCCGCGGGTATTCTGGAATATGAAATGGTGCAGGTCGTGGATATCGACAACGGCAGCCGCTTCGAGACTTACACCATCGCGGGCGAGCGGGGTTCTGGCATGATCTGCCTGAACGGCGCGGCCGCGCGGCAGGTGCACGTCGGCGACAAGGTGATTCTGATGGCCTACGCCCAGGTCACGCCGGAGGAAGCAAAGGATCACCAGCCGTATGTCGTTTTCGTGGACGAACAGAACAAAATTTTGCAGACCTCGCGCTATGAGCGGTATGGGCAGCTGTTTTCCGACGCGGCCAGACAATAATTCCATACAAAAACAGGGAACCGGCAAGTAATCACTTGCCGGTTCCCTGTTTTTGCGATGAAATCAATTGGAATTTGCCGTTGCCGCAATCAACGGATACAGCTGCCCGTCCTCTTTTTGGATTCTGTGCGCAATGCTGTCCATAACCAGCTTTGTCTGGGAGACAAAGGCGTCGCCGTCGGCTTTGATCTTGAACGGGGCGTTGAACCGATCCTTATATTCCTGAAACGCCGCTACAAGGCCGCCCATTTCCTGATTATACCGCGTGGCTATGTCCCGGATTCTGGCGTTGCGGCTCCTGAGCAGCGAGGGATACAGGTAGTTGTCCTCCGACATCAGGTGCATGTTCAGCTGTCCTGCCAGTTTGTTGATGCGCAGGGTAATTTCGCCCAAATGATCGGCATAGTCCGGCTGCTGGGCGGCAGCCAGGAGGTAACGCACCTCGTTCAGAATGCCTGCGTGCTGTCTGTGCAAATTTTCAATATTCATCGCGGTAACCTGTTCTTTCCTGTCCATTCCATGCGATTATAGTTTCTGTCTGTGCGTTCAGCAGTATTTCTCCGTCAGCTCGCGCAGAATGCCGAGGCTATGCGCCTGCACCCCGCGCGCTTCCGCGTCGGCCTCAAAGGCGCGCGTCCGCTCTTCCACCGATTGCCGGATATCCTCAGGCAGCTGCCGCTCCGCATACGGGTAAACCGCTTCGTTTTCCCGCGCGATGTGCCGCTCCAGCAGGTTCGCGTATCCGGCCGCGCCGGCGAGGATGCCAAGTTTGTGAATGGTTTGCGGGTCTTCGCGGTAATGGCCGAGCGCCGCCTCCAGGTCGGCAATGTGCAGCCGCCCAAGGTCGTGCTCCACCAGCATGCCGTGCCGCACAAGGTTTTCCGTCACCGGCCCCAGATGCTGCGTCATCTCGGCAAACAGGATCTGCTCTTCCTTGCCGTGGTGGTGTTTGTCGGCATACCCGCGGGCAAACGCAATCATTTTTTCAAAGTCGTCGGCGTTGACTTCCCTGCCATCCAGAATGCCGCAGCAGGCTTTCCGCACCACGTCGATGAACTTTAAGATATTGTCATGCTCCGCGACCATCAGTTCCACGCTGTACATCGCCGTCACTCCTTTACGATTTTGTTCATCCGGTCCGCGCCGGCATGATAGGTAAGGCCGCTGTCCGCCAGCATCCCGTTTATCATCTGCCCGCGCAGCGCATAATATACGGCGATGTCGCCGCCCGTCTGCTCCCAGTAGTCCTGGTGCACGCACTGCGTCTGCTGCCAGAGCGCCCGTTCGCTCTCAAGCTCGATGGGTGCATTCACCCGGTCGCAGGGCATGCCGTCCAGCAGGCGGTCGCCGAGCGCCTGGAACGCTTCGTCCGCGCCTGTGCCTGCGGCGAGGGGGTGCGTCCGTCCATAGTCGTACGCGATCTGCCACAGGGCAGGCAGGCGGCCCGCATCCTGCCGCAAAAGCTCCGTGACGGCGAACGCCAGACGCGTCTCGCAAACGCCGATCTTCTGCTGGAGCCAGCCGTGGATGTTGCTTCCGTCGATGCTCTCCTCAAGCGGGCTGAGATCGGCCTTTCCGCAGGCCGCATCCAGCTTCCCCGCAAGGGAGGCGTCCCAGCCTTCCCGTTCGGAGGCCGCGAGGATGCTCTGGAGGAACCCTTCCTGAAACTTGATTTTATCATACAGCCAATAGTGGATTGGTCCCAAAAATGCGCTCATGCGCGTCCTCCTTCCCGAAAAGGCCGCGGCAACCCTGGTTCCCGCGGCCTTTTCGTCATACGTTGATTTAAGCGTTCGCGGCGAGATGGTCGTTCAGCCGCTGCAGCACTTCGTTCACATCAATGCCGTGCACCGCGCAGGCGTCCGCAAGGGACTCCATCTGCGAGGACGGGCAGCCGAGGCAGTGCATGCCGACCTGCATCAGGATAGGCGCAACGCCTTCACCCAGACGCAGGATGTCGCCGACCAGCATCTCCGCGGTGACAGCCGCCTTCGCGCCTTCGCCGAAGAACAGCGCCATGTCGTCCTCCACCGTGCCGATGCCCGCGATGCCGAAGTTCTCTACCAGCACCTTCGCCACATTGGGGGACAGGAAGGCCGGCAGCGTGGGACCGAGGTGAATGTTCTTCACGCCGAGGTACAGCAGCGCCAGCAGCACGATGACCGCCTTCTGCTCGTACCACGCGATGTTGTAGGCGATCGGCAGGTCGTTGATGTCGTCGAGGCCGAACACCTCCTTGAGCTTGAGCGCGATGACTGCCAGAGAATAGGAATCGTTGCACTGTCCGGCGTCCAGCACGCGCGGGATGCCGCCGATGTCGCCGAGGTCAAGCTTGTTGTACTTGTATTTTGCGCAGCCCGCAGTTAGAATAACCGCGTCCTTCGGCAGCGCCCTTGCAAAATCGGTGTAGTAGTTTCTGGATTTGGCGCGGCCGTCGCAGCCCGCCATGACGACAAATTTTTTGATCGCGCCGGACTTGACCGCGTCGACAACCTTGTCGGCCAGCGCCAGCACCTGATTGTGGGCGAAGCCGCCGACGATGGAGCCGGTTTCGATCTCGGTCGGGGGCGCGCAGCGCTTGGCGTGCTCAATGAGGGCGGAGAAATCCTTGGTTTCGCCGATATCGCCCGGGATGTGCTTGCAGCCGGGGAAGCCTGCTGCGCCGGTGGTGTACAGGCGATCCTTGTAGCTGTCCTTCGGCGGGACGATGCAGTTGGTGGTCATGAGGATGGGGCCGTTAAAGCTCTCAAACTCCTCCTTCTGCTTCCACCACGCGTTGCCGTAGTTGCCCACGAAGTGCGGATATTTTTTGAAGGCCGGATAGTAGTGCGCGGGCAGCATTTCGGAGTGGGTGTAGACGTCCACGCCGGTGCCTTCGGTCTGCTTTAAGAGCATCTCCATGTCGCGCAGGTCATGGCCGGAAACCAGGATGCCGGGGCGGGAGCCTACGCCGATGTTGACCTTGGTGATTTCCGGGTTACCGTAGGCCGAGGTGTTCGCCTTGTCCAGAAGCGCCATGCCGTTTACGCCGTACTTACCGGTTTCGAGGGTCAGGGCGACCAGCTCGTCCGCGGTCAGGGAATCGTCGAGCGTCTTGGCGAGCGCACTCTGCAGGAACGCGTCGACCTCCTCGTCGTCCTGGAGCAGGGCGTTCGCGTGCTTTGAGTACGCGGAAAGACCCTTGAGGCCGTAGGTGATCAGCTCGCGCAGGCTGCGCACATCCTCGTTCTCAGTGGAGAGCACGCCGACGGCTGCGGCCTTTGCGGCAAACTCGGCGCGGTCGGCGGATTCCCAAAGCGCCGCCTCCGGCAGGTTTTCGCGGCTGTCAAGCTGCGCGAGCAGCTCCTTTTTCTTTTCGAGCGTCGCAAAGATGCGGGCGACGATGGTATCTTCATCAAAGTTTGCGTTGGTGATGGTGGTAAACAGGTTCAGGGTGACCATGTGGTTGACAGCAAAGCCGATCGCCTTGCCCTCGCCGCGCAGGCGGGTGGTCACCGCGGAAAGCCCCTTCGTCACATAGATCAGCAGATCCTGCATGCCGGCGACTTCCGGACTCTTGCCGCAGACGCCCTGAATGGTGCAGCCGGTGCAGCCCGCAGTTTCCTCGCACTGATAGCAAAACATTTTGTTCTCCATAATGATTTCCTCCCCAAAATTATATTAACGGATCATGTTTTCTTTTACGGGGGTACCCCTAATGTCAATTTGCGGGGCGCCCGTGTTCGTTTTGTTGTACTCATCTTAACAGGAAGGCAAAAAAAATTCCGTAACAAATGTTACGGAATCAAAAATTTATAAAATATTTTGCAGACGCTCCCAATCGGGCACATGGATTTGCCGTTTATCCAGCCGGAGCAGCCCGTCCTCCTGCATTTTCAGCAGCTCGCGCGAAAGGGACGGCCGCGCCACGTTCAGGAAATCGGCGAGTTCCTCGCGCTTCATCGCAAGGGCCGCGCTGCCGTCTGCCCCCGCGCTTTGGAGCAGGATGCGCGCAATTTTCTGCCGCAGCGTCGCGGCGGAAACGATTTGCAGCTTTTGATTGAGATAGTACGCCTTATGCGCAAGGATGGACAGCATGTTGGAAATGAGCGTGGTATGGTAGCCGCAGTTTGCGTCGCAGGTGTGATACAAAAACGTTTTGGGCATTTCCAGTACGTCGGCGGGAGCGGCAGCCTGCGCATAGTTGTCGTATTCCTTTTTGCCCAGGAACACGAAGACCTCGCCGAACAGCTCGCCCGGACGGCTGAACGTCGCAATGATGCTGCGTTTGCCGGAAACCGAGTCGCGTCCCACCACAACCGAACCCCCGAGCAGCACATGCAGCTTCTGCGGCTCGTCCTGCTGATAAAAAATGGTGTCGTCCTTTTCGTAGTGAACGATTTCCGACCCGCTGCACGCCAGGCATTTTTGAATTTCCCCGTCGGTCATGCCCGCGAACAGCGGGCTTTTTTTGAGTTTTGCAAGCATGGCCGCGCCTCCCCGCCACCGGTTTTTCTCATTGTAACACAAGCG
>JBFWIM010000048.1:5681-12602 GCA_050255995.1 Intestinibacillus sp.
GGATACGCCAGGGCGATCGCCGCGTTTTTTCTGAGCGAGCGGTTCTCCGTCCGGAGGCCGGAGCTGGAGCGCCGGCTCGCGCAGCAAATCGAGGGTTTTTCGGAGTTGGCGCCGGAAACGCAGGCGGAGCGCCTGTGCTGTCTGCTCGGCGCGGGCGAGCTGCCGTTTGACTTGCAGGGCCGGGAAAACGACACGAGCTATCAGTCGCAGATCAAAGTATTTTCGGGCGATCTGACAGGCTGGAAGCAATATACAGACCTGTTCTGGCGCATGGTGCAGGAGGCGGAGCCGACGGACATCACCTTTTGCGACTTCGGCGACGTCGACTGGAATACCACCGAGCACATCCGATTTGAGAAGATGATCGGGCATGTGATCCGCGCGGTTCGGCAGGGGCACCGGGTGTGCATCATCGATATTCTGAGTGACAGCTACCGTTCCTACGACGTGCTGGGGCGCTGGCTGGACATGTATATGACGGACGGCGTAGACATCCATTATATCATCGGCAATTTTACGGACGCGGAAAAGGGCAGCTACGCCTGCCTGCGGGACAAGGCGGCCAGCGTCGGCTATTATTTTGAAAACCGTCCGGATCTGCTGACTTACACGTTTTATACCGATCAGCGCATGCGCAACTATTATCAGGCGCGCGTGGAGGATTACCGGGCGCGTTCCAAGCCGATTTTCAAACGGCTCTCTCTGGGCAGGCACACCGATATCGTCGACCTGATGGCCGAGCATCTCAGCACGTTCGATCCGACCTACATGATCTGCCCCGAGCCGACCTATATCGCCATGCCGCAGCCGCTTTTGAACCGCATTCTACGCCGGAACGGGGTTGGCGAGGAGGAGATTGACCGCTGCCTGCAGACGGTACACAAGCGGCATGAAATCCGTCACCACTGTAAATACATCCAGATCTATGACAGCGACGCCATTGAGCGGCGGCTGCAGGAGGAGCGCAGCGAGGTGACTACGCTCTCACGCGTGTTCGGCCGGCCGATCTGGATGACGCGCGAGCAGACCGTCGAACAGCTGAAATATGTGCAGCAGGTCGTTGAACGGGGAGAAATGGAGGTCGTTCTGGCGCCGTTTGAGAAAATAGGGCTGGACGAGAGCGGCGTGTCCATGATCGTGCAGAACGGCAAGCTCGCCGTCATCTGGCACGACGGCCGGTACGACAATCTGCTGTACTCCACAGAGCCGACTTATATCGGCGGGTATTACAGTTATCTACAGTCCACTTATGAGGCGATTCCGCCCATGTATAAAAATATGGCGTGGGTGCGGCAGCGTTTGCAGGAATATATCGGAAATGGGTAAAAAATTTTTGGGCAGCCTCCGCAAACGTCTCCGTAAACCGCGCAGGTTGTTTGTTGATATCCCATTGCCAACATGAAGCCAATAAATATGGTATAAAAATAATTGACTTATGATTGGCTATTCGGTAAACTAACCACATCGAAAGCAGCAACGGCGTTGCAGAAAAAAGCCGTTGCTGCTTTTTTGTATTCTTCACAATATGGTCAACATCCTGACGTGGTAAAGGAGAGGATTGTCATGCAAGGTAAAAAACTGGGTCTGGGCAGCGCAATTGCGGTTTGCGTTGGCCTGATCGTCGCAACCAGCTGCCTCGTGTCGCTGGGCACCGGTATGGGGCTGGCGGGCAAGGCGTTTGTCGCACCGCTGTTTCTCGTCGCCATACTGAACTCATTCATCGCGCTGTCCTATGCGGAAATGCACCATATGATGCCGGGTGTCGACGGCGGCACCGGCCAGTACCTGCTGACAAGCTTCGGCCCGGTGCCCTCCATTGTCGGCAACGTTTCCGCTTATGTCATCACCATGGTGCTGGCGTCCACGGCGGAACTCGCAATGTGCGGCACCATTCTATGCCAGTTGTTTTTCCCCGGCATTGATCCGCGCATTATTTCCCTTCTGGTGCTTGCGGGCTTCTTTGTCATCAACTGCTTCGGCGTCGACCTGTTTTCCAAGGTGCAGAACCTCGTTGTCATCCTGCTGATCGGTTCCATGGTGCTGTTCGGCATTATCGGCGCGCTGGGACTCGGCACGGGCAGCATCATTCCGGCGGCGCAGCAGTCCGCTCCCGCGGTTTCCGGCGTCGGCGGCCTGATGAGTCTGACCGCGCTGGCGTTCTGGCTCTTCATCGGCGTCGAGTTTGTCATCCCCGTCGCGAAGGATATGAAAAACCCCAAGCGCGACGTCCTGCTCTCCATGGTTCTCGGGCTGCTGCTTCTCTTCGTGGTACAGGCGGTTCTGGGCGTCGGCATGGCGAACTATGTCGATTTCGGCACGCTGGCGGCCGACCCGACCGGTACCCCGCATATGACCTTTGCACAGAATGTGCTCGGCACGCCGGGCAGATACTGGATGGGCTTCGTCACGATTCTGGCGGCCGTCAGCACCATGAATACGGTTTACACCTCCACCTCCAAGATCATGCAGGGCATGGCGCAGGAGGGCATGATGCCGAAAGCCTTTGCCCGTGAAAACAAAAAGGGCGCCGCGGTCTCCGGCCTGGTGCTGATCGGTATTCTGGATGCGATCCTGCTGGTCTCCAATCTGGCGAACACACAGGGTATTACCTTCGTCATCCTCGCCGCTTCCTGCTTCTGGCTGGTTACATATATCATGGTGCACGCGGCCGTGTTGGTGCTTCGGAAGCGCTATCCGGATGCGCCCCGTGAAAACAGGCTGAAATTTGGCGGCATTCCGCAGGTGGTCGGCATTTTCGGCAACATGTTTATGATCTGGAACATCGCGGAGGGCGACACCCGCATTATGATCTTCAAGATTTTCGGAGTGATCTTCGCCCTGCTGATTGCGTATGCGTTCATCTGGGTGGTCGGTGTCATGAAGGCGAAGCCGTTCAAGGCGGTCGACATGGACGTCATCAACCGCGGGCAGACCCGCTTTGAAGATCTGGTGCTGAGGCAGACCGATATCGCGCAATAAAAGGAGTAAACCGCTATGAAAGAGCTTTTGTTGGATAAATATACCCGGCAAAAAGTGCTGACAGCTTTTGATATCCGTGAACTGATCCGGGAGAAGGGCATCGAAATGATTCGCCTGGAGTATACCGACCTGCTCGGTATCCTGCGCGGCAAAATGCTGCCGATCGAAATGCTGGAGGAAACCGAAGAAGGCGTTGCGTTCTGCGCCGCCGCGCTCGGCCTGTGCTATGACAACAATATTATCCCGACGGACTACATCCCTCCCACAAGCGAAGATTTTTCCGTCCTGCCCGATTGGTCCACCTTTACACCGCTGCCGTTCGAGAGCCGGACGGCAGTGATGCAGGGGGACCTGTATTACCGAGGCGAGCCGATGCGCGTTTCGCCGCGCGGGTTCCTTAAAAAAATTGTGGATGAGTATTTTGCGCTCGGCTATGAGCCGATTGCGGCGAGCGAGCTGGAGTTTTTCGTCTATAAAAAGGATGAAACCGGCAAATATGTACCCTATACCAGCCAGCCCGCGAACTGCTACACCGCAACTCAGCGCATTGACCCCAAAAAGTTCCTGTATCAGATCACGGATACGTTCAAACGCATGGATTACAATGTGCTCTTCATGAATCATGAGTATTATCCTGGCCAGTACGAGTACAACTGGAAGCATACCAGCGCGGTGCGCGCGGCGGATGAAAGCGCGCAGTTCAAGTCCATCTGCAAGGACATTGCGGACATGAACGACATGATGGTCACCTTTATGGCAAAGCCCAAGGGCGCGGCGGGCGGCAGCGGCTGCCACTTCCATATTTCGCTGAACGACATCGAAACCGGGAAAAACATCTGTGACGACCCGGAGGGCGAGGACGGGCTGAGCGATACGCTGCGCTACATGATCGGCGGCGTGCTCAAGCATGCGCACGGCATGTCCGCGTTCCTCGCGCCGACGGTCAACTGCTACCGCCGGTACCAGCCGGATTCCTTCGCGCCGATCTATATCGGCTGGGGCATGGACAACCGCACGTCGTACGTCCGCATCCCGAAGGAGCGCGGCAAGGGCGCCCGTCTGGAGGTGCGTGCGGGTTCCGCGGCCTGCAACCCGTATTTGGCGCTCGGCGCGATTCTTGCGGCGGCGCTGGACGGCATCAAAAACAGGATTGAGCCGCCCCCGAAGGTTCTGACCGACCTGTACCATGACACAGAGCGGCAGGAGGAGTGCGGCACCGTGCCGATGAGCCTGTACCGCGCCGTGCTGGAGCTGCAGGCGGACGACTGGTTCGCCAAGGAGGTTTCGCCCGAGCTGACCGACCTGTACTGCAAAATGAAGATGTACGAGGTCGAAGCGTTTAACAAGTCCGTAACCGACTGGGAGATGGATACCTACGCGTATCACGTCTGATCGGCAAACGGCAATGAATGGAGTGATTTGAATGTGTGGAATCGCGGGAATGATCAGCAAAGCGCCGACGGATGTGGCGCAGGATCTGACGATGATGCTGTCTCTGATCCAGCACCGGGGCCCGGACGCCGCGGGCGTCGCGATTTTTCAGAATACCGGGCATGTTGTCCTGCGTGTGACGCTGAAAGAAAGCACGGTGCTCGATAAATTGAAGGACTATATCGGCGGATTTGGAAAGATTGTGAAAGAAACAAAGGTCGCCAATACGGTGGGCAGGCTCTGCTGTGAGTTTGCCGTGGACATGGCGGAGGCCGATATCCAGCCGCTGCACCGGAAGATCAACAGCGACGGGGACATGGCGGTGCACTCGATCAGCAACCGCTTCAGGGTATATAAGGAAGGCGGACGGATCGGCAACCTGACCGACCGCTACGAGCTGAAGGGCTCGCACTGTTGTCATGGCATCGGCCATGTGCGCATGGCGACCGAGAGCGCGGAGGACGTCAACGCGGCGCACCCGTTTGTGTCGCCGTTTTATCCGGAGCTGTCCATCGTGCACAACGGGCAGTTTACGAACTACTTCAATATGCGGCGCTTTCTGGAATCCAAGGGCGCGCAGTTTAAGACGCTCAACGATTCCGAGGCCGCGAGTCATCTCATCGCCTACGCGATGGGGCTTTTTGACGGCGATCTGGAGCAGGCGCTTCAATACGCGGGCGGCGAAATGGACGGCGTGTACTGCGTCATTGCCGCCACGCCGACGCAGCTCGGCTTCGTCAAGGATAAGCTTGGCATCAAGCCGCTGCTCGTCGCAGAGACGGACGGCTGCGTGCTGCTGGGCTCCGAGCAGATTGAGTTCAGTGCAATTGGCGAGCACATTTTCGCCAGCGAGATGGAACCGGGTGAGGTGCGCGTATGGAACGTATAGATGCGGCGAACATCGCCAACAGGGACTTTAACCCGTTCATCTGGGAGAAGATTGCGCAGGGCGCGACCGAGCTGACCATTGCGAACGTGCATGCGATGCACTACATTCTGTCCGGTACCGACGAGCCCGTCAAGGTCATCATCGAAGACTCCACCGGCATGTACACCTGTACCTATCTGGAAAATGCCGAGGTGCGCGTCCGCGGCAACGTCGGCTGGTACGCGGGCTGCAACATGGTGAGCGGAAGGCTGCTCGTGGAACAGAATACTGGCTGCAACGTGGGCGCGTACATTTCGGGCGGCAACCTTGTGGTGTACGGCAGCACGGGCACGCGCGTCGGCTACGGCATGAAGGGCGGGCACATCCTCATCGGCGGCGACGCCGAGCGCTGGGCCGGACAGATGGCGATGGGCGGTGAGCTTATCGTGCTGGGCAGGCTGGGGCCGGGCGCGGGCGAATCCATGTATTCCGGCAAGATTTTCACGCGCGATCCCGAGGCGAAAAGCAAGCTCGGAGGGAACGTGGAATACACCGACATTACCGCGGAGGAAGCCGCGGCGCTGGACCGTCTGTTTGCAGAATACGGGTTTACCGCCAATGGGGCGGAGTTTCATGTGATCCGTCCGATCCTCAATGCGAATGGCAAGCATACATACACGCTGTTTCACCCGATACTGGAGCCGGAGAAGGCAGCGAAAAGGAGAGGATGACCTATGGCAGGCATTGTAAACGGCGAAAAAGGCACCTGGAACAATCAGGTGATTTCAGAGATACAGTACAAAGCGGAGCACGGTAAATACCGCATCCGCGGCTGCGCGTCCCCGCGCAAGGTACCGAATTTTGACGACCTGATGATTTTGCCCGGGCAGCTCACGCGCATGCCCATCGACACCTACCGCGAGGCGTGCGAAACGCGCACCGTGCTCGGCCCCATGGCGGAGAAGCCGCTCGTCATTGAAACTCCGGTCATGATCGCGGGCATGTCCTTCGGCGCACTGAGCAAAAACGCCAAGATCGCGCTCGCCAAAGCGACCGCTCTTGTCGGCACGGTGATTTCCAACGGCGAAGGCGGCTGCCTGCCGGAGGAGCTGGAGAATTCCTACCGCCAGTCCATTCAGATTCTGGCGAGCCGTATGGGCTTTCACAAGGAGCTGCTGTTTCAGGCCGATATGCTGGAGGTTCTGTTTGGCATCGGCGCGAAGCCCGGATTGGCGGGACATCTGATGGGCTCCAAAATCACCGAGGAGATCAGCAAGATCCGGCAGATTCCGGCGGGCATCGACCTGCACTCCCACCCGCGTTCGGGCGACAGCTTCGGCGCGGACGATCTGGTCGTTAGCATCGAGCAGCTGCGTGAAATGCTGCACAAGAAAACCGGCGGGCAGACGCCCCCGATTTTCGCCAAGATTGCGGCGGGGCGTGTGCGGGAGGACATCAAAATTGCGGTCAAGGCCGGGTTTGACGGCATCATTCTGGACGGCTGCACGGCGGGCACCGGCGCGGCGCCCGTCATGGCGGCGGATCATCTGGGCATCCCGATGATGCCGGCGACCGTGCAGGCGGTGCGTACGCTCGAGGAGATCGGCATGAAGGATAAGGTCAGCCTGATCGTTTCGGGCGGC
>JBFWIM010000049.1:0-12313 GCA_050255995.1 Intestinibacillus sp.
CCTAAGGATCAAAAAGCTGCTGTATATCAGTTCCTGTTTTCCAAAAGCGGGTTTTCAGATGAGGTGCTGGAAATCTCACGAACGGAGCCTGTATTCGCAGTTACGGCTGCGCAGGTCGTAGACAACCAAAGCGATGAATAATGCATCGCAGTTCCGACACTATCTTTCAAAGCTAAAACTACTCGTTGGGGTGACGCACGGTTTTAGTTTATAAATTACAGAGAAAACACAATTTATCGGTATGTACCGCTTGAAAATTTACATGGTTCTGCGATAGCATCGGCGGAAAGCGGACGAGGAATCTGCGAGGTTATAAACGGCAGTGCTCCGTCTCCGCCAAAACACCCTGCAAACACTGTTTACAGGGTGTTTTTTCTTTAAAAATAGCCATGTTTTGCAATATTTATCGGTGGTTAATTCCGCCTTGCTGAGAATGGTTCGTGCAACTTTCACCGTCTTTAAAGTAATAGAATCGAATCCGAAATTGTTTAATTTGCTTTTACTACATCTCCGGTACATCTCATGCACGCCCTTTTTTAACTGTGCTTTTGGTACATCTCAAAGTTGTAGCTGGCAAACAGCATATTCGCGGAACTGTAAAGAACTTGAATATTTGGATAATATAATTTAAAATTCTTAAAAATAATTAACAGTGCTTGACATTGCCTTGCTTAATATGTAATATATAGGAAGGTATTGCAATATCTGATAATGTATTATTTTAACAGGGATGACACATAGGAGGATTTATGATTAAACAAACCAAAGTTATTGCATCTCTATTGGCCGCATCTACTATTTTTTCTTTGACTGCCGGAGCTGTAAGCCTCCCAAAACAGCACCAGCAAGAAGGGTAAATTGAACTCCAAGCAGATTTTAATGGTACATATACCGATAAGCTAGATAAAAGCAGCTCGCTAATACAAGGCAGTCCACTCGAAAATTATGAAGGCATCTACCAATTGAGCAACGGCGATTTGGTTACGGATGTCGGAAATAATTTATACCAATCAGTTGATGAGGTTACTGTTTCACTCACAGATTCTGATAAAATCAGCTCATTGCAAGAAGAATACAACCTGCGGCCTGAAATTTACAACGACATTCTGCAGCAGGCCGAAAAAGCAACTTCTGAAGCCAATGGTCAAGCCAATGTCACCATTTTTGTATCCAGCCCGGAAACCAGCACGACCAAAAGCTCTGGCGGTATTACCATCAATGCTGCAATGCCTGATGAGTACGATACTTGGAACGGTGAATCCTTCTTGCATCAACAAGTATACTACAACAATCTTTTTCTCAATGGCACAGTGGCTTCGGGAAGCTCAGCTATGGATGTGGCCAATGACGTAAAGACTTATGCTATGTATGCTTATGATCTTTCGGGTGCTAGCAGCAAAATAGTTGATAAAATTTCCATTTTTAGTAGCGGTTACGATGTATTGCAGGCTGTCTTTGGTTTTTTAAACGCCGACCTTATCACCGGCTCATATAAAGACAGCTTCACTGTCAGTGTGGACTATAATGTATGTACAAAATATACGTATGTAAAAATTAACGGTACCTATCGTTTAGGGGCGCGTACACAAAAAGTTCGGTTAAATGATGTTAGCACAGAGCTTTATTATGTGGACGATGCCGGTGGTCACCGTAAAGCAGCAAGTCAAGTTCAGAACAGGCTAATCCATACTCCACATTTTAACAGCCCTTATAGCATTGCCCACGAGTATGCTCACGCGGGCGGGGACTATTTTTCTGAATTAGCGCAGTACGAAATTTACTATAAACGTTTCAATTTTGGGTATTAATATTGATTTCATTTACTAATATTAAACAAGGTGTGAATATAATAGGTGGGCGTATGAATACTTTGATTTTTAGCGTGATTCTGCTCACCATATTTGCACTTTTGTCTTTCTACATTTGGCGGCCCTATCTCTTAAAGAGATATTGGAATATTGCAGCTATTGCATTGCTGGCATATTGCTTATTTTCCGTCAACAATGTATACGGGCTGGTACCAATCCAAGTGGATAGTGACTTTTCGGAAGTTGACATAACTGTTTATGCATATGATGCGGTAGGTGCAATCCATAAAATTCCTATCTCCGACGAAGCGCGAAAGAAACAATATATTGATCTTGTACAACACGAGCGCATTCGCAGAATCCCGTTTCGCAGTTATTCCAATATTCCGGATAGTGATATTAGTATATGGATCACACAACCAAGTAATCTCAGCCTTGAAATTGACTGCTCCGCCGATCCGTCAAATACCTATATTAAGTATAGTTATGACGGACTGGACTATGCGCCAAGATTCTTTTTGAATCAAAGTGTTCCGAATCAGCTTTACGTTCTGGCAAAAGATGATGTACAGAAGGCAAAAGCCTCTACTCTTAGTTAAAGAAGCCGCCGCAGGAATCTCCTGCGGCGGCTTCTTTAACTGAGGGATGAATTCATATGCCTCTCCAGCAAAAACGGAGTCTTAGGGGTATGCCCCTAACTAGAGAATTTTGTGTATACACGCTTACGTATGTACACAAAATTCAGTGCTTGCAAACTCTCTGTACACCATTCCTATCTCCGATTGGTGACAATCTACCTCATCGAGTATGCGAGGACTGGTCTGTCCCCAGGGCATATTTCAATCCAAATTCCACATATTAACACACAAGGGTGCCGACAAGCTATTAAAACAAGTTCGAGCATGGTTTAAATTTCTGTCCCGTGCATTCTGCGTCTTGTAAATCACAGGTCAATGTTCAAATTCATACGATTTCCCCGGCCGTGCCGAAGACAAAACACCCTCCGATGCAGCAATGCAGCTGCATCGGAGGGTGTTTTAGTGCTCCGCATACGCAGAACAGCCGTTTTGTCAGGCCACCAGCTTTGCGATCAGGGTAAAGGTCTCCGCACGGGTAATCGATGCGTTCACACGCAGGGTATTATCCTCATAGCCCGAAAGCAGACCGTTTTCGACCATGCCGGCAATGCTTCCGCGCGCCCAGTCCGGCACCGAAGCGCTGTCCGCGAATTTATCCAGCGCAGCGGTATCCGCATCGGCGAGACCCGCCACACGCGCGATCATCGCGCTCACCTCGGCACGGGTCGCCGTCAGCTGACCGTTCATGCGACCCTTTTCGTCGCCCTTGAGCACACCGCGTGCCTTAGCTGTCGCCAGAATATCCTTAGCCCAAGCCGAGGAGCGGTCGCCTTCGGCAATGCTTCCGGTCTGGTCGGCCGGAACGCTCAGCGCGCTGAACAGCGCAGCCGCAACCTCCTCGCGGGTGATGCGCTCGTCCGGACGGACATAGCCGGAGCCTGCGTCGCCGCGCACAATGCCCTTGGACGCGAGCGCCTGAATGTCGCGATACGCCCAGTGGCTCTGCGCAACATCGCCGCCGACTGCGGTCTTGGAAACGTCAGCCTTGCCCGAATAATCGTCATAATCGTTTGCGTAGTCGTTAAAAATATCATCGGACTCGTGGCCGACCGCACCGGTAAAGCTACCCTTGTTCCAGTCTGCCAGTGTGCTCCAGATGGTGCAGTTGCCCGCGTCCACGGTATAGGACTTCAGCGTCGGCACGTCGGTCGCCGCCTCGGTGACGGAGGAGTGAAGCGTCGTTGAAACACGTACATACTTGGCGCTGCCGAGCTCGGTCAGGTCGATCGACGCTTTGCCGTTTTGCAGCGCCGCCTTTTTCGATGCCTTGACCGTCTTGCCGTCATCCGAGGTCTCGATGGTTGCGGCCGCAGATGCCGCACCCTTAATTTCGGTTTCATAGGTCAGCTGCTTCAGGCTGCCCACAACCGGCCGCCACTCGGTCACATGTGTGCCGTCGGTCTGCAGGTTTTCGGGAGCAAAATCCAGCCAGACCACAAGGCTTTCGCTCTGCGGCCCCTTGGCCGACGGGTTGTTGTATATCGCCTTGTTGGAGGCTTCGCTTAGCTTGGCGGTATAGAACCGGATCTGACCGATGTCGCCGGTCAGCATGGTGTGTGTCTTGCCGCGGCCGCGGTCGTTGAGCAGATGACGGTGGAAGGAGAAGCCGGAATACATGGATTTTCCTTCCCAATTCTTGATTTCGGAATCAAAGTCGGGCGCGTCAATCTGTCCGCTGAGCTTTGCATCCTCCCAGCTGGTGCCGCCGGTCACGCGGTCAAAGCCGCCCGTATACTGCACCCACTTGCCAAGCTTTACGCCCGCGCCGTCGATGGCTTCGTCGTCGTTCCAGAAATATTCGCCGTTATCATTATTAAAGCCGATTCCATATGTGACCATGCCCGTTTTGCGCACGGCCATACGGAACAGGTAGTTGGTGCCGTAGCTGATCGACGCACCCTTCATCAGCAGCGGATTGTGATCCCACTCGCTGCCCTGTGCCAAACGCTCCACATTGGCCCAAACCATACCGGTCACGCCGTTGTCGATCACATAGTTGTCGCGATCAGGGATTTCCACATAGTCGTCCTTGCCGTCGAGCGCCAGACCCCAGCCGCCATCGTACTTGACAAGGGTCGGATTGCCGCGAATGATGCCGTCGTTGCCCAGACCCGATTTGTCCCGGACGATCGGTGTGCCCTGAATCGAGCCGAGCACCGTGACCGTCTGCTCGGGCGAGGAGCCGATCTGCACCTTGTAGTCGCCGCCCGCCGGGACTGTGTAGAAAAACTCGACCGAACGGGTCTGTCCGGCGGCAAGCTTCACCTGTTTGCTCTCCACGGTTTGCCCGTTAATCTTGAGAGACGCGGTTGCAGTCCCCGCTTCGTTGCCGATGTTCCGCACATCAGCCTTGGCGCAGAACAGGTCGCTTTCCGCATTGCTGACCGCGCCGTCGCCCAGCTTGACGCGCAGATCACTGTAGGTGTAGGTTGCCTTCCGGAAGGTCACATCCACCGTTTTGGTGTATCCCGCGAGCTTTAAGGCGTGCTTGCCCAGCTCCGTCAGCACGAGCGGCGCGGTCAGCTCGGCCGATTCGCCGGGGTTCAGCGCGACCACGCGCTCCTTGCCTGCCTGACCGAAGTGATACAACCAGCGCGCCTTGCCGTTATCGCTGACGCACATGCTGGCCGCCGCAAGGCCGGCGCCCACATTGGTCACCTTGGCCGATACGGTCACTTCGCCGCCGGACAGGATGCTGTCCGGGGTGATCGAGATGTTTTCGTAGGAAAGCTTTGCGCCGTCCTTCGAGAGCGACAGCGTTTCATAGACCTTTTCCGCGCCCGTTTCCAAACCGATGTTGGAATAGGTCATCAACCCATCCTTGACCGTGACCTCAAGCATGTCGCCCTTGCCGGTCGCCAGCAGCTCGGGATAGTTGTCGTCCAGACGAGTGTCAGGCTTTCCGGCATCAATCTTGCCGTCGCCGATGCGGGCGTCACCCTGCGTGACATACACAGTGCCTGTGCCGCGCGCGGCGTTCGGAGAGGCATAGCGGGAATACACATGGGTGTGTCCGCTGAACATAATGCTGACGTTGCCCGCTTCCGCGATCGACGGAATGTATTTACGGGTCAGATCGTCCTCATAGGGATGGTGCATAGTCAGCACGCGGAACTCTGCGTTCTTTGCTGCGGCAGAGGCGAGATCCGCCTCCAGCCAGCCGAGCGATTCGTCAACCTGCGCTTTGGTAGCCGCGTCTACCTCGCCGCCGGCCGCGGAGTTCAGCTCAAAAAGCGACCACGGATTGCTGTCAATCATCGTGAAATGCACCGGACCGTAGTTGAAGGATACGTTGCGGCCGGTCTGGTTGGAATGGTACTGCTCCTGCTGGATTTTGGTCACATACTCGTCAAAGTACACGCCGAAATCGTGGTTGCCGCTGTTGTAGACAACCGGCACGTTGTGCAGAAAGCTGCCGACGTTGCGGAACCAATAGGAAAACTGATCCTTCTGCGAGCCGGTGCCCTCGACCAGGTCGCCGGTGTGCAGGATAAAGTCCGGATCAAATGCCGCAATTGCGTCCGACACCTGCTTTGCCGTTTCGAAGCGATGGCTGTCGCTGATCACGACAAACCGCACCTCATCGGGATTTTCACTCAGGGTGTGGAAGCGTCCCTGCATGGTCTGTCCATCCTCGGTCGTGACGGTATAGCTGTAGGCCGTGCCAGGCTTAAGGCCGGTCAGCCGCGCGCGGTACAGGTACATCGGCTTGCCCTGAAACGCCGCGCCCTCCTCGACCGGCACAGCGACTGTTTTGCTGTCCTGCGCCCCTGTGCCGTAGGTAATCGTCGACTTGATCGGCTTATCCAGCTCCCAGACGACAACCATGCCGTCAGCCTTGGGGGTCAGCAGATAAGGGCCGTTTAGAAATGCGCCGGTGTCCTCCGCACCGACTGCAAGCACCTGAACCGGCGCCATGGACAGCAGCATGACCAGTGCCAGCAGCAGGCTGAGCCACCGCCGTTTCCGTGATAAACATTTTCCCATTCTCTTCTGCTCCTTCTCTCATTAATTCACGGCACGGCTGCCTGCCGAACCGCCGCGTCTATGGTAAGCTCTCTCGAGCTTGCGCGCCCATGAACTGCCGTCTGAACTCCCCAACCAGACGAGCCCGGTTGTTTCCCGCCCATTCGGGGTCGTATTCCACGATTTTGAGATCCTGTACCGCCGGCAGGCCGTCTGCAGACCGCGCGGTGCTGTTTGCGGGCAGGCGGCTGCTTTTTGCCTCGATATAGCATTCCTGTCCGCGCTGCGAGGTCATCCAGTCGATGAACCGTTCGGCGTTTTCCCGCTCCTGCTCCGGCCCGCCCTGCACAAGCGCACACGCGCCGATCTCATAGCCGGTGCCGTCCTCGGGATAACACAGCTCGACCGGATAGCCATCCAGTGCCGCACGGCGGCCGTCATGCGAAAAGACAACGCCGACCGCGTATTCTCCGCGCTTTACCTTCTCGACCGGTTCGATGCCCGAATGGGTGTAGCAACCCACGTTTGCGTCGAGCGCGCGCAGATACTCGAACGCCTCGGCCTCGCTGCGCTGCTGCACAAGCGCCGCGAGCATGGTGTACGACGTGCCCGAAGTCTCGGGCGAAGCCAGCACGACCTGTCCGGCCAGCGCGGGCGACAGCAAATCGTCCCAGCGTGCGGGATACGGCATGCCATTCTGTGCAAACCACTCCTGATTGCACGCAAAACAGATTACGCCGATATAAATCGGGTTCCACACCTGTGCCTTGTCTAGATAGACCTCGGGCACATTCATCAGCTCCGGGCTTTGATAGGGCTCCAGCAGCCCTGCCTGACCGGCCTGCACATAGTTGTCCGCCGCCCCGCCGAGCAGTACGGAAACGCGGGGCGCCGCCTGCTCCTGCCGCACCCGCTCGATCATTTCGCCTGCGGACAGTCGCTCGCAGTCGACGGTAATGCCGGTATCCTTGCGGAAAGCGCTGAGATAAACCGGGATTTCCTCCTCCGGCAGTGCGCTGTAAATGGTCAGATGGTCGTAGACGGGTGCAGACGGCTCTGTCGGCTCCTGCATCGTCGCAGGTGCTTCCTGCGCGGGCGCGCAGCCGCTCAAAACCGCCGCCGCCAGCAATAACACCATCCATTTTATACGTTGTTTCATATCCTTCACCTCAAAAGAAAGAAGGGCAAAGATTGTTCATCCCTGCCCTCTGAGTATACCAGATGCCTGTCCGCTGCTCTACCGAACGGTATCCGATAAAATTCCTTCCCTGCACCCTGCCCTTCGGCAAAGGTACGTTTTTTTACGATAATATTTTATACCGTCTGCATGCGGTAATCCCGCGGCGTCATGCCAACGTGCTTTTTGAAGAGATAACTGAAATAATGCGGCTCGCTGTATCCCACTGTAAAGGCAATGTCGCTCATCTTACTGTCGCTCTGCCGCAGCAGCTTTTTGGCGGCCTCCAGCCGCACCTGCGTCAGATATTCGACAAAGGTCTGTCCGGTCTCCTGCGAAAAGACAGTGGAAAAGTGATTGGGACTAAAGCCCACCTCGACCGCGACCATGTGGAGCGACAGGCTGCTGTCACTGTACCGCGCACGGATAAACTCCTTCGCCCGCTGGATTTCCCCGCCATATCGGATACTTTGATGGCGAAAGGAGCGGCGCGTCAGCCGTCCCAACACCTCGGACGCGTATTCCTTGGTGCTTTCGAGCGTTGCGGCGCGTTTGAGCACCGCCTGCGGATCGCCCGGCAGGACGACCTCCGCGCTGTCCATCTCGGCTGCCATGCGCGCCGCCGTCACCAGCAGATCCATCAACAGATAGTACCGGTACAGCATGCTCTGCATATCCTCTTCGGCCGCGCCGCCGAAATACGCCTCCACAAGCTGCGGCACATCCTCATAGGAGGCGTGGCGCAGCTTGTCCGCAAGCGACCCGCCCGCCGTAAAGTCAAACCCGCCGCCGTGCACCGCGCCGCCCTCAAAATCCGTGCAGCCGAACACGCCGCCCTCTGCGCAGGCCGACGCGCTCCACAGTGTTTCCTTGGCCGAGCGGTAGGCCGCGGGCAGCGTGCTGATGCGCCCGGCTGGCATACCGATGGCGGTCAGCGTGTCCCAGCCCAGAAACTGGCGAATTTCGTGCCGCAGGTTTTGCGCTACCTCATAGGCGCGCTCACGCACCTCCTCCTCCCGCTCGCCTTGGATAAGCAGAATCAGCCGTTCGCTGCCGCGAAAAAACCATAGCACCTCATCCTGATCTGCAAATGCGCGCGCCGCCAGCGCCCTCACCTGTGTGATCGTCTGCCCGCCGCTCCCCAGCCGCATCAGGCAGACGATATACTGCCGCGCGGCAAGGGACAGTCCCCATTTCCGTCCCTGCTCGGCCGCGTCCGCCGCCGACGCGCCGCCGGACAGGAGGGAGTTGAGAAAATGCTCCCGCAGCACCTCCGACTCCTGATCGCTGCGGCTGGCGTTCAGTGCCGCGCTCAAATACTGCTGCTGCTCCTGCTTGATGCGCACGGCGATCTCCTCCAGCGTGCGCACCAACTTGGCCGAGTCGATCGGCTTGAGCAGATATGCGTCCGCCTGCAGGGACACTGCCTTCTGCGCATACTCAAATTCGTCATGGCCGCTAAGAAAAATGATGCGCATCCACGGCATGGTGCGGCGCACCAGCCGCGCCAGTTCCAGCCCGTCCATAAAGGGCATGCGGATGTCGGTAATGAGCACGTCAGGCTTCATCTCCATCAGCATGGGCAGTGCCATTTCTCCGTCGGGCGCCTCGCCCGCAAACAGAAAGCGGCCCGCCTCCTTTTCTATGCAGTTTCGAATACCGTCGCGGATGATCTCTTCATCGTCGGCAATAAATATCCTCATCATATTATGTTTCCTCCGCCATATCGCAGGGCAGGCAAAAGCGCACCGCCGTACCCCTGCGGTATTCGCTCTCGATTGCAAGCCCTGTATGATAATAAAGCCGCAGTCGCTGCTCGACATTGCGCAACCCGTATCCGCCCGGCGTGTTCGGATCCCGCAGGCTGCGCCGCAGCGCTTCCAGCCGATCTGGCTTCATGCCCATGCCGTTGTCCTCGACCGAAAAACACATCCGGGCATCCGCGCGGCGGCCGGTTACCCGAATCATGCCCCGTCCCCGCTTTTGCTTGACGCCGTGGTAAATGGCGTTTTCCACTAGCGGCTGCAGCATCAGCTTCAGAATCCGGCAGCCGGAAAGTGAGGGGTCAATGTCAATTTCATACTGCATGATGCTGCCATAGCGCACCGACTGGATCATCAAATAGCTGCAAACGTGCTGCGCCTCTTTTTCCACTGTGATATAGTCCTGCCCGCGGCTGAGCGAGATGCGCAGAAAGTCCGTGAAGGCCATCGTCATTTCGACCACCTCGCGGTTGCGCCCCTCCTCCGCGAGCCAGACAACGGTCTCTAGCGTGTTGTATACAAAATGCGGCGTAATCTGTGCCTGCAGGGCGCGCAGCTCCGCTTTTTTTGCAATCTGCTCCTGCTCCACCCGCTCACCGATCAGCCGGTCGATCTGCGCCGCCATCGCATTCAGGTCGCCGGTCAGCCGGTACAGCTCGGCGATCTCGGCCGGCGGTACACGCGCCGAAAGATCGCCCTGCGCGATACGGGACGCCATGCCCTCCAGCCGAAAAATCGGCTCCCGGATCGAAGCATCCACCGTGCGCAAGGTGCGCACTGCCGTACGGATCATCAGCCCGATCAGTGCGACCAGCAGTACGACGACCAGCAGCATGACCTTTTGTATGCTGGAGTTGAGCTGTCCCATGCGGACGATTTTGGCCTCGACATAGCGGTCGATCATTGAGGAGGTCAGCTGTGCCACATTGTAAATCTCACGGTACAGGTTTTCATTCCGGCTGACCGCCGCATGCTGTGCCGTCTGCCGCTCCAGCTGTCCGATATAGCCGTCAAGGGTCTCTGTCGCGCGCATCGCGGCGCTCAAATACCGGCGTTCATCCCCCTCGGAGTGCTCCCACATCTGCGCAAGCTGGCTTTTAAGCTCCCCGAGCAGCGCGCCCTGCGTGCCCTCCGCAAAGGAAATGCGGCCGGAAACCACCTTCCAGATCTGATCGGGTAGCCGCTGCTCCAGCACACTGCTCATTTCAGCCGCCTGTGAAGCATCCGCAATCACCGCGTCATACCGCAGCGTCAGGCCGACAAGCAGTCCGGCCAACAGCGACAGCGGCACGGCCATGCAGAGGATGATTTTAAACAGGGATTGCCGCAGCATACCGCCGATGCTGTACACGCCCTGCCGGTTTCCGTATCCCGCCATCAGCCGTTCTCCTTCTCCATGACCCTGCTCTGCACCAAATATACAAGCTGCTCCTGCGGTGCATCCATCGCCTCGCGTGCGGCCAGTACGGTATCCGCCGCCAGCGCCTGATCATCCAGCCATACCAGCACCTGAATGCGTCCGTCTTCAAACGCACGGTACGCTTCTGCGCCGCCCCCGAAGGCGCACAGAGAAATGTCCTGCCCCGGCACGCGCCCGTGCTCCTCCAGATAGTCAAGCGCGCCGAGCGCCATCGCGTCGTTATGGCAGATGACGTATCCGATCTCATCCAAGTGAATCTGCAGGCTCTCCATAATCTCATATCCGCGCGAGCGCATGCCGTCGCCGCACAGACTGTAGGAGATCGTTTTTCCCGTGCGGTCGAGCGTCTCCCGGCAGCCGCGCGCGATCTCCCTGGCATCATAAGAGTTAAGCGTGCCGTAAAGCTCGATCACACCCTGCCGCGCCTGCCCCTGCCGCAGCAGCGCCCCGGCAGCCTGCGCGGCCAGCGCACTGTAATCATAGCCGACGTAGCGGCTTTTCCGTCCCTCGATCTCCTGCTGCATCGATTTGTCGACCGCCAGCAGCGGAATGCCTGCCGCGTGCGCCTCGCGCACCACGTTGTTCCACCCGCTTTCGACCAGCGGCGTGAACACGATTACATCGGCCCGGTACACAATCAGCGCGCGGATGGCTTCGATCTGCGCGTCCTGCGTACGCTCCGCCGGCATGGACAGCACGTCAAACCCGCCCTGCTCCGCCGCCTGCACCAGCGCTGCCGCCTGCGCGTCCCTGCGGTCGTCCTCGGCCGAGGTGGATACAATGCCCATTACCGGCCGGTGCGGCGCCTGCGCCTGACGCGTCAGGTGCAGGCCGAGCAATATTGCGGCGGTCAGCATGCCCATACACAGCATCCCTTTGATCCGCGACGCTTCCGTCCTCCAGCCTCTCATGCTCTCACCCCTTCTCAATATAACAAGCTTAACATATTTTTTACTTGACTTCCATCCCAAGCAGAATGTCAACGCCGATTTGAAATTGCAGGATTGGGGGGCGGACGAAAAGCTGGACTCGGAGCAAAACAGGAGGTACACGCTGAATGTCTGCGGCGTGCAAGAAGCGATCTCCAAGCACTTCGGCGTGCAGCAGGAGGAGGTGCAGATGCTACTGGATTATGGATGCAGCTCGGACGAAATCGAAGAATTATTCTATGACCCGGCGCTGCTGCATGAGATGATTGGCGAGCTTTGCTATGCGTACTAGCGGAGGGGGTAAAATCAAATGGGATTAGGGACAGTACTGATCGCGGTCGGCATGCTGCTTGATGAGCTGCTGGGCGACAAGGATGACCATTTGTGTCATTAGGGTGTACCCTAGTAGGATAACGGAAAAGTGTGTCAATAGAGTTGGTTTTCGCGTTTTGGGACATCCCAGAATAAAAAGCCAGCCTATTGACACACTTGCATTTATGGAGGGAACAAAATGAAAATCGGATATATCCGCGTGAGTACGGAGGAACAAAATACCCTCCGGCAGGAGGTGTTGCTGCAGGAGCTCGATGTGGGTGAAATGTATATTGATAA
>JBFWIM010000050.1:0-11924 GCA_050255995.1 Intestinibacillus sp.
GCATTGAAATGGCGATGGCGCTCGGCGGAGAGGCGATCCATCACGTGCACGCCAAGGATCTGCGCAAGGAGAAGCATAAGTTCGCCGCGCAGGGCGGCCTCGAAACCAAGTTTTTCGACCGTTATAATGAGCGCTCGTGGAACTACGTCGCCCTTGGCTATGGCGAGGACCGCCGCTGGTGGAAGGAGTTTTTCTCCATCCTGAGCATGATGGGCTACAACGGCCCGGTTTCGCTCGAAATCGAGGACAAGACCATGCCCGCGCTGACTGCGATCAAGAAGTCCATTCACTTCCTGCATGACGTCATTCCGCGAGACTTTGCCTAAGGCTTGAGGGAGGGGCGATGATGGGAATACCAATTCAAATGCAGGCGGTTGTCTTTGAACGCGTCGGACACCACAAGCTTGTGACGATGCCCGTGCCGAAAATAACAAGACCCGACGACCTTCTGGTGGAGATCGAGGCATGCAGCATCTGTGGATCCGACCTACACATCCTTTCCGACCCGCCGGGATGTATTGCGGCGCCCGGCACGGTGATCGGCCACGAGATGGTGGGAAAGGTCGTCGCCGTGGGGGAAGCCGTGTCGGGGTTTGCACCGGGCGACCGGCTGGTATGCGATCCCAATATCTCCTGCGGGCACTGCTTCCAGTGCCGGACGGGGCATGCCAACATGTGCGAAAATTTGCATATCCACGGCGTGGATCGCCACGGTTTTTTTGCACAGTATGCGTGTATTCCGGAGCGTTCCGCAATCCGGATCGATCCGTCGCTGCCGGCAGAGGCCGCAATCTTTGCGGAGCCGCTGACGTGCGTGATGAGCGCGGTGGACAAGGTGCGCCTGCTGCCGGGGGAAACCGCGGTGGTGATCGGCGCAGGGCCCATCGGCCTGTACTTCCTGTCCTTGCTCAAGGCGAACGGGGCCGGACGCACGATTTCCGTAGAGCTGTCCGAATACCGGGCCCTTCATGCGAAAAGTATGGGAGCGGATGCGGTTTTGAGTCCCGCGTCGCAGGACGTCGCGGGGGAAATCCGTGCGCTGACAGGCGGCCGGGGCGCGGACGTCGTCATAGATGCGGTTGGCATGTGCATCGCGGATGCCGTACGGTACAACAGCCGGGGCGGACGCGTGCTGCTATTCGGGCAGAACGGCGCGGCGACCGAGACCATTTGCCAAAACGATATCACGCGCAACGAGCTCACCATATTCGGCAGCTATATCGGGCCTTATACCATGAACGCGACCGTAACGCTGCTGCAGAGCGGGCTGATCGATCTCAACAAAATGATTACGCACCGTTTGCCGCTTGAACAGTTTGACGACGGACTGGCCGCCATGCGCAGCGGAAAGGCGCTGGAAGTCATTTTGTATCCCAATGGCATGCCCTCCGTTCCGTAGACCCGGGGTAAAAGGCCTTTCTTCCCAGATAGGAAGGGAAACCCGGACACAGATCCCGCCGGCAAAGCGCCATTTCATGCGCGAGAGTGCCACAGGCGTCAAAAGCTCCCATGGCTTAGCCATGGGAGCTTTTGCAATTGGATATCCATTCTTCTGGATATATCTATAGAGATTCGTAATAATATTATAGATATTATAACGGTGACGGACAGGGGAGGCATCCGTCAAAAAAGGACTGCCGGCAGCGGTGCCGGGTAACGTTCTTGACGCCGCCTGTGGCGGGATGAAAGTCACTGGATGCGTGCGCCCTGCATGTTCTCAAGGAACTGCCTGCGGTAACAGAGAGGCGAGTGCCCCACCATTTTGCGGAAAACGGTGCCGAAATAATTCGTGTTGTCATACCCCACCAGCATCGCGATGCGGGTAACGTTGTAATCGCTGTTGATGAGCAGGCTCTGCGCTTCCCCGATGCGACGGCGGGTAACATATTGAATGGGGGAATAGCCCATGATCTCCTTGAAGATATGCGCGGCGTAATACGAACTTACGTGCAATGCCTTCGCAATGATATCCAGCGTCAGGTATTCCGTGTAATGCGCATCGATATAGTCCTTAATACGGCCCGCGAGGATGTATTCCGCGCGGGCCGCCGTGCTTTCCGAACGGATGGGCAGCTGAAGCATCAGCACGAGCATGGACGAGGCCAGCAGGCGGCAGAACTCGTCCGACACAGGGTTCTTTTCCGCCAGTTCACGGTAGACAATGGCGCACAGGTTTTGGTAGGTATCCTGTTGGCTGCCGGTTTGACGCACAAAAGGCGTGCCCGGCGAGCAGACATGGTTTTCGGGCAGGCCCTTGAGCCGGAACTGGGTCAGACCCAGGGCATATGTGCTGATGGTGCTGCCCTGGGATGCACTGACCTCATGCAGGTCGTCCGCATTGTACAGCAAAAGATCGCCCGCGCTGATTTCATAGGACCGGTTGCCGACTATGTATTGCCCGCTGCCCTCAGAAACGAATAAAATTTCCGCAATGTTATGGTGGCTGTGCATCGGGCGAGTCATGCGAACCGTCTGTTCACGCTGTCTCGTGGCGTACAGAAGCTGAGGTATGATCCCCTCTTCAAAACAGGAGGTAATGTTTTCACGCATATTCATCATACCGGAATCCTTTCTTTGTAAAAGTTCATCGACACAGAACGGGGGTCGCCGGCATACCGGCAAAGGGGCGTGTCTGTCCCCCTTCCGATGCGTACAGGGAACACCCTGTGGGGCGTTGTGCCTGGCAGGCTGAGAAGCAGCGGATACGGACAGCGCAAAAACAGGTTTGCCAATCAGGGACTGACAGGGGAGGAGGGCGGGTATCTCAAGAAATGCACAACTGCGCTTTGTGTACTATCGATACAACAAAAGTGGAAATAATATAAATTATTATATATTTATACTACAAAAAAGCAAACGGAAAACAAGATTTTAAATAGAAAAATTTGTTCCCCCGTATTTTGTGCATAATTCGGCGTATCGCTCGCAATCAAAGAGCAAGATCTTAATGGACGGTGGTGTCCGCGGACGCTATAATTAGGTGCAGGTTAGGGAAAGCACCCCGGAATTTGGAAGAAAAGAGGAGAAGGTTTATGAAGAAAAGATTTCTCGCGTTCGGTCTGGCGGGCATGATGATGCTCGGCGCACTTGCAGGCTGCGGAGGAACCGCATCCACAGATGCAGGAAACACCGGCGATACCGCAGACACTGCTCAGACTGACAATGTCAGTGACACCGCAACCGGCAAGACCTTGAAAATCGGCCTTTCGATGGCTGTTCGGGATCAATTCCTGACCTCGATGGAGACCGCGGCAAAGACCAAGGCGGAGGAGGCCGGAAATGTCCAGCTGGACGTAGTTGACGCCAACAACGACGTTTCCGTACAGATTTCCCATGTGCAGACCTGGGCGGCCGACAATTATGATGCGGCCATCGTATGTTTGGTCAACAATGACTCCGCGCAGGAAATCATCAATGCGGCAAACGGTATGAATATTGTTTTTGTAAACCGTCAGCCGGATATTGGCCTGCTGAAGGACAATATCGTCTATGTCGGTACGGATGAGAGCCTGTACGGTAAAAATCAGGGTGAATTTCTGGCAAAATATTTCAAAGATCAGGGCAAGACAGAAATCAACGCCGTGCTGTTCCAGGGCGTGCTGGGTCTGGACAATGTCATCAAACGCACGCAGTCCGTCAAGGATGCGCTGGCCGCAGCCGGCATCAAGGTCAGCTATGTGTATGAAGACACCGCCGAGTGGGATCGCGCCAAGGCGATGGATAAGTTCACCCAGTTCATGGGTTCCGGCAAGTCGTTTGACGCGGTTATCTGCAACAACGACGAAATGGCGCTCGGCGTCATTGAGGCGATGAAGACCACCGGCGAGAAGAAGGTGCTTTGCCCGGTTGTCGGCATTGACGCAACCGAGGTCGGCTGTCAGGCAGTCAAGGCGGGCGAAATGCTCTGCACCGTATTCCAGGATCCCGTAGCGCAGGGCGGCGGCGCGGTCGAATGCGCGGTAGGCCTGGCCAACGGCACCCCGATTGAGAATCTCAAGGACAATTATTACAATATCGTTCCGCAGCTTGTCACAAAGGACAACGTGGATCAGTACATCAAATAAGTTCTTCTCAGTCTTTCTCTGATTCTCTCTTGGAAGGAACGGCGCGCTGATTGGCGCGCCGCTCCTTCTTGTGCCCGCCGGATGCTTAAAACGGAAAGCAGACCGGCTGCAGCGGCGATGTCACCATCGGGCGGGGATGCGGCCCGCGCAGCGCTGCAAACAGCCTGACAAACGTCAGGACCGGCGTCGTTTACCGCGAAGTTATCGACCGTGGTACCTGCTGTTACATAAGAGCAATCAACATAACCGATATCATGAAGGGAAGTAAATGCAATGAAAGAAGTAAAGGTCGGCCTGATAGGCGCAAATTGGATGGGTATTTACCATTCGATCGGTATGACCAATGTACGTCAGGCGTATACTGACGTCGCCCCGGTGTTTGAAATTGTGGCGGACGTCAACGAAGCTGCCGCCAGAAAGGCGGCGGAGCGCTTCGGCTACAGAAAGGTTTCCACGGATTGGCACGATGTGATCAGCGATCCCGAAGTGGATCTGGTCGTGATTGCCACCCCGAACTTTACCCATGCGGAAATCGCGATTGCAGCCGCGGCTGCCGGCAAGCACATCCTGTGCGAAAAGCCGATGGCCAACGAGCTCAAGGACGGCAAGGCCATGGCCGACGCCGTAGAAAAAGCCGGCGTCAAAAGCCTGGTCGACTTTATATACACCAAATGCCCCGCAAATGTGCTGGCGCGCGAGTTGATGCAGTCCGGCAGGCTGGGTGATTTCGTGACGTTCCGCGGCGAGTTTGACTGCTCCTACTGCGGCGATCCAAGCACGCCGGCAACCTGGCGGCAGATGGCGGCAACCGCCGGCACCGGCGCGCTTGGCGACCTGACGGCGCACATCATCAGTCTGTCGGACATGATTGTAGGCCAGAAAATCGTAGAGGTCATGGCGTCCTGGGATACCGCGTATCCAACCCGTCCGGACAGCCGCGACCCCTCCCGCACAATCGATATCGATACCGACGACCAGATTTATGTCATTGTCAGGTACCAGGACGGCCGCATCGGCTCCATGTCGTCCAGCCGTATTTCCGTTGCCCGCCCGGACAGCCTGTACTATGAACTTCAGGGCAGCAAGGGCTCCGTGAAGTTTGAGCTGTCCCATATCAATGATCTGCAGTATTATTCCAATGACTGCGATCCCTCTGAGCGGGGATACAAGACCATCAAGGGCAACACGCGCAATGGCGATTACGCGCACTTCTGCGGTACTGACGAACTGGGCATTTCTTATGGGGACGTCATGGCGATTCAGGCGCATGATATCCTCACCGCAATCCTCGACGGCCACGAAATCGATATTGACATCGCCTATGGGCACTATGTCGACGCCGTCCTTGCGGCTATGGCGAAGTCCGCCAGGGAAAAGCGTTGGGTCAAGGTCGGGGAAATGCTGTAAAGCAGGGCGGGCGTTCCCGGTATGTCCTCAGCGTGAGGCGTCCTGCACCGTGCGCACGGGAAACGGAAGATGGTATTCGCCGACGGGGAAACCACCTTCGCGCGCAAATTCGCCGCCCATGCTGCCAATTGCCCAGGCAGGCACTTTCCAAAGTCCCCAAAAGAGGCTACAATGGAATATACCAAGGGAAAGGCGGTGCTGGGATGGAGAATCTTTCAAATCAAATCACGTTTCAGGTATACCGGAATCAGGAGCTGCCGTTTCAGTTTGAGCAGGGTCTGCTGCTTTTTAAGGTGAGCTTATCGAGGCCTTTAAGTAGCAGTATCACCAGACACCGGGACAGTTCCGGCAACGCCGCCGGCTTTAACCTCGCCATGTGGCTGAAAAACAACCATATGGCCGATCAGATCCCCGCCGACTAGGCGGATTGTGAATTTGTCGCGGACGGCCGCTGGAACAACCGGTTCTTCGACCGGGAGGGTGTGCCCATGGTACGCTTCACCTCCGTCGACTACATGCCGCACGCCACCATGACGGAGATGAGCTTCCGTATCTGGGAGGATTTCTTCTGCAAATTTGCCCGCGCGGCCGACGGAACCGTTTCGTTCCGGCAATAGATGGATGAAAGCAAATAGAAAAGCCAGACCAAACGGTCTGGCTTTTCTATTTGCTGCGGTAACGGTCCGCTGTCTGCTTCGTTTGCTGCTTCGCTCCCGTCGCGTGACACGCGGCAGGCACGAAGATACTGCCTGACGGCGGCAGATCTTCCTGCTCCGGTGGGATGTACCGGACATAACGTCTGCCCGGCACCTTTTTCCTATCTTCAGTCCAGTTGTGCCATCAAAAAAAGCTGCACCTCAAAAAAGGTACAGCAAACAAACTGCATACAACAGTATGGATGCACCCTTTCTGGACCGGAAAGGCTTTCCGTGCGTCATATACAGGCAGGTATTCTGACTCAGCCCTCAAGCGCGGTTTCCGCCTTCCCGGAGACAAGCTCCAGTGACATGATAGAAACCGCTTGGACAATACAGCAACGGCATTGCGCGGGATTCTCACCCGGCTTCCCTGTTAGGCTCGCGCGGAGCGCGGAGCACCTGTATACCACTTAATATTTAGTTGTTCCTTTCAAATATAGCATGCAGGCCGCATGCTGTCAAGCAGGACAGGTTCGCCGGTGCACGGCGGAATGGCGGCGCACCGGCGCCTGTTTTGCATTACTGCTGCTGCCAGTTTGCCGGATATACGAAATACGCATACCGGGCAAAGTTCGGGGTCTGGAAATGGATATGACTGCCCTTGGGGATATAGATGATGTCGCCGGGGCCGCCCTTTATGATGCGTCCGTCGATCTCGATCTCCAGATCGCCCTCGATGACCATGTCATATTCGTCATAGGTCAGCGTCCACTCAAAGCTGGTGTGATCCAGCTCCATCACGCCCGCGCCCATACGCGGCGCTTCCTCCAGCGTCACGAGATCGGTCAGCCTGACGCCCTCCTGCTCGAACGGCTGGCACTGAACCGTCGAGGTCTTAATGCCGATGATGCCGCTCGGATCGACATGCTTTTCAAAGCCGGGGCCGGCCTTTTGCAGGCTCTCCTCGAGCACCTTCTGCACAATTTCACGAATCAGGGATTCGCTGATATTCATAGGGAACCTTTCCTTTCTTACCTGCCCTCAATCTTGCTCAGCAGCTTGGGCGCAAGGAGATTCGCCAGGATAACGGCGGTGATACCGGCGGTCAGCTTGCCGACGATGACAGGGAAGATCATCTCCGGATTGACGCCTGCGGTAAAGCCGAGGTGATCGCCGAACACGAAGGCGGCGGACACGGCGAACGCGACGTTCAGCAGCTTGCCCTTGGGGTTCATATCGCCCATGATGTTGAACATGGCAATGTTGTTGGCAAGGTTCGCGACCATACCGGCAGAGCCGACCTCGTTCATGCCGAGCGCCTTGCCCATCTTGTTGAGCGCGCCGCCGAAGTGATCGGTGATGAACTTGACCATCGGGAACGCGCCGATCAGCACGATGGCGATTTGGCCGCAGATGAGCAGGCCGGAATCCAGCGGGGACAGGCCGGTCGCCTCATCCTTAATGGACATCACGTCAAACAGCGGGAACATGATGCCGGTAATCTGCTGGAACACCGCAATCGCAGTCAGCGCGGTGATCAGAATGGTAACGCCGGTGCCGAATGCGTTAAAGCCCGAGATCATCTTCGCCGGGATGACCCACAGACCGATGATAATCAACGCCGCAACGATAATAACCGGAACCAGATTGATCAGGATGGTGCCCATGCTGATCTTGTACGGGGTCATGTTCATCACCAGACCGCCTACGATACAGCCAAGCGGAATCGTGATCAGGCCGGCCAGTACGCCGGCGCCGAGGAAGGAGCGGTCTTCCTTCTTGATGATGCCCAGCGCAACCGGGATGGTGAATACAATGGTCGGGCCCATCATGGTGCCCAGAATCAGGCCCGCGAAGTTGCCGATGGTCTCATTGGACGCAAGCTGCATCGCAAGCGGATAGCCGCCCATGTCGCACGCGAGCAGTGTGGTGGCGAACATCGAAGCGTCCGCGCCGATGGAGGTGTACAGGGGAGTGATGATCGGTCCGAGCACCTTCGCCAGAACCGGGGCCGCCGCAACCACACCGGCCATGGACAGCGCCAGAGGTCCCATTGCGTTGAAACCCTCTTCAAACTTTTCGCCGTAGCCAAATTTATTGCCCATAATTTTGTCAACCGCGCCGACAATCATGAAAATCATCATGATCATCATAATGACCAAGTTGATAGACAGGCCGCTCACCCACGCCTGCAGGCTTTCGGTTAGTACGCTCATAAGCTGTCCTCCTCTTTTATCTGTGAATCACAACCAAATGGTTCTTCCTCCCGTTTCCCCCTTTTGGGGTTAAAGCAATGTGTCAAAAAGTTGTTTTGACGGCCGCGGAATGACCGTGGTTCCGACCAGAAGCGCGGCGTCCCTGGAAGCCGCCTCCACGGCCGCGCGCACCGCGCCCACATCTCCCGTCAGGGTGACAAAGCCCTTGCCGCCGATGGCGAAGCCGGTGCGCACCTCGATCAGCGTGACGTTCGCCGCTTTTGCCGCGATATCGGCCGCTGTGATGGCCGAAGCAATAGAGAAGAACTCCAAAACCCCCACCGCACCCCTTGTTTCCACCTGATTGGTCAGCGAAATCGCCGGAATGAGCTGTGCGCTCGCGTTCGGAATGGTCAGCTCATCGACGAGATGCTGCGCCGCACGGCGGCGTCCCTCGGTCATGGCCGCGCGCACGTCTCCCGTGTCGCCCGCCACGATCACGATGTATTTGCCCGGACAAACCGTGGATGCACGCAACAGCTCCACCTGCGCCGCCTTCACCATGTAGTCACAGGTTTCAATGCCGCGGGCAATGCTGGACAGTTCCAGCATACCGATTGCAAGTCCCACCGATTATCCCTCCTTCCCGGCGATTTTCGCACCTGTCGGCCCGATTTCGGTAATTACGCCGCGCATGCTGGCATGGATATTTGCCGACAGCCCCTCGGCCGCCGCGGCAAGCAGCTCGCCTTTTTCCACCGTATCCCCGGTCTGTTTGACCGGCACGGCGGGCTTGCCGATGTGCTGCGCAAACGGTATGAACACCGTTTGCGGGCGCAGCGTCCTGCACTCGTGCGCGTGCCGCCCGTAGTACCCGGACAGATCCAGACGGCTGACCAGGCGCCCGGTCGGCACGCGGCGTTCCTCCAGGCCTTCGCGCGCCTGACAATCCGTATTGCGCGGCACCTGAATGCCGCGCGCGCGCAGCTGCCCCTTCATGTAGTCGTTGACCCTGCGCGGTGAAAGTCCCATCGGGCAGGAAAACAGCTCGCATACGCCGCAGCTGCAGCAGTTTGCCGCATCGCCGAAGGCGGCGAGGAACTGCGTATCGTCCAGGATCGTCTTTTCCCGGTGCAGGTTCCGCATGACAAGATGGGGCCGCATTTGGTGCCCGATCAGGTAACGCGGGCACAGGTCGGTGCACATTCTGCACTGGATGCACGCCGCATGGGTTTGCAGGCGCAGCCGGTCGATGCCGACCGCGTGATGCGTCATTAAGTAATGGTCGCGCGGCAGCACCAGCAGGTTGCCCGTCGTTTTGGTGACCACCGCTTTTTCAATCGCCGCCGGGTCGGTGAGCACCCTGCCCATCATCGGTCCGCCCAGAATCACCGCATAGTCGGTAACCGTGGGGCCCGCCGCCGCGATGCATTCGGTGATTGCCGTGCCGATTGGCGCTTCGAGCATGACGGTGTCGCGCACCTCACCGGTGACGGAGAGCAGCTTGGTCGTTACGCTCCCGCCCGCGGTCACCGCGTCGTAGATGTTCAGCAGGGTGCCGACATTGTCCACCACGGCGCCCATGTCTAGCGGCAGTCCGCGCTCGGGCACGGTTTTGCCCGTCACCATCTGCACCATGACCTGCTCGTCGCCCGCCGGATAGAACGTACCCATGCGGAAAATTTCAATCGGCGCGCCCGCCTTCCCGATGGACGCTTCGAGCGCCGCGATTTCCGGCTCATATTTGGCCTTGAGCGCGATGACGGCATGCCGCGCGCCCAGATGCGCCGCCACAACCTGCACCGCCGCAATGATACGGTCGGCATAGGTGCGGCACAGGTATTTGTCGGTCTCAATCAGGGGCTCGCACTCGGCGGCGTTCACAATAAACCATTCGGCTTTTGTGTTCAGCTTCACGTGGGTAGGAAAGCCCGCGCCGCCCGCGCCAACGATGCCCGCGTCTTTGACCGCTTGGATCAGATTCATGCTTTCACCGCCTTACTCCAGTGCGCCGGGCTGAATTTCCTGATCGTCCACAATGCCGACCACCGTGGCGTCCACCGGAAGATTCATATCGCCCGCCGCGCTGCGCGCCGAGCTGCCGCCGACAATCAGAACGGTTTCGCCCACGCCGGCTCCGATGGTATCGGCAGCCACGATCGGCGCGCCGTCGAGCGAGCCGTCCAGAATGTTCACGGGCTGGACGATCAGCAGCTTAAAGCCGCTGAGACGCTCTTCCTTGCGCGTTGACCAGATATTGCCGATGACTTTTGCAACTCTCATAATTTATCCACCTGCTTTGCCCGGCAAGCGTCGGCGCGGCGGCGTTTTCCCGCCGCGCCGGCGTTTTTCGTTAATCGCGCACGATCAAAAGACCGCGCGCCGCCGCGTATTCGCGTGCCAGATCGGTGACGATTGCCTTCTGACCGATGCGCAGCGTCCGCACATCGCGGTCATACGCCCCGGCGATGTCCCGCTCAGTGACGACCTTTTTGCAGATCGCCACGGTGCGGGCTGCGGTTACGGATGCGGTCGCCTGCACAGGGACGGCAGCCGCCGTTTCACCCCACAGAATCGCATCCGCCAGCGCGTCTGCCGGACAAAGCGATACGCCCGAGTTTTCCAGCAGCGTCAGCTGATCCCGCAGCATCTGATAATAGGCGGACGGAACGGTTTTTTGAAGCGTCAGCAGTTCGACCGCCTCTGTGGGTACAAAAATCTTCTTGCCCAGCAGGATGGCACGCTGCGCCAGCGCGGTGAACGGCGTGTCGCACACGCCGCCCGCCAGCTTTGCCAGCGCCTCCACGGTCAGGTCGAACAGGATAACGGCCTCATAATCCCGCATGTCGCAGGCATAGTCGGCGAGCTTGGCGCACGCCAGACGGTAGCACGCGTTCAACTTCGGATGCTCCAGCATCTCGTGGCAAACGGTGCCGTGCTCCTGCGTCAGTACGAGCAGAGCGGGTTTCGCCGCATCCGCCGCGGGCGCTCTTTGCGGCGCAGGACCGGCAACCTCCAGCTTTTCCGACACCCGGCGTGCAATCTCGTCTACCAAAGCGCTCAAATCCATTCTCTCCCTCCTTTCTAAAATGGCGAATCAAAGGATGCAGTTCATGGCGATCCCCGCAGGGGTCACCAGAAACGGATCGTCCGGCCTGACCGTGCGGATGCCGGTCTGCTTCTCAAAAACCTCCTCGATGCCGGTCAGGCAGCACGTGCCGCCGCAGAGATAGATGGTGTCCGCCTCGTCCCGGCCGACATACCGCCGCACGATGGTCGCCATTTTTTCGAGCACCGGCCTGACAACGGGGAAGATCTCACGGTGGCGCGTATAATCCTGCTTGATTTTTTCGGCTTCATCAAAGGGGATGCGGTAATTGCCCGCCAGCACCAGCGTCACATGGGTGCCGCCGGTCGGCTCATCCTCGATCCGCACCACCTTGCCGCCCTTCAGGATGGCAAGGCCGGTGGTGCCGCCGCCGATGTCCACCACGACGCCGTCCTCGATCTGATAGATCGCGTTGGCGGCGGACGGCTCGTCAAGCACGTTTGTCACCTCAAATCCCGCGCCCTCGGCGATGTACTGATGGGTGCGCAGGCTGGATTCCGTACCCGCGGGC
>JBFWIM010000051.1:0-11803 GCA_050255995.1 Intestinibacillus sp.
GGCAATCGACCTGATGGAGAACAACGGCGTATGAGGGCGCAAAGGCCGCCGAATGCCTGCAGTCCGAATTCGGCGTACCCGCCGTCATCGGCCCGACGCCGATCGGCATCCCAGAGCTGGTGATCGGTCTGGCGGAATTCTGCCTTGATCTGGAGATGAAGCCCGTGCTGCTTCTGCTGGGCGACGACAACGCGGGCTACGCCAAGGACGAGCGCATCAAAGCGCTGCAGGAAAACGTGAACTACGATATGGAAATTGTTGCAAACGCCGACCTGTGGGCGCTGGAAAACCGCATCAAAAATGAAGGGCTGGAGCTCGACCTGATTCTTGGCCACTCCAAGGGGCGTTTCACTTCCATCGACTGCGGCGCGTCGGGCGGCGCCCGGATCTATATGGAAAATACGCCGGAAATCGTACGGGGGCCGGTGGAGCACTGCCGCGATGAGATGGTTCCTGGCCCTTATGTACAGACGCCGGAGGAGGTTCTGTCGCATCCCGAATATATCACGCGGAACAATCGGTGGATCGAGCAGTTCTTGAACGCGCTGCTGGAAACGGAGGGATAAAAACATGCAGCAGATTCGGTATACGCAGAGAATCTGCACCGATCAGCAGAAGATTGACGCGTTTTTGCGGCGGATGCGCACGGGCGTGCTCGGTATCTGCGCCGGGGCGTATCCATACGCGGTGCCCGTCAACTTTATTTGGAATGATGGCGCGGTATATTTTCACGGCATGGGCTCCGGCAAAAAGTTTGATCTGCTGCTTGAAAGCCCGCCCGTCTGCTTTACTGTCTATGGGGAGGTCGGCGTGTTTCGCATCCAGCCTGCGGAGATCACTGCCAAGGAAAATCAGGCGCCGCCGGAAAATCTGTTCGCAAATTCGCATCCCGGCAGGTAACGGAAGGAGGAAACGAAATGCATGAATCGCTTTCGCTCAACGGGCAGATCGGTTTCGGGTGGTCCGAACAGGAGGAAAAGGCGCTGGCGCAGCCGGTGCAATTCGACTTCCCGTCCGGGCACTTTACGGCAAAGCCGATCCGTCCGGTCTGTGCATTTGACACAACCGCGCTCGGCATCAACGCCGACTAGAATTCGCTGCGCTTTACGGAGGATGGCCGCGTGGCGCAGGTGATCACCTCCGGCGATATTCTTGTGCGGCACAGAAAAACCGGCGCGCCGGTCATGTTTTCCTCCCGCGTACGCCCCGGGCTGACAGACGACGCCACGATAAAAGAACCGATCCGCATCTCTTTTTCCGAGGATGCGACATCCATAAACAGCGGCGACAAAAGCGGCGAATACGCGCTTACCGAATATGATTTTCTGGTGATGCCCAACACCGGCAGCGTGCAGGAGGACTGCGCGGGCTCGTGCGGCGGCTGCTCCGGCTGCGATTAGGCATAAAAAGAAGCGCATGAGGAAGACAGGATATGCAAATTACGGTATTGATGGATCCTTTAAACCGCGTCACTGTTTTTGAACAGGGCGGCACGTTAAAATTATACGAAAAGCACGCGGAAAACTGGGTGTGCCAGCGCCTTATGGCGTACAGCACCGAGGGACTTGCACTGCCCGAGGATATGCGCGAGCGTCTGCAGGCGGTCCGCATCTGGATGGATGGCTGCAAAACGCTGGCGGCGGCGCGCTTTCGCGGCACCTACCGGGCGGTGCTTGAACCGCAGGGCATTGATATGTGGGAAATGTCCGGTTTTTCCGGGATGGATGCCGTGGAGTTTTTAACATTTTATGAGCATCAGGACAATGCTGCACCGGCGGAGTCCATGCCCGACGTCCCCCTGACGCCGCAGGAGCAGGAGCCGGGCTGCAATTGCGGTACGAAATACAGGAGCGGGGCAAAAACCTGCTGATCACAGTGCGGCCTCGGCTGGGAACACGCTGAACCGTCGTTGCGCCCGCTCTGGCGGCAGGGCGTATGATTTCGCGACCGATTATGGATGCAGTAAAAAGAGAAAACAAATACCGGAAAGGCCCTTCGATTTACCATTGAAGGGCCTTTCTATTCGAGATCAATTTATCTGCGCCTTGTCCTCTCCGGAGGGAGGCAAATATATGGGTTCTATGCGCGGCAGCTGTAAAAACCGGAGGAATCAATAAAGTTATTAAGCCGTCGGCACTGCGACTGAAAAGACAAGCTCAGGGTAATTGTACGAGGTGGACGGCACGATCCGAATCGTAACTGTTTGTCCGAGATAACCGTCAAAAACCTCCTTGTTGATTGTCAGTTTGTACGGTTTGGAGTATGCGGTTGAATAGTGCGTGTACGAGGCAAGCTTGGTCTCGTTTACATACACAGAACCAACCGAATAGTAGCCATACGAGGTACCCGTCTCCGTCAGATCAATGGTGAGCTTGCCGTTGTCCCACGCTACGGTGCGGTCGAATGCATCGGCGGCTTTGCCGTAAACCGTAAGCCCTGTAAACTCCATCGTACGGTAGCCGTCCGCGTAGATGCGGATGGTCTTACCTGTTCCCGCGCTGAGGCTCTGCGCTTTGATATCGGTCTCGCTGATCACCAGACGGGCTCCATCGATGTGAAAAGCCGTGAGTTCAGCCATACCGCTGCTTTTTGAAATCTCAATTTTTGTCACCGCATTCAGCCAGTCGCTGTCATCGGATGCAATGGCAATTTCTTCATCCCTCACAAGAATGTTTGGCAAGGTAACCGCCGGTGACGCCAGGAAGCTGTTGGCAACCGTCATGTTGCAGTCGAGATACCCGGTTGCGGCCAGCGTCACCGCGTTGTCGCCCGTGGTGAGATAGGTTGCGGGAACGGAAGCGACATAGTTCGAGCTGTCCACGGTAAAGCCTACGTTCCGCTGAAGCGTCGTCCCGCCGATCTTGATCTGCTGCACCGCGTTGGCATATGTGTAATTGACGAGCGCAATTCGCACCGTGTCCGCTCCGCCGGACGACACGACGCTTGCCGAAATGCCGGAAGGCACGGCTTTATAAATTTTGAAGGAAACTTCTGCATCGCGATATCCCTGCGCTGAAATTTTCAGGACATATGTGTAATCGCCGGCCGTCAGACCCGTTAATGACTGCGCCGGCACCGTAACCATGCCGTTCCCTATGAGCAGGCTGTCCTTTGCAATCGCCGTGGAACCGCTGGATTTGATAACCGCCACACCGGTAATATTCTGCGCCCAGCCCGGATTTTCATCAAACGACAAGACAAGCGGCTGGCCTTCTCCCGTCTGTCCGTTTACCGTCAGCGTGGGCGCCTTTACGGCGCTGGTATCCACCTGCAGGGTATAATCCGCATATCCCGACGCCGTCAGCTTGACTTGATAAACGCCCGCCTGCGGGAAACAGGCCTTGGAAAGCGTCAAACTGGGACTTGTTTTTGTGACATATTCACTTGCCACGGCCGTACCGTTCACCAAAACAGAGACTGCGCTGATGTACGTGCTTACAGAATAGGAGGAACCCTCCAGGCTGATTGTTACGCTGTCGTCTTCCTTTACCGCCGCCTGCACCGTTCCGGGTACGGCGTTTACAATTTCAACCGGCAGCCTGACGTCCTGATATCCCGGCGAGCTGACGACAAGCGTATAGCTTCCTTTGGAAGCGTAACTGTAAATCGTCCCGCTCAAAATACCGGGCTGAGAACTGTCCAGCGATTTGAAATTTGTCGTATTCGTACCGGATGAATCCTTCAGCACGACGGTAGCGTTCTGCCTCCATGTGGGATCATCCTCAAAAGTCAGCGTCAATTTGCTGTCTAAAGCCGCTTTTTGCGTGCTAAGGGTAACCGCAGGGGCAGGAATTCTCTTGACGTGTGTCTCAGGAATCTGGATTTTTGCAATATAATCGGAATAATTGCCCGAAGTAAGCTTGATTTCCGCGGCAGTATTTTTTTCAAAATACTCCGACGGAATCGCTAGCGTATAGCCGCTGGAGTAACTTCCCGTGATTTCGAAATTGCTGACGGCATGCGCTGTGCCGCCAACAACGACACCCAACAGGTTCGAGGCGGTCAAATAGGAGGAATCCTTGGTCCAAATGGTCACGCTTCCATCGGTCTGCCGGTACGAAGCGGTAATTTCGGGCATGGCCTTGACCCGCTTTACCGTGAGGGCAACATCGTCATATCCCTTTGCCTGGACCAGAATGCTGTGCTCGCCCCGGGCTGTCCAGTAGCTCAGGCTGGTACTTTCTAAGGTGACCTTTGTATCATCCTGCGAATCCAGCTCCAGCTGATCGGTGACGTCGTATATCTTTCCGCTCGCGGTTTCCCTGTAGAACACGTGCAGCACGGAATGGTACCAGTCGGCGATACCGGCCGCAGATTTCATCACGATATCCTGCCCGGCAACGGAGCCTCCGGTGTAGGTTTCACCGTTCACCGTCAGCGTTTCGCCCTGCACCGTGAAAGCGGGAACAGGCTGATGCCCTTCCTCCGTAACCGTAAAGAAGCGGATGACATCATTATAGCCCTGTTTCTTCAGATGAAGTTCATGAATACCCGCCGGCAGGCCCGAGGTATACACATGAAGCTTTGTTCCATTCGTATTCGCATACGAATAATACGGCAAATGCGTCCCCTTGGTGATATCTTCTGCGGGCAGCTCCTTCCCGTCGATCAGGATGGAATCATATTTGCCGGAAAAAACAGAACCGGTGGCTTCCACTGCCAGAACATTTCCGCGTTTCACCTCGCCAAAATCGGAAAGCTCCGCGCCGGTCGCATCCGCTTCCTTGTCCTTATTCAGCACGCGGAGGGTAACCATCCACGGGTATGCACTCTGCTCTTTGTCCAGATGCAGCGTGAATTCCGCGTCCTTATACCCGTCGGCCATAAAGACCAGCTTGTTTTCACCCAAGCGAAACTTCTGATTGATACGAATCAGCAGCTCCGCATTATTCTTCGGATCTCTGGATTGGCCCGGAAGGAAGTTGGTATCTCCGCTGTGGTCGGTATAGGACGTTTTGATGTTCATATTTCCGGCGATCAATCCGGTCTCATTGACCTTGATCGCATATACCTTATCCGCCCATTCCTGGTTGTTCCCAAAATTCAGCTTAATAAACTTGCCCGCGTTTTCCTCCAGATTTCCATATTCCTCATCCAGCGTCAACGTGGGCGGGGTCTCTGCCCCGGAGGCGTTGATCAGCGCCCGTTTTCCGAATTCGCCCTTTTCAAGCAGGTATTTGACCTGATACGGAGGTATTACCGCGCCGGCCTCCGCCGCCTCCTTGGCGAAGGTTTCCCAATCGAAACCGCTGACGTCCGCTATCGCCGTCTGAACCAGACTGTACGGAAAATAGTAGCTTGTCCCATCATTGGATGTATATTTTACAATGCTGCGCTCTACCGGATATTGGACATCCTCGCGCACCGAACCCAGAAGCACGGTTCTATAGCCGTCGTTCCAGGTCTGCAGAATCCGCTCGACAGAGTCATTTTGAATCCCATACGCCTTGATAATCGTGCTGTCCGCCAGCAGATTCATATCCATACCCGTTTCAACCTTTACCGGGAGGTTGTCATACGGGTTATAGGTTGCCTGGCTGACTACGTCCACAGTGGCGGTACTGATCATATCCGGCCGTTCGGCGTTGTTCTCCGTCAGGTAAAAATCCCACAGGTTCATTTTGGTCTGGCCATAGACCTCCACAGATGCGGCGGCGGCCGAACCATAACTGGATAACGCGCAGCAAGCGGCGATTACCGCAGAAATTATTCTTTTATTCAATTGAAGTTCCCCCTTTCTACGCTTTCACCGATATGCCCAGATCGTTCAACGCAATCTGCATGTACTCCTTGTTTTTCACTATGCGGAGTGTCTGCGGCTTGGAATTGTTCTTCAGCAGAATCTTGACAATCAGCTCCGTACCATCCTGGCTTGTCATGACCTTCGTAACGTCTTTGCCAATCTCCTGCTTCACATCGCCTATGTAAAAATCATATTGGGCAAAGTCGGCGCCGTCCATCTCGGCCAATTTCAGCGCAACGGCCGCATAGTTTAAAAAGTCCACCTGGACAATGCCGGTCTTGGCAACGTTTACCCAGTCCCCGGTTGTTTTGGTCAGGGACGGATCCGGCGTTTCACCGCCGCCGGAAGAACCGCCACCGGAATTGCCTCCGCCCGACGATCCGCCGATGCTGGTTTCCACATGGCCGGTCCCGCTATCCTTAACGGTTACCGTCTTGCCGGGCTCTACGGAAACACCGCCGGCCTTCACGCCGGTTACTCCCGAAGCGACCTCGACCCTCGCGCCGGGCACGGCGATCTTTACATCGTTTGCCTGCACCCTGATCTGCTGTACTTTACCGTTTCCTTCTACCGTCGCCTGTCCCATGGCAACCATGGCGCCAACCGAAGCGCCTTTTTCGATCGACAGCATCGAACCGGCCGCGGCGCTGCTTACATTCAGTGTCGCAACGCTGCCCGAACGCGCCCAAAACTTCACCGGACTTTCCAGCGTAACCTTTCCCGCGTCGCCGTCCAGAACAAAATCGCTCTTTACCGCAATTTCCCCTACCTGAGCGCCCTCGCTTACAGCCAGCCGTACCGCGTGATTGCGGTTCTGGATCACAACGCCGCCTTTTATCTGCCCCTGCTTCAGATATACGCTGTCGGTTCCTCCTCCGCGAACAACCAGCCGTCCCTGCACGGTGACGTTATCCAGTGTGACCTCTCCGGCTCCGATCCCGTCGCCGAGAATCAAATCGCCATTCACAGAGGCGTTCTTCAAAACCACGTCCGAAGCCGCAATCAAAAGGTTCCCGTCTATTTTGATGTCGGAATATTCGCCCGAAGTACGGATAAACTGTTCCGTCAAATTGCTTACGAGCTGTGCGAACTCTGCTCTTGTAATAGATGCCTGCGGGCGAAGCCTGCCTTCCGATCCGCTGACGTATCCGCCCGACACCAATCCGGACAGTTGGGGTCTCGCCCAGGAGGAGACCGCACTCCCGTCTGCAAAACGGTTCAGTACGGTCGTTTCCCCATCCTCCAGTCCGAACGCGCGGGAAAGCACCACAAACGCTTCCTCCCTTGTTATGTTCCTGAGCGGATAGAGCCTTTGATCATCCCCTGTAAACACGCCCATCTGCACCGCTTTGGCCAGAGCGGCGTCGTACCAGTCTCCTTGTCCCACATCCAGATACCCGTCCAGACCGCTTTCCTGCTGTGCGCCAAACGCACGCGTAAGCACCTCCGCAGCTTCCGCGCGTGTCAGCGGCTTGTCGGGATATATTTTATTCCCGCTTCCCTGCATCAGGCCGTTTTCCACAGCCCTCTCCATGGCCTGTTTCGCCCATCCCGTCGGCATATCGGAGAGCGCAGGCGCCGCCTGTGCACTCAGTCCGACCGTAAGCATGGCGCTTATCGCGATTGCCCCCAGTTTTTTCATCCTGTTATGTTCCCTTCCTTCTTAAAAAATCCCTTGTTTTGATAAAGCGATGCAAATACGTTCCAATCTTTATCAAGCCATTTCCCCTGCCAAACCGGCAATTTTACAACAAGCGCTCTCCCTTCGCGCGATTCTTTCGGTTAGCTTTTGCTAACTTATACGGTTTAAATGTTATCATATGCTAACCATGATTGTCAAGAGTACGTTGTCGGCATGGCAGGAGAAATAATCTCCTGCGGTTGTATTGGATAAAATCACCGTTTCAGACGTTGGCCCTACGGCAAATGACCCTGTTATGCAGCACTTTTGATTAGAGGCAGCAAGCCCCGAGATGAGTAAAACCACCCGGAAGAACTTCCTTCCGGGTGGTTTTACTCATGGAGATGGAAAAAGGATAAAGAAGAGATCGGCATTTTAGGGACGCAGCAGAATTTTAAAATCCTCGTGTGCGATCATCCGGCGCCATGCCTCCTCCCATTCGGTTAAAGGCAACGGTTCGCCGACCAGGGGGGCGGTATCTATCATATGATGCTGCAGCAGCCGCAGCGCAGTCAGCCAGGAAGAACGCTCCGACGCGATGGAATTGGAAATAGAAATCTCCTTTTTAACAGCCAGATCCATATCAAACAGAATCGGCTTCGTGTAGAGACCAATCTGGGTGAAACTTCCCATTTTTTTAAGCGCGTGCAGGCAAAGGTCAGCCGAAGGCGCCGCACCCGCACATTCAAACGCGCAGTCGACGCCCATTCCGCCGGTCAGGCGCATAATTTCCGCCACGGCGTCCATTTCGTCAACCGCAAAAACTGCCGTGCATCCCAGTTCAAGCGCTTTGGCAAGGCGCTTCACATCGCTTTTCATACCGGTCATAAAAACAATACCGCCAGACATCCGTGCGACCAGTGCAGTCAGCTGGCCGATGATACCCGCCCCGGCGACCAGCACATAGTCCCCCGCCCGCACGGTGGTGCGTTCGATTACGCCGCGAACGACGCAGGCAAGCGGTTCACAAAGCGCCGCCGCATCGAGGAAAACCCCGTCCGGGATGTGAAAGGCCTGTTTGGCCGGAATGACCATATATTCGGCAAAACCGCCGTCCCGGCCGGTGCCGATATTCTTACGGTCGCCGCAGCAGTGCATCCGCAGGCCCTGCCGGCAATATTCGCATTCCTCGCAGGTCTGCACGGCGGTGATGGAAACCACGGGGTCTCCGCATTTAAAGTCGGCGACATTCGCGCCGATCTCGCACACGGTGCCGCTGAATTCGTGACCCAGCACAAACGGCGGATGGATCAGAAAATTTTCAATATGCAGGTCAGATGCACAAATGCCGCAGGCGTAGATTTTGACAACGATATCGTCCGGTCCGCAGGCCGGTTTGGGGACGTCCATCAATTTCAGCGTGTCTTGCCCCAGGGCGGTTTTAACGAGTGCTTTCATTGTGGTTCTCCTGTTCCTTTTCTGTAGTTGCATCCAAAATAATCGTTCAGGGGTTTTATGTACATGCCGTTTGCATTGCAGCTCCGCCTCTGCCGTACCCTGCGGACGGGCGCCGCATTTTCTTCCGGGAGCGCTCCCGCAAGCGGGCGTACAAAGCTATCAGCAGACGGGGCGGACGGCTATGCAACAGCCGGCCATGAGCAGGCGGTGTCTTCCGCCATACCGCCCGGCTCCAACTGTAAGCTCGTGTTCTCAGCCCGGCGGCATTGCCAATGGGCTGAGAACACGAGCAATCCTATGGGCAGGAAGGGAGCATACCGGGATCAGCCGCTGAGCAGGTTCGGCAGGAACGTGACGATCGCGGGGATATAGGTAACCAGAATCAGGCAGATGATCAATTGCGCAATATAGGGCAGCGCATCCTTTGTATAATCCTCAATCCTTGTTCCCGTAATCGACGTTGAAACAAACATCATGGAACCAAACGGCGGCGTCATACCTGCAATGGTCAGGTTGATGGCCAAAACGATGCCGAAATGGATCAGATCAATCCCCAGCGCCTGCGCCGCGGGCACCAGCAGGGGCGCAAGCAAAATCATGGCCGCGCCGCCGTCGAAGAAGCAGCCGACGATCAGCAGCAGGATGTTGACGATGAGCAGGAATACCAGCGGCGAGCTGATACCGCTGATCAGGGCCTGCGAGATCATGTTGGGCAGGCGTTCCCAGGTCAGATAAACCGAGAAAGCCTGTGCGCCAGCAAGGATGAACATAACGCCAGCAGTATTGATGACCGATTCCTTGATGATTTTCGGGATATCGCTGAGCTTGACCTCTTTATAAACGAAGATGCCGACGATCAGCGCATACAGCACGCAGACTGCGCCCGCCTCAGTGGGCGTAAAGACACCGAAGCGCAGGCCGAGAATGAGGCCAAACGGTACAAACAGGGCCGGAAGCGCATCCAGAAGCGCGTGCAGGAATTCCCTTGGCGGCGCCGCCTTTTCACGGGACGGTTTGTAATCGCGTTTTCTGGAAATCCACCAGGTAAGGATCATCATGGTGATGGTGATGAGGATGCCGGGGATATAGCCGGCGTAGAACATCTTCGCCACGGAAACATTCGATGCGGAGGCATAGAGAATGAGGATGATGCCGGGCGGGATAATGGGCGTGATACAGGACGAAGCCGCAGTGACCGCGCAGGAGAAGGAACGGCTGTAGCCGATTTTCTCCATTTCGGGCACCAGCATTTTAGACTGCAGCGCCGCGTCCGCGTTCGCCGAGCCCGACAGTCCGCCCATCAGCGCGGACAGCAGGACGTTTACCTGCGCCATGCCGCCGCGCATCTGGCCGACGAGCATTTCGCAAAGCCCCATCAGGCGGCTTGTAATGCCCGAATAGCCGAACACAACGCCCGCGCAGGTGAAGAAGGGAATCGCGAGATAGGTAAACGAGGAGTTGGCCGAAATCATCTTCTGCAGCAGCATGGAGATGTCCGGCGTGCCGGGGCAGAACAGGAAATACGAAATAGATGCGATAATCATCGAGTACGCAACCGGAACCTTAAGGAAGAACAGCACGAACAGCACGATGATTGGAAATACAGACCAAAATGACATTTGTTTGTTCCTCCTTTCTTAAGAGCGCTCTTCCAGAGAAGCGGCTTGCACCTCTTTGCCTTGCAGGACCTTGACCATATTGTCAAAGGAGTAAATGGCCAGAATCGCGCAGGCGATCGGGATGCAAATATCGATCCAGAAATACGGGATCTGCAGCATCGATGTTTTGCGCGCGACCGCCTGAATGGACAACTGCATGCCCCAGATAACCAGAGCGATATTCGCTGCGCCAACCAGTGCGAAGGTAAATACCTGCACAATTTTCTGTGCTTTGGGAGGCAGACGATCCACCAGCGCGTCGATTGTAATCAGTCCCTGGCTGCGGTACACCAGACAGATGCCAAAATACACCGCCCAGTTAAACGCCATATACGAAATTTCTTCCGCCCAGGCGAAGGACTTGTTTAAAAGAAAACGCGCTAATACGTTTATGGCAATAACGCCGACCATTGTAACAAAGCTTGCACCCGCAACCACAGCCTCCGCTTTATACAGGATATCTCCTGCTTTTTTCATGGGGAGTTCCTCCTTTTAGAATGAGAAGTGGTTGTTACGCAATTGCTTCCTGGACGCGCTCATACAGGCCGTCGGACCATTCCGGGAACTGTTTCGGGGTGTCCTGCGCGGCTTTGATAAACTCGCTCTTATCAATATCGATGATCTGAACGCCTTCATCCACCAGCTTCTGCTCATACTCCTTCTCTACGCCCTGCGCCAGACCGATCGCCTTATCCGCGTAAGCGGAGCCGCATTCGTCAATCGCCTTCTTGCCTTCGTCGGACAGAGACTGGTAGACCTCTTCGGACATTACAATCGCCGTGGCGGCAACCAAATGCTCGGTGCGGATCAGGTATTTGCAGGGCTCATACAGGCGGGCGGAATAGAGCAGGCCCATTGGGGACTCCGCACCGTCCGCAACGCCCTGGGAAAGCGCCTGATAGGTCTCCGACCATGCGGTATTGGTCGCGTTGCCGCCCAGAACACGGACGACTTCATTCCACATCGGAGTGGCTGCGCAGCGAATCTTCAGCTTGGAAATGTCCGCACGGGAATGGACTTCCTTTTTGGTGATCAGATTGCGGGTGCCGAAATAGTGCAGGTCAATGAGGTGCAGGCCCTTTTCCGCAAGCGCCTTGGACCATTCCTGTCCAACCTCACTTTTCCAGAGCTGCTTAATCTGCTCAGGCTTCTGAATGAGGTAAGGCGCCATGCCAACAGCCATATCGGGCACGTAGTTTGCAAGGTAGGAGAAGTCGCAGTCCTGTACGACCGCCTGACCAAGAGACGCCATTTCCAGAACGTCGGCGGAACCGCCGAGCGCCTCGGACGGATACAGTTCATAGGCGATTTCCCCGCCCGAAG
>JBFWIM010000052.1:0-11751 GCA_050255995.1 Intestinibacillus sp.
CCGCATCAATCGGAAGATAGCCGTACGGCCCCAGCTCAATTGCACGGTATCCTGCCTGACCCGCTTCACGCAATACGTGCTGCCATGCCGGCAGATACGGGTTCTTCGGATCATCCACGCCCCAGCAACACGGCGCCCCGCATATGTTCATACCCATAGTGATGTCCCTTTCTGAAAACAGGAAAACCGTCCTGATATTTTGTGAACTCATTATACCATTCAAGTGCATGCGGCGTTTTTTTTATACTGCGATTCTATTGCCCCATAGGTAGAGAATATTGTACAAAATACAGCGAATATTTTTGACATCTACGGTTTCTTGCGCACCTCATTCTCGCAACCTGTCACATCTGCGATTAAGGTGCGAACCTTTTCCATAAGAGCTGTGGTTCATAAAAAATCAGACCCCGGAGCTTTTTGCTTCGGGGTCTGTTCCTTATCGATTCAGCAATTCTTTTTCAATTCTTTCGCGCGCTTCTGGAGCCTGCCTGGCCATTTTTTCCGGGAAGCCGAACATGGAAACGCAGGCGATGTTGTCGCCGCCGACCTTCGGCGCATCCGCCTTCTCCTGCTTGTGTGCAAAATCCATCTCGCGCAGGGTTTCAAAGATGCCGGGGAAGTCCACATCGCCCTCGCCCATCGCCAGATGCTGATGGATCGTGATGTCCGCCTTGCCATGTGCGTTCAGCCAGGGCGGATTTGCAATGTAACGGCAGTCGAGCGTCTGGTTGAACGTATCCGCAAACAGAACGTGCGTCAGCTCGTCGCCGGCGTATTTCAGCATGGAGCGGACGTCGCCCTTGCCCTGGTCATAGAAGAAGCCGTGCGGCGAGGAATACACATAGCCGAGATTCTTCGAGCGGAAGGACTTGACCATGTCGCAGGTCTCGTTGTTCAGCTCGCAGAAGTCATACGGATGGGACTGGATCTCCACACGGAGCCCCTCCCGCTCGATGATCGGCAGCAGCTCCTCCATGGACTTGAACCACATGCCATTGCAGATCTCCTGCTGGTTCGGGTCGCCGGACAACTCGGTGTTGATGACCGGTACGCCCATCTTGACCGCAATCTCGATGATCTTTTTCCAGTTGGCGACTGCGTGTTGGCGCTGCTCCTCGGTCGGGCCGGACCAGCGGTACACCACGATGAAGGAGGAAATCTCCACGCCGGTTTCGCGCAGCGCACGGCGGTACTCCGCCTCACACTCCTCGGAAAACAGCGGGTGCTTGTAAAATGGGTTGATCCGTGGGTGCGGGGACTGCTCGATATATTTGTAGCCCCAGTCGGCCACCTGATGCACCATGTCGTTGATGGACATCTGCTTGGCCAATACGTCTACGTCAAATGCGATTTTCATAGTAAAAACTCCTTTGCTTAGTTTGTGAAAGATGCGGGGGGACGATTTGCCGCATCTTAAGGTTCGCGAAATGCTGACATTTCTGCAGAGTTGATGCCAGTCCACAGTCAGTATCAGCGTTTCTTTTGCTATTTATTACTACTACAATAAATTTTACACAAAACAGCGCAACGCCGCCTCCACTTTCTTGCGATTCAAGCTCGCAATTTGAGGCTTTTTACATACAAAAACGAAAAGTAAAATTTAGTGTTTTTACTTTCTTGCGATACAGCGTAAGCTGTCGCAGTTCCTTACCATACGCAGGATATCCTTTCACTTGCAGCGGGCGGTCAAAAACCTCGATATCACTGTGTCGTTTGCCCGCACATTTTCTCACGGTAACTCGCACGATAGCGGATGGGAGACAGTCCTACCATTTTGGAAAAAAGAGTACAGAAATAGTTGGTGTTGTCATATCCGACCATCGTCGCAATCTGCGTCGCGTTGTATTCACTGTTAATGAGCAGTGTCTGCGCCTCGCCGATGCGCCGTCGGATCATATACTGTATGGGAGAATAGCCCATGACATCTTTAAAAACATGCGCGGCGTAGTATGGACTGATCCGCAGCTCGTCCGCTATTTTGACCAGCGTAATATCTTCGGCATAATGTGTATCCAGATAAGATTTGATACGGGTTGCCAGCACATGATTTTTCCCGGTTGGTTGCACCGACACGGTGTCGGCAAACAATTCTTTCGCAATAAGTATCAGGGATGTGGACAAGGTTTGAATGAGCAGATCGGTGTTCGCGCACCCCTCTGTCATATGGTCAAAGATCAGCGTGCAGAGGCTTAATACCTCTTTATATTTCATGCCGCTTGCGCACATGTATGAGTTCCCGGCAGGAACCAGATAATTTGCAGGCAGTCCGTGAAACTGTACATCTGTCAGGCCAAAGCAAAAGGTTCCGATCTCCGTTTGAAAATCCGATCTTACCTCATGAAGATCCCCCGCATTATAAAACAGGATATCCCCGGGTGCAATTTGAAAGGATCTGTCTCCGATAAAATAGGTACCGTATCCCTGGTAGACCAAAAGAAGTTCACATATGTTCTCATGTCCATGCATCGGGCGATCCACTTTTGTGACGCCAAATTCCTGCTTGGTTACATACAAAAGTTGTGGAAGCGATCCATTTTTAAAATAACGAAACGCACTGGTTTGTTCGGATTGTTGAAACACAAATGCACCCCTCCCTTTCTCGCCCGCGATCGCGTTTAGGCGGATGGTTCTATTTTTTCAGCATAAAGACCGCTCGCATATTCCGGTTCCGATCAATTGAGAAACGCCTTTGATTTCCACCGTATATTTTGGTACCCATGGAATATGTCATACATCTTTTATTTAAATTATCTCAAAACCAGACCTTAAATGCAAGAACAATCTAAGTTGCACTCTTTTCCGGGGCTGATCAGCGTGCCGCTTCATATCCTGTTCCCCCCTGCTAACTTGCGTGGTCGTATTACAAATGCTAATAATAATTTTTCTCAATCTGCTGAAATATTATTTCCAAAACCGTAATATTATCTCTAAGTTGATTTGACCAAAACAGGATTAAATACTATAATACATAGGAAATGTTACAAAATATAGCCAATATCCAAACGAATATACATTTTATTCCATAAGAGGGCATGGTTTTACAGCGAGGAGTGCTGCGCAGTCATTATGGTTCAGTCCGTCCGGGGTAGTGCAGCATATATTTGTACATCGGTGCGGCTATGCGGGCAAGCAGCCTAAACATTTAAACGACATCCATATGTTTCAAAGATGAGGAGTGATTCAAACATTGCACGGTATCAGAAAAAAAATTATTGTGAATACGGCCGCGATTATACTGATTCTCGCGATCGTCACTTCCATCATACTAAGTGTCACAGCAAATATTCTGATTGACGACACCATGAAGGAAGCGCTCGCCCCGTTTGCCAAAACCGCTGCCAAGAGCGCGGAAAGCAATCTTCATCTCATGGCAGACCGAATTGCCCTGATTTCCCAGAATGCGGTATTCCAGGATGAAGAGGCGGCAGAAAACGAAATACGCGCCGTGCTCGAAAATGCAGCGTCGGGCATTGAATTTACCTGGCTGGCCGTGTATGATCCGGAGGGCAATCTGGTCACCGGCGGCAGCAACAGCCCCGCGTCAATTACGGACAGAACTATGTATGCCGCCATGAACGATACGCAAAATATCGTGATCGATGATACGGCAGTCACGGACAGCGGTCTGGAAATTGCCGTTGGCACGCCGATTCTGCGGGGAGAAAACACCGCCTATTATCTCGTGGGCAGCTATAAGTACGATATTTTAAACGATGTCATCAGCAACATCCAGATTGGGCAGAATTACTCCGCGTGGATCTCCAACCGCAACGGCGTGATTGTGGCGCACTCAGATACGAACATCGTCCGTGAGGGCACTTTGGTCTCCGCACTGTATCAGGGTGACAGCGAGATGTTGTCGCTGATCGGGCAGGTTGACGACGGGCTGACCGGCTCCAGTGTCGTGCATGTAAACGGAAAGGATACGGTCGTGGGATACTCGCCGATCAGCGGCGCCAACTGGTTCCTTGTCATTACCGTTCCCAAATCGGAATTTATGGCGGTCGCGATCTCTGCGGTCAAGATGAATGCCATTGTGCTGCTCATACTGCTTGCGGTTTCCCTGATGATCACTGTTCGCTTTGCCGGAACGATATCCAAATCACTGGGGAACGTGACGGCAAGAATTAAAAAGCTTGCGGAGGGAGACCTTTACAGCAGCGTGGATGTTTTACATACCAATGACGAGGCGGAGTCCCTCTCTGTTTCACTCAGAAATTCAATATCGGATATCAGCGGTTATGTTTATAAGCTGACACAAGCGCTGGAGCAGCTTTCAAACGGCAACGCCGACCTGTCGGTGGAAGGCGAGTTCAGCGGCGACTTTATCGTGATGAAGGATGCGCTCAATCAGATCATTTCGTATTTAAACGACACTTTATCTTATCTGAAACAGACGGCAAGCGGCCTTTCACTGGCTACGCGCAGAGTGGCGGACAATGCCGTAATGGTCAAAGACGCAACAGAAAATCAATTTGACGCCGTCCGCCGTCTGGAGCGGGAAACCGAGGATATCTCCAGAAGCGCCGTGATGATTGACAACAATGCAATAGAGACCCGAAACCTGATGAAAACCGCTTCCGAGCAGCTCAATAGCGGCAAGGAGCAAATGCATAATACGCTGCAGGCGATGGAAGAGATTCGCGTAAACGCCAACGGTATTACCACAATTACAAAGCTGATGGAAGACATTGCGTTCCAGACCAATCTGCTTGCGCTGAATGCGGCGGTGGAAGCGGCACGGGCCGGTTCGGCCGGCGCTGGATTTGCCGTGGTGGCGGATGAGGTACGCGAGCTGGCGTCCCGGAGCTCGGAGTCGGCCAAGCGCACCGCCGCTATGATCCAGCAGACGCAAAAGTCTGTCGCGGAAGGTGCGGACTATGCGCTCAAAACTTCAGAGATCATTGAACGTGTCGCGGATATTTCGCAGAACATCTCGGACATTGCCGATTCTCTGGCGTCTTCCGCACAGGGCACGAATGAAGCCCTTGGAAAGGTCGCGGGCGATATTGCTTCCATCTCCAGGTTTGCGCAGGACAATCTGGAATCCAGCGGCGCGCTGGCAACGGAAAGCGAGGAGATGGCGCGTCAGGCGGAGAATCTGTACGAGATGTCGTCCCAGTTCAGGCTTCGCGGAGATCAGATTGATGAGGTGCCAAATGCGTAAAAAATGGTTGTGGGCCGCGCTCCTGTGCCTTGCCTGTATGAGCCTTACCGCTTGCGGCGCTGCAAAGGATACGCTGGTTGACGGATATTATACGGCAGAAATGTCGGACTATGAGCATGGCTGGAAAGAATTTGTAACCATTTGCGTGAGCAATGGAAAAATAATCACTGCGGAGTTCAACGCGAGAAACAGCAGCGGCTATATCAAGGCATGGGATATGGCATATATGCGTCAGATGAACAGCAAAAAGGGAACCTACCCGAACGCGTATACGCGCGCGTATACCGCATCCCTGCTCAAGGCGCAAACCTCCGGCGAAATTGACACCGTGTCCGGAGCATCACATTCCGGGGGCAATTTTGGCAAAATGGTGGAGCTTTTGCTGCAAAAGGCGAAGGCGGGAGACACGTCTCTCGGCGTTGTGCAGGTGGAAGCTGAATAAAGTCTTGCGGTATGAAAAAGCAGGCGCTTTGTCTCTTTAGGCAACGCGCCTGCTTTTTTAGTGTCTCATACAAAACCCCGGCACCTCAGAGACCCCCTGTTTAAATCGAAAAGAGAAAACAAAGGAAAAATATTACAGGGGCGGCTTACTCTTGACAAGTCCCTGTGGCTTTACTACAATGATATTAAGTCATTTAAACGTAAGTTTTCTGCGCCCAAGCGTTAGCATATGCTAACAACGTGAAAAGGAGGTAATTCTGTGAATATGGGAACAGCCCTTGTTTTATTGGTACTGCTGGTGATCGCTGTTTTTGCTGTATATAGTTACCGCCGCCGGCTGTCCGTCGGCTGCTGCGGTGCGGGCGGCGACGCACCGGAAAAACGCCGAAAAGTCGCAGACCGGAACCCGAAGCACTACCCTTATGAAACTACCCTGGCAATCAACGGTATGCACTGCACGAATTGTCAAATACGTGTGGAAAATGCGCTGAACACATTGGACGGCGTTTGGGCCAGCGTCGATCTGCATAGCGCCCAGGCGAGCGTGCGTATGCGGCGTAAAATGGATGCCGCTGCCTTATGCGACGCAGTTCAGCGTGCCGGCTACGGCGCACAGGAAAAAATATGAGACGCCTGATAGATAAGTCCTGCGTGGTCCCTGCTTCCCGCCTTGAGGAATCCCATCCGGATTACGAGGTCTATCGAACAGACTGGCCGGATGGCAGCTTTGGCCGGATGACCATGTGGCCGGTTCTTCCGGGTATTACGCTAAGCTTTAATGATTTTCATACTTACGGCGGTTTTCAGCAGGAATCCCGTTTCCCGGGCGCTGTGGAGATCAATCACTGTCTGAGAGGCCGGTATGAGTGCGTCCTGCCGGATGGCCGCATCATATATCTCGGCGCGCAGGATCTTTCTGTGTCAGACATGTCTCGCCCACCCCGGCATTCCTGTTTCCTGCTGGGCGAATATTATGGCATCAGCCTGATTGTGGAGACCGAATGTGCGTCCCATAGCCTGCGCGCGTTGCTGGGCTCAGGATTTCCAGCGCTCTCCGCGCTGTTTGAACAGTTTTTCGGGCTGGAAAGCTGCCTGCTCCTGCGTGCAGATCCCAAGGTGCAGCACATTTTCAGCGAGCTCTACGATGCGCCATCCGATTGCCGCGCCGCCTATTTCAGGCTGAAGACGGCCGAATTATTCCTGTTCCTGAGCCGTTATGCCGAATGCAGACCCTGCAGTGACCGCAGCTACTATTGCCGCTCACAAACGCAGCGCATGGAAAGCATCGCGCACCGGCTGGCAAGTGATCTGCAGCATCCGCCCACGCTCGACGAGTTGGCGGCGCAGTATGGCATGGGCCGTACCCGGTTGGAGCAATGCTTCCGCGAAACCTACGGCGAACCGCCCTACGCCTATCTCAAGCGCCGCCGTTTGGCCGCTGCCGGACTGCTTTTGCAGACAACCGATAAACCCATCGGCGAAATTGCCGCCGAAGTCGGTTACCAGAACGCGAGCAAATTTTCCGCCGCTTTTCAGGCGCTTTACGGCATGACGCCGCGCGTGTTCAGAAAGGGTGTGCTCCTGGAGCAATCCGGGATTTTGGAGTAGAAATCCATTTCGCGCTGCCTTATAATGGGGTGTAGTTAGCTACAGTTAACTACACCCCATTATTTGAGGAGGTTTATACCCATGCACAAACTACGATTTTCCGCCGGGCTGGCCACACTGATGCTGGCAGCATCCCTGTTCCTTTCCGGCTGCGCGCCGCAGCCGACAGAAGATACGGCTTCCACGGGCAGCGAACAGGCACCCGCGTCGTCCGGTGCGGGTACGTTAACATCGCCCGACGAGCTGGTTTAACAAATGAAAAAGGAGTGATTTTCTGTGGCTCAACCCGGAAAACGCGGCAACCTCTCGCGCCTGATGGAATATGCGGGCGGGCACAAAGCGCTCACCGTCACAGGCTGCGCCCTGTCAGGCGTGGCCGCTGTGCTGTCGCTTCTGCCCTACATTTGCATTTGGCTGGTGGCGCGCGGCATTTTTACAAAGTCTCCCCAAGGAGCCTCGCCGTCCTATTATGGCTGGCTCGCAGTCCTGTTTTCCGTCGTCAGCATCCTCATTTACTTTGCCGCGCTGATGTTGACGCATCTCTCAGCCTTCCGCACGGCCCGCAACATGCGCCAGACCGCCTTGGATTATATTGTCACGCTTCCGCTCGGCTTTTTCACAGCCAGCCAGACCGGACGGCTGCGCAAAATTATCGATGATAACGCGGGGCTGACCGAAACGCTGCTCGCGCATCAGCTGCCTGATCTGGTCGGCGCGATCGTCACCCCGCTTGCGGCAGTCGTGCTTTTGTTCGTATTCGACTGGCGAATGGGCCTTCTTTCCCTGCTGCCGATGGCGTTTGCCACCTGGCTTCTAGGCAGCATGATGGGCGGCAACAGCGTAAAATTTTTCGCCCGCTATCAGGAAGCGCTCGAGCGGATGAGCGGCGAAGCGGTCGAATATGTGCGCGGCATCCCGGTCGTCAAGGTGTTCCAGCAGACGGTGTACTCGTTTAAAAGCTTCTACGAAGCCATCATGTCCTACCGCGAGCTGGCCACCGATTATTCCATGCGCTGGCGTATGCCGATGACCGGCTTCACCACGGTGCTGAACGGCATTTTTCTGCTGCTCATCCCGGCGGGCATGCTGATTGCGGCGGCGTTGGCAGATGGCTGGGACGCGCTGCTCAATCTGATTTTTTACATTCTGTTCACCCCCGCCTGCGCAATGATGATGACGCGCATCATGTACGCCAGCGAAGCGGTGATACAGGCCGGTCACGCTGTCAGTCAGCTTGACCAGATCTTTGAAAACAAGCCGCTTGCGGAGCCGATCCGCCCGTGTAGACCATATGGCGGCGACGTGGAGTTCCGGGATGTTTCGTTCACCTATCCGGGTGCGGGTCGCCCTGCACTGCAGAACGTGAGCTTCCGCGTACCTGAAGGCGCGACGGTCGCGCTGGTCGGCCCGTCCGGCAGCGGGAAAACGACCGCGGCCTCGCTGATCCCGCGCTTCTGGGACGTAAGCGCGGGACAGATTTTGATCGGCGGCGCGGACGTACGGCAGATTTCCTCCGGCGACCTGATGGAGCACGTAGCTTTCGTCTTTCAGGACACGCATCTTTTTAAGCAGAGCGTACTGGAAAACATCCGCGCCGCACGGCCGGATGCCACGCGCGGGCAGGTACTTGCGGCCGCGCATGCCGCACAGTGTGACGATATTCTGTCCAAGTTGCCCCTGGGCATCGATACGGTGATTGGCGCGAAGGGCGTATATCTCTCCGGGGGCGAACAGCAGCGCATCGCGCTGGCCCGCGCCATTTTGAAGGACGCTCCCATCATTGTTCTGGATGAGGCGACCGCCTTTGCAGACCCCGAAAATGAACACCAGATCCAAAAGGCATTCGAAACCCTGACGCAGGGTAAAACCGTGCTTATGATTGCGCACCGGCTCTCCACTGTGCAGAACGCCGACCAGATCCTTGTGCTGGAAGACGGCGGCATCCGCGAGCGCGGCAGGCATGACGAGCTGCTTTCCATGAACGGGTTGTATGCGGCCATGTGGCGCGATTACCAGCAATCCGCCAAATGGAAGGTCGGAAAGGAGGCCGGGGTATGATCCGCAAACTGCAGCGCGTTTTCGCGCTTACCGAGCGTGGTGCAAAAGATCTGATCAAAGCCACTTTGCTCACCACCGTCGCAAATCTCTCCCTGATGTTTCCGGTCGGCCTGCTGGTTGCGGTGATCGACCGCATGCTGCGCGCATTGAACGCGGGAACCGATCCGTCCTCCGGCGTCTGGAGCTTTACCGCAATTGGCGCAGGGCTTCTGATGATCATTTTTATTTTGCATTGGCTGCAGTACAAAAGCCTGTATATCGCAACTTATGCCGAGAGCGCAAACCGCCGCGTCCGGCTTGCGGAAAAGCTGCGGCAGCTGCCGCTTTCTTTCTTCGGCAAGCGCGATCTCGCCGATCTGACGGGCACGATCATGTCGGACTGTTCCAATTTGGAGCAATCCTTCTCGCACTACATTCCGCAGCTCTTCGGCTCCTGTATTTCCACAGTGCTCATTGCTATCAGCCTGTTTTCCATGGACTGGCGTCTTTCACTTGCGGTGTTTTGGGTTGTGCCGGTGGCGTTGATCCTCGCAGTCGGCTCAAAATATCTGCAGGATAAAATGGGTGAAAGGAGTATTCTCGCCAAGCGCGCTCTGTCGGATGGGATACAGGAGTGCCTGGAAACCGTGCGGGACATCAAATCCTGCAACCGGCGGGAGCACTACCTTGCGGGCTTGCGGGAAAAACTCGCGAACGCCGAGCGCGCCGCTATCCGTTCCGAGCTGACGACCGGTGTGTTCATCTCTTCGGCACAGGCGTTTCTGCGGCTCGGCCTTGCCACCACTGTGCTGGCCGGCGCGGAATTGTTGGCGGCAGGCAGTCTGGACCTGCTGACATATCTGGTATTCCTGATTGCTGCCGCGCGGCTGTATGATCCCCTCTCCACCTCGCTGATCAATCTGGGCGCAATGTTTAACGCCAGACTGCAGATCGAACGCATGCGGCAGATTGAAGAACGGCCCGTGCAGACCGGCAGCGATACCTGCGCGCCGCACGGCTATGACATTACCTTCGATCACGTTTCCTTCGCATACCGCGACGGAGAGGGCGTTTTGAACGACGTATCCTTTACCGCCAAACAGGGGCAGATCACTGCGTTGGTCGGCCCGTCCGGCGGCGGCAAATCGACTGCCGCCAAACTGTCCGCGCGGTTTTGGGATGTCAGCGAGGGCAAAATCACGCTGGGCGGCGTGGATGTAGCCTCCGTCGACCCGGAAGCCCTGCTGCGGCATTATGCCATTGTTTTTCAGGATGTAACGCTGTTTCGCGACACTGTCATGGAAAACATCCGTCTGGGGCGCAGAGACGCAACCGACGGCGAGGTGCTCGCGGCCGCCCGCGCCGCGCAGTGTGATGAATTCATTCGCCGCCTTCCGGAAGGATATCAGACCGTGATCGGCGAAAACGGCTCCACCCTTTCCGGCGGCGAACGCCAGCGCATCTCCATTGCGCGCGCGCTCCTGAAAGATGCGCCGGTCATTCTGCTGGACGAAGCGACCGCATCGCTCGACGTCGAGAATGAGACTGCCGTGCAGGCCGCTTTGTCCCGCCTGCTGCAAAACAAAACCGTGCTTGTCATCGCACACCGGATGCGAACTGTGGCTGGCGCAGACAACATCATTGTGCTCGACGACGGCAAAATCGCCCAACAGGGCAGCCCCGCCGGCCTTATGGCTCAGGGAGGGATCTACCGCCGTATGGTTGAGCTGCAGCGCGAGAGCGAAGCATGGCGGCTCCGCACCGCGGCTGACGAGTAGAATCCACACGCAAACTGCGCAAATCATATTAAGTGCAGACAGGCCAGCACCGAAAGGGCGCTGGCCTGTCTTGTAACCTGTCACAGGTATGCCGTGTATCTGCGCATCCCGCGCAAGATATCTTTATCCGGCAGCCTCCGGAATTTCCGACCCGGCCGTCTACTGCGGCGCATCGATTTGTGACACAGTTTCCTTAATCTTATCCAGTTGTCCCATAATTCCCTCAAGTTCTTTGCGGGACAGCAATGCATCATGGTTTAATACAAACAAAAACCGGTTTCCGGCTTTGCTCTGGAAACATGCCACACCGGAAAAACAGGACTGCAGCTCGCTGATATTCGGAGCCTCTTTTATGTCGCTTGCATTGACTTCCAATACGCTGTTCAAATCATCTACTTCAAGCGCCACCTGCAAATCATCCTGCCTGCCGATTACCAACAGATATGGATTGCCCAATGAAGGCACCGCTTGATTGAACAGCGCACGCAGATTGATAGCCGCCAGGTACCGTTCTTTATATGGCACCGCCATACGGATTTTACCGGAAGCTCCGTGGAAGAAAAACGCTTTCTCTGAACCCACCACTTCCATGACAAAGTCCTGGTCGATGCCGAACAATTGATCATTTACTACGAAGGTCACAAGCATTTTATGCTTCTCGTTTGCGGAAAGGACGATGTCGGATTGTTCAATCGTTATGCGCGATACGTCGTTTTGTTG
>JBFWIM010000053.1:0-11648 GCA_050255995.1 Intestinibacillus sp.
TGCTGATCATCTATGCCGTTTATGTGGCGAGTTTGATGTTGTGAAAACGGCATTGTATGATATACTAGAAAGGAAGTGACACAAAAAGGAGCTAATGATCATGGCAGACGAACCCCGCCGCGTTCCCAAATCTGAGCTTATAAACCGCCTGGCCGCATTCCGGCGCGGCATGCATGCTCTTGACCCGGGCTGGTCAATGGCGCTTATCAACCACAAGATCAATATGTATTACCTGACCGGCACCATGCAGGACGGCGTGCTGGTCGTCCGTCCGGACAGCGCCATCCTCTGGGTGCGCCGCAGCTTTGAGCGCGCGCGCCGCGAGTCGCTGTTTGACGATATCCGCCCGATGCGCAGCTTCCGTACGCTGGGCGAGTTCTATACCGACCTGCCCGAGACCGCTTATGTGGAGACCCGCACCGCGACACTCGAGTGGACCGAGCTTGTGCGCCGCTCTCTGCCCTTTCGGGAGCTGAAAAGCGTTAACTCTGCTTTAAATGATATCCGCGCCATTAAAAGTGCGTATGAGTTGGATTGCATGCGGCTCTCCGGCCGCAACCATGCCGAGGCGCTGGAGGTGGCCGCGCCGGCGCTGCTTCGCGAGGGCATCAGCGAGGCCGAGCTCGCCGCGGAAATCTTTGAGAACCTGCTTCGTATGGGCAGTCATGGCATCGCACGTTTCAACCAGCCGCTTGGTGAGGACATTATCGGCCTGGCCTCCTTCGGCAAGTCCGCGCTTGCCACCACCGCGTTCGACGGCCCGGGCGGCACCGACGGCACCTGCATTGCCGTGCAATCCATCGGCTCCATCCATCGCAAGCTGACGCGCGGCACGCTGGTTTATCTGGATATCCCGAGCGGCATTGAGGGCTATCACACTGACAAATCAACGGTCTTTTATTTTGGCCGCCTGGATGAAGACCCGAACGGTCAGCTGATCCGCGAGGCGTATGCCTACTGTCAGGCGCTTGAGAGCGAAATTGCTTCGCGCCTTGTGCCCGGCGCGATTTTTGAGGACGTCTACACCGAAGTGATGGACAAGTTCGACGTGCGCTATATCGACGGTTTCATGAACGGCGGAAGATTCCTCGGGCACTCCATCGGCCTGACCATGGACGAAGCCCCAGTCATTGCACGCGGCTTTAAAATGCCGATTCAGCCGAATATGACTCTGGCTGTCGAGCCTAAAATCGCCCTGCCCGGCATCGGCACGGTCGGTACGGAAAACACCTACCTGATCACCGGGGACGGCGCGGTCTCCCTGAGCGGATCGCCGCAGCCCCTGCGTGAAATTCAATAAAGAAAAGCGCCTGCAGCAAAATGCCGCAGGCGCTTTGTTCATTTATACCGAAATGTGGAGCTTCGCCAGATACTTCTGTTCAAAGAAGCGCATCTGCTCCTTGAACAGGGGCGTGCCCTTGATCTCCTGCTTGGAGTAACCGTGCGTATCGAACTTGGACGCACCCTCACACAGCTGGATGGTATAGATTGCAATATTTGAGCAGTGGTCGCCAATCTTCTCAAGGTCGTGAATGATATCGAGGAACGGCACGCCGGTCGTAAAGGTGCACGTGCCCTCGTTCAGGCGCTCAATATGGCGGCTCTTGAGCTGATCCTTCAGGATGTCCACGATCTCCTCTATCGGCTCAACGCTGCGGGCGATGGAGGCGGAGCGGGTGCTATACGCCTGAATCGTGGTGTCCATCAGTTCGCCGACCGCGTCGCACATCACGCGCAGCTCGTCCATCGCGTAGGGTGAGAAATGGTTGCCGGACTCCTGAAACTCCACCACGCAGTCCAAAATGTTCTGCGCATAATCGCCCATTTTTTCAAAATCACTGAGCGAATGCAACATCTCTGCGTGAAGCTGCTGTCCGTCCTTCGACGGCAGGTTATTCTGCATATTCAGCAGATATTTGCCGATTTCAACCTCCGCACGGTCGAGGAACGACTCATTTGCCTTGAAAGTGTTCTGATCCGGCTCTGCACCGCTGAAAATCGGTTCGGTTGCGAGCAGGAAATTTGCCTTGGCCGTCGTACCCATCTCGGAGATGCACTTCTGGCACTGATCCAAAGCGATGGAGGGCGTAGCGAGGAAGCGCGGCTCGAGCTTGGCAAGCGGGTCGGGTTTTTCCTCAGACGCCGGGATCGTCCGCTCCGCAAGACGAACCAGCACCCTGTTAAAGGGAATGAACAGGAGCACGGTGATAAGGTTAAACATGGTGTGGAAATTTGCAATGCCGCCCTTGTTGATCGACGTGTCCCAGAACGAGAAGTGCAGAAAAGTATTAAGGCCATAAACACCGATCAGGAAGATGATCGAGCCGATCAGGTTAAAATAGAAGTGGATCATCGCCGCGCGGCGCGCGTTTTTATTACCGCCGAGCGAGGACAGGAACGCCGTGATGCAGGTGCCGATATTCTGGCCCAGAATGATCGGGATTGCGGCGGCATAGGTGATGACGCCCGTAGTGGACAGCGCCTGCAGGATGCCAACCGACGCCGAAGAGGACTGGATAATCGCGGTGACTACCGCGCCGACCAGCACGCCCAGAACCGGGTTGGAGATGGCCGCGAAAATCTGCGCAAACTGCGGCAGCTCCGCGAGCGGTGCGACCGCCCCCTCCATCGTGGACATACCGATAAACAAAATGCCGAAACCAATCAGAATATCGGCCTTGTCCTTCGTCTTTTTCTTTTTGGCCAGCATAATGATAATAATGCCGACCAACACGGCCACAAAGGCGAGGTTCTTGGGCTTCAGCATCTGCATAAACAGACTGTCGCCCAGACTGCCCGTGGAGTCGAGGCGCAGAATCTGCGCGGTGACGGTGGTGCCGATGTTCGCGCCCAGAATGACGCCCACACTCTGCTTGAGCGTCATGATGCCGGCGTTTACAAAACCGACCACCATGACCGTTGTCGCAGACGAAGACTGAATGACCGCGGTGACCGCAAGACCCATTAAGATCGCTTTGAAAAGGTTGCCGGTCATTTTTTCAAGTGTTTTCTCCAGCTTTGCACCGGCGGCGCGCTCCAGCCCGCTGCCCATGGTAACCATACCATAGATAAACAGCGCGAGGCCGCCTACCAGCTGCAGAAGTGACAACATGTCAAATTCCATTTTTCATCCTCCTGCTGAACCCGTCTTTCTTGGTTCAGCTAAAATTTTACAATTTTTTTACACTCACGATTAAAGTATACCGTGCAAAAAAGCGCACTGTCAACCTCAAATGTAAAATTTGCGAACCCTTTTATAAATTTTGTGTAAACTAACCTTTTACAAAACAAGAGGTGAATTTTTTGAAAAAGCCTGTTATACTGTTGTCATGCGGCTTCCAGTCCGGCTCGCTATCGCCGCAGCGTGCGGTTTCGGCCTACTATGGGACGGCGTTGGCCGCGTGCGACGCGCTGTCCGCCGCATTTTCCGGCGGGCGGGTGGAAACTGCCGCAGAACGGTTTGACGGACTGCTGCTTACAGGGGGCGGCGATCTCGCTCCCTCCTATTATGGGCAATCTGCCGAAACCGATACCCTCTCCATTGATCCGGCACGCGATCGCGAGGAGCTCTCGCTGCTGGATGCCTTTATTGCGCGCGGCAAACCGGTTTTCGGCATTTGTCGGGGCGTGCAGGTGTTAAACGTCTATTTTGGCGGCACGCTGCTGCAGCATATGGAGGGGCATGGCGACGGCGTGCTTCACGAAGTGCGCACGCTGCCCGGCAGCCGCCTGCACCAGCTTTGCGGCCCGTCGCTGCAGGCGAACAGCTATCATCATCAGGCAGTCGCCGCAGTCGGTTTGGGACTGCGCGTTACCGCACGCGCAGCCGACGGCGTCATCGAAGGGCTCGAACACCATTCGCTCCCGGTCTTTGGCGTTCAGTGGCACCCCGAGCGCCAGACCCGCGTGACCTGCATGGATACCCTGGACGACCAGGACGCCCTGTTTGCGGGCTTTGCCGCGCTGTGCGCCGGGAAATGACAAAAGATAAGGAATGTGCTCTTTATGGCGGAAAGCTATCGAATCATCAACCTGGAGGACAACTTGCCCACCGTTCCGCAAGCCATGCAGCGCCTCGTCTGGGAAGTCCGGACGGCGCGCCGTCAGGGCGTGCGTCTGCTCAAGGTTATCCACGGCTTCGGCTCCACCGGACGCGGCGGCAAAATCCGTCCGGCGGCACGCCGCCAGTTGGACGGCCTGCAAAAAAGCGGCTATGTCCGCTTCTATATTCCCGGCGAAAAGCTGTCAATTTTCGAGGAGGATACGCGCCGTGCGCTTGACTTATATCCTCCGCTGCGCCGGGACGCGGATTTGGAACGGCACAACAACGGCATTACGCTGGTTGTCCTCTGAACCGGAAAATAAAGGATGTGAAAAGTACAGTATGGTCAGTATCGACGAGGCGCACGAGCTGCTCGACCAGGTCGCGCAGGAGCTGCCCGAAGAATTCTGGAACGGACTTAATGGCGGCGTTTCCCTGTTGCCGCAGGCCAAACGCAGCCCCATTGCACGCGGGGATGACCTGTATATACTCGGCGAATACCGGATTGATCCGGCGCTGGGGCGATATATCAATATCTATTACGGTTCGTTTGTCCGTATATATGGGGATATTTCACCCCAAAAGTTCAAACGAAAGCTGCGCAGGACGCTGTTCCACGAGTTTACCCACCATGTGGAATCTCTGGCAGGCGAACGTGGGCTTGAGATCAAGGACGCCGAAGAAATGGCGCGGTATCTGCGCTCCCACGGTGAGGAATAACCATATTCGGCGCGCGAAAAGCCGCTGTCACAGGTACTGTGACAGCGGCTTTTATTGTGCAGGATTTAAGGAACTGCTATTGCAGCTTTTTCGCGATCAGGATCAGCAGCGGGATCGCGATCACCATGCCGAGCAAACAACCGATTATCATAATCAACGACATTTTAAGCCCCCTTAATTCAGGAAATCCTTGAGCTTTTTCGAGCGGCTCGGGTGGCGCAGCTTGCGCAGCGCCTTGGCTTCGATCTGGCGGATGCGCTCACGGGTTACGTTGAACTCCTTACCGACCTCCTCGAGCGTGCGGGTGCGGCCGTCCTCAATGCCGAAGCGCAGGCGCAGCACCTTTTCCTCCCGGGGCGTGAGCGTCTTGAGCACCTCGACCAGCTGCTCCTTGAGCAGCATGAAGGATGCGGCCTCGGCCGGTTCCGGCGCGTCGTCATCGGGAATAAAGTCGCCGAGATGGGAGTCCTCCTCCTCACCGATCGGGGTTTCGAGCGAGACCGGCTCCTGGGCGATCTTCAAGATATCGCGCACGCGATCCACCGGCATATTCATCTCCTGCGCGATTTCCTCCGGCGTGGGATCATGTCCCAGCTCCTGTAAAAGCTGACGGGAGACGCGAATAACCTTGTTGATGGTTTCTACCATGTGTACCGGGATGCGGATGGTGCGCGCCTGGTCGGCGATTGCGCGGGTGATGGCCTGACGGATCCACCAGGTCGCATAGGTTGAGAACTTAAACCCTTTGGTGCTGTCAAATTTCTCGACGGCCTTAATGAGGCCCAGGTTGCCCTCCTGAATCAGATCGAGGAACAGCATGCCGCGGCCGACATAGCGCTTGGCGATCGAGACGACCAGACGCAGGTTTGCCTCGGCAAGGCGCTTCTTGGCGCGCTCACCGGCAGCAATTGCCTTGTCGATGTCATGGCGTTCCTCAGCGGTGATGGCGACGCTCTTGTCGCGGAGTTTTTTAACCGCCTCGTTGCCGCCCAGCATTTGCTCGGCAAGCTGCACTTCCTCCTCCGGAGAAAGCAGATCGACCTTGCCGATCTCCTTGAGGTACATGCGCACCGGATCGTCAATCGCGAAGCCCTCGGCCAGCGCGGACGGGTCGGCAAGCTCCTCCTCGGGAACCTCCTCGATCTTTTCGGCCTCAAACTCCTCATCCTCGTCCACAAGTTCGAGCGCGGCGAGCTCTGCGCCTTCGATCTCTATACCCATGCTTTCGAGCGTTTCGTACAGTTTATCCAGCTGATCGGATTCCAGGTTTACATCGGCCAGCGCATCCGCCATTTCTTTGAGCGTGAGTTTCCCCTTTTTCTTGCCCAGTTCGAGCAAATCCCGGACAGCCTGCCGCTGCGCATCTATCTCATGCGTGCTCTGAGGGGTCTGTGCACTCTGTGTCATACTCTATTTCCTCCATAGCTCTTTTTTTCTCTTTGCTTGCGGGACATTGCGAGCAGCGGGTCTTCGCCGATATCGTCAGCGTCCGTCTGCCGCAGCGTGCGCTGCGTTTCGATGATATTTATGTAATCGTCCAGCGCCTTTTCGCGCTTACCGACGGCGACCGGAGTTGCAAGTATCGCGGAGAGGAGCTCCATTTCGTTTTGCTCAAGCCAGCCCTCGCAGGCGGATACCGTGATGAGGATGCCCTGCCCGTGCAGCTCGCGCGCATAGCCGTAAATTTTAGCCAGGACCGCTGCGGAAAAATGTTCGGATGGCAGCCGGTCCCAAAGGTAATCCATGGTCTCCGGGCTTTCGAACACCAGCCGCAGGATACCCTCTTCCGCACGCGCGGATTTGATATCCGTATATTGCAGCGAGCGATCCTTGGGCTGCGCGGCGGCAACCGGCGCGCGGATTTCACGGCGCGCGGCGGCCTTTTGCTGTTTGCGGCGGATGGCGAGCGCACGGTTCACCTCGACGCCCATGGCCTCGACACTGACGCGCGCCATATGTGCCGCGCGTCCGGTATAGACCTCGCGCTCCACCGCGCCGTCAATACGGGCGAGCTCCCGCGCCGCGTCCTGCAAAAAGGAGACGCGCTGCTCGTCCTCATCCAAATCGTATCGGGCGGCGATGCTGTCCAGACGGTAGGCGATGTGGTTTTCCGACTGCTCGATCAGGCGGCGGAAGGCGTCCGGCCCTTTTTCCCGGATAAACTCATCCGGATCCTTCGCTCCGGGGATGCGCAGCACCTTGACCGAGAGGTCCGCCTTTTTCAGAATATCGATCGCGCGCTGCGCGGCCGCCTGTCCCGCGCCGTCCGCGTCGTAGGAGATGACAATTTCCTTGGTATACCGGGCGATCAGCCGCGCCTGCTCCTCGGTCAGCGAAGTGCCGAGCGAGGCAACCGCCGAGTTAAACCCGGCCTGATGCAGGGCGATGACGTCCATATAGCCTTCGGCGAGGATAAAATATTCCGCCTTGGTCTTTTTGGCGAGATTGAGCGCGAACAGGTTGCGGCTCTTGTGAAACACCGCGGTCTCAGGCGAGTTTAAATACTTGGGCTTGCTGTCGTCCATGACGCGCCCGCCGAAAGCGATCACCTGCCCGCGCGTATCAATAATGGGGAACATGACGCGCCCGCGGAACCGGTCGTATACCCGCCCCTTTTCATTTTTGGAGACCAGCCCGGCATCCAGAAGCTCGTCTTTGGCGTAGCCCTTAGTCTGCATCGCGTCCATCAGGGCGCTGAAGCTGTCCGGCGCGAAACCAAGGCCGAAGCGGTTCATAGTTTTGCGGGTCAGCCCGCGCCGCGCGAAGTACTGCTGCACATGCACGTGCTCGGGTGCCCAGAGCTCGTCATAAAAGAACCGCGCCGCATCGCGGCACAGGGCGAGAATGCGCTCGCGCCGGTGTGCTGCGCGCGGATCCGCCCTGTCCTCAGGCACCTGCATGCCGGTCTGATCGGCCAAAAACCGTACCGCATCCGGAAACTCCAGCCCCTCGGCGCGCATAATAAAATTAATCACGCCCCCGCCCGCGCCGCAGCCGAAACAGTGATAAATCTGCTTGTCTGGCGCGACGGAAAAGGATGCGGATTTCTCGTTATGGAACGGACACAGGCCAAAATAATTTGCACCGCTTTTTTTTAGCTGCACATAACGTGAAACCACGTCCAGAATGTCACATCGCGCGGAAAGTTCATCGAGAAAACCGCGGTCAAACGCCATACCTGCATCCTCCTTTCGTTCGGACGGCAGCCGTGACGGCCTCCTGTCCCTGGTCTTTGCCGACCCTTCAATCGTCGAACGGGTTCCAGCTCTTCGGAATAAACAGTTTTTTGTACATCATGATGGAATAACGATCGGTCATGCAGGCGACATAGTCACATACCACGCGCGCGCGGCTGTCCGTATCCATGAGCCTCCGGTAATCCTCCGGCAGCTCCTCCGGATGCTCGTCATAGTACCCATACAGCGCGCGCAGCATATCCATCGCACGGGTCTCCTCGGTCTGTGCTTTGGTACCCCGGTAAATACTGCGGAAATTGAACTTGCGCAGCTCCAGCATGGCCTCGTGGATTTCAGAATCCATGCCAATTTCACCGGTCCGTTCGCCGTATGTAATCATGTTGCTGACCAGCGTATCGATTCGGCTGCCATGCGTATCGCCGAGTGTCCGGCGCAGTTCCTTCGGAATGTCCTCCTGTCCGATCAGCCCGGCGCGCAGTGCGTCGTCAATGTCGTGGTTGACGTAGGCAATGCGGTCTGCGAAGTGGATGATGCGTCCTTCCTGTGTGGATGCCTTTCTGCCGCCCGTATGGCAGACAATGCCGTCGCGCACCTCCCAGGTCAGGTTCAGCCCTCTGCCGTCGTGCTCAATGCGCTCGACTACGCGCAGGCTTTGTTCATTATGGCGGAACCCCTCCGGGCATACGCTTGCCAGCGCAGTTTCGCCCGCGTGGCCGAACGGCGTATGCCCAAGATCGTGCCCGAGGGCGATGGCCTCCGTCAGGTCTTCGTTCAGGCGCAGGGCGCGGGCAACGGTACGGCCAATCTGCGCCACCTCCAGCGTATGCGTCAGGCGCGCGCGGTAGTGGTCGCCCTCCGGAGAAATAAAGACCTGCGTCTTGTTGCTCAGGCGGCGGAACGCTTTGGAGTGAATAATGCGGTCGCGGTCGCGCTGGTAACAGGTGCGCATGGGACAGGGGTTAACCTCCCGCTCCCGTCCGCGCGAGTGCGCTGAAAGCGCGGCGTTTTCACTCAGGGCCTGCGCCTCCAGCGCCTCCAGCTGTTCCCGTATTGTCATGCAGTGACCTCCCATTTAAGCGGCGCCTTGCAAAAAAGCATCCTATAGTTATAATACCAAGCGCATTTGTTTTTCCCTCTTTTTTCTCAAAAGTTTTCCAATGTGAATTTGAACAAAAAATATCGCCCAAACAAAACTTCTTTTCACACATCCTCTTGCAATGTTTCCCAAAGTGTGCTATGCTAAAACAAAAAGAGTGGAGACAAGTGGCCGTTGCGGGAAATGCAAACGGATATTTTCTATTCTTCCGACTATGCAGCAAAGTATAGTATACCACTATTGTTCTCTTTTTACAACCCCGCATCTCCGGTTCCTTTACAGCCATGCCAATTTGGCCTGTTTATGGCGGAACATCGTTTTTTATGTCTGACGATCAGCGGTTTTGCGCCGCTCTTGCCGCGCCGTGCAGGATTTTCCCTGCGCGGCGTTTTTATTTTTTGCAGGCAGAGCCCACGGCACGCCGCTTCGTATAATCTTTATTACAAGAGGGTGACGGAATGAAAAAACTGGAGAAAACAAAGTACTTTGCGTTGGGGGCAGCGTCCGCGCTGCTGTTCGGCACAGTCGTGCTGCCCGCGGGGGCGGCGCTGCTGAACCGCACCATTCAGGTGCAGACAGGCGTCAGCATTTACGTTGACGACGTCAAGCTCAACCCAACAGATGCCAGCGGCAACGCGGTCACACCGTTTATTTACAACGGCACGACCTACCTGCCCGTGCGCGCCGTGGGTACGGCAGTCGGCAAGGCCGTGCAGTGGGACAGCAAAACCTCCAGCGTTTATCTCGGCAAGCACGAATCGACCGAGCCCGCGGCCTGGCTGAAGGATCTGGAAGATTTCAATCACTACTATACTGTGTTTGAAACCAAGCCCAGTCTCAAGGACAATGTCGGCAACCTTCACAGCGATGCTCTGTACCTCGGCTCAACTACATCGACCGCCAGTTGGGAAGAGTATCTGATCAACGGCCAGTACACCAGCATTCGCGGCAGCGTGTGCATCAGCTACGCGCAACGCAGCACCTTCTCCTCAAATGCGTTGCTGCGCATCTATGGGGACGATAAACTGCTATACACCTCACCCTATATCACGGTTGGCACGCAGCCGATTGCCTTCAACGTCGACCTGACCGGCGTGACGAAGCTTAAGGTGGAGACCGTCAGCGCGGATGCGGATCATGCGAGCCCGCTCTATCTGACCGAGTGCGGCCTGTACACCTGATCAAGGAATATTTTACATGAAAAAATACTTTATCCGCGCGCTCTGCACCGCGCTGACGCTTGCCCTGTGCAGTTTTCCCGCCTTCGCGGCGGATATCCATGTCACAAAAGACGGGCGTCCCGTGATCTTTTCCGACGCGACGCCCTATCTCAGCCCGGACAACCGCACCATGCTGCCGCTGCGCGCGGTCGGCGAGGCGCTCGGCTGTCAGGTGGGCTGGAACAGCAACAACGAGATTGTGCGCGTGCTGTCCCCCGTGTATGCCGAACAGCAGCAAAGGGATGACGAATGGCCGTGGGTACAGGTTGCGCTTTATCTCAAGCCCGGATACAAGCCCTTTCTTGAGGAGTATGCCTTCGCAACCACCGACGGCCCCGTAAAGCCCATCAATCTGTTTCCGTCCCCGGCAACCGCCGACAGCTATCTGCGCAGCCACCGTGACGAGCCCGAACGCAACTGGGTGCTTGTGTCGGACGTGGCGCCGGTCGTTCGCAATGGCCGCACGTACCTGCCCATCCGCGCGGTCGCCGAGCTCTGCGGCTTTGCCGTCGACTGGGACGAGGCCACCCAAACGGTTGCCATCTCTTCGATGGGCGAACCGCAACCCACCTATTTAACCGAAACCAACGATGCGCAAACGCTGAATGACGTTGTGGATACGCTTTTCCCTTGTGGTGACAACGGATTATATGGTTGACTCTTCTGAAAACAGACCGCCAAAGCGGTCTGTTTTTTTATTTTACTCTTCTCCCCATAAATTTGCTCTCCATCACCTCGGCATATACCTGCCCGGCGGTCGCGTCCGCCAGCGCCGTATTAAGCCCCGCCGCGCCGCCCGCCGGGATGGTGCAGGTCAGCGTGACGTCCACGCCGAAGTCGGTATCCGTAACCGCACAGTCAAAATCCGGCAGCAGGTGCTGGACGATTTCGTAAAGCGGGTATGGGCATGCGATCAACAGCACGTCATACAGGCTCATGCGCTGGATGCCCGCCGCGGCGACCGCGATCTTCGCGCCCTCGGTATAGGCGCGCACCAGACCGCCCGTGCCCAGCAGGATGCCGCCAAAGTAGCGCGTGACGACACAGCAGACATTCACCAGCTGCTCGTGGCGCAGTACCTCAAGAATCGGCTGTCCGGCCGTCCCCTGCGGTTCGCCGTCATCTGAATATCGCATGATATTGCCCTCGCGCAGGATATATGCCCAACAATTATGCGCCGCGTCCCAATAGGTTTCACGCATTTCCTTGATTTTCGCGGTCGCTTCCTCGGGCGTTTCGACCCGCCACAGACGGCCGGTGAATCTGGACCGTTTTTCTGTAAACTGATCCTCTCCGTACGGCTCCGCCGGGATATAGTAGTCCTTTTCCATGCTGTCCGTTCTGCCTTTAATTCCTGTCTTCCAACTGATACT